>JAGBNT010000059.1 GCA_017634255.1 Lachnospiraceae bacterium
AAAGAAGAAAAAGAGGAGAAGAAACAGGAGACAGTTTCCGACCCCGAGGCGAGCTATCAGTTTAATGACCAGAGCAACTACTGCTTCGCCCTTTTAAACTCGCAGGAGAAGAAGATATACAAGGAGATATTCAACTGCTTCCTCCAGATGGCGGACAATGTCGAGCTTTCCACGCTCGACGTGGATATAGTGGACAAGTGCTTTAATTATGTGATGCTCGATCATCCCGAGATATTCTACGTGGACGGCTATAAGATAAGCCTTACAAAGCGCGGAGAAGTGGCGGTAAGGCTGGGAATAACCGGAAAATACAACGTAAGCGCCGAGGAGAGGCGGATACGCCAGGCGGCAATAGAAAGCAGGGTGGGCGAGATAATAGCCGGGGCGCCTCCTGCACAGAGCGACGATTATACAAAGGTCAAATATGCCTATGACTATATCATAGCGCATACTAACTACGACCCGGATGCCCCGGACAACCAGAATATCGTATCGGTATTTATAACCGGCAGGAGCGTGTGTCAGGGCTATTCGATGGCTATGAAATACCTGCTGGACAGGATGGGGGTAGTCAGCACCATCGTATACGGAAGGGCGAACAACGAGAACCATTCCTGGAACATGGTTAGCATGGACGGGGTTAACTGCTTCGTGGACGCCACCTGGGGGGATGCGTCCTACAGAGACTCCGAGAACGTGGAAGAGGCGGAAAAGATCAATTATAATTACTTCGGAGTAAACGATCATATCCTGCTTAAGACCCACCAGATATCCACCCCTGCCCGTATACCGGAATGTACGTCTCTGGGCAGGTACTATTATGTAGTGGAGGGGAAATACTTTACCTCCGTGGATATGGAGCAGCTGGCAAGATGCTTTGAAGATGCCCGCTCAAAGGGAGAGGTCTACGTTACGATAAAGTGCTCGGATGCGAATGTCTATGCGCAGATGGTGACAGAGCTTTTCGAAAAGCACAGGATATTTGAGCTGTATGAGAAGCAGTCTCATGCGGATTATATCAGGGATAATACGGAATATACGCTTACATTTTCGATGTAGGAGTATAGGCGGCATTGTTTTAAGGAGGATGAAATGGAAAAGGAAAACCAGAAGGTCGAAAGCTACGTGCTCGCGAAGACCGGAACCGGAGTTGTCAAGATAGCCGACGACGTGGTATCGGTTATCGCTGCCCTTGCAGCCCAGGAGGTTGAGGGAGTAGCTGCCATGGCAGGGGGCTTTGGAAAAAAGATAATGGGCTATGTCGGTCACAAAAGTCCCAATACCGGGGTCAGGATAGACGTGGATAAGGGAAGGGTCAATGCCTATATAGCCATAGACATAAAATACGGATATTCCATACCCGATGTTTCAAAGAGGGTACAGGAAAAGGTTAAGTCGGGGATAGAGACCATGACAGGCTTTACGGTAGAGAGTGTGAACATAAGGGTAGAACAGATACAGATCGAGGGTGCGGCGTCTTCATGAGTGTAAAGAAACTTAGCAGGAGAAGTTTAAGAGAAAATATATTCATCCTAGTATTCATGTCGGAATTTAACGATCAATCGCTGATGCCGGAGCAGATAAAAAAATATCTTGAAGATCCGGAGAGGAACGCAGATGAGGATTCCCTTGAATACATAGAAAAAAAGGCGAATGAAGTGATCCAGCGCTCTGGGGAGCTGGACGAGGTGATAAATACCTATGCGGAAAAATGGAATACCGCACGCATGGGAAGGGTTGAGCTGGCAATTTTCAGGCTTGCAGTCTTTGAGATGATACACGACGACGATATCCCGGTGAGCGTCGCCATAAATGAAGCCGTGGAGCTGGCTAAAAAGTACGGACCGGAGGATTCCCCCTCCTTTATAAACGGTATACTAGCCAATATCGTAAGAGAGATGAAGCTGTAAAATGGCGGGAACTTATTCTGTTTTTCAGGTCAACAGATATATAAAGGGCCTGATGGAGGACGACCTTTCGCTCCGGGGCATAAACGTCAGCGGGGAGCTCTCCAACGTAAAGTATCATCAGTCCGGTCATATTTACTTTACTTTAAAGGATGAACGCGCCGCGATTGCCGGGGTTATGTTCGCGTCGGATGCGGCAGGTCTTGAGTTCAGGCTTAAAGAGGGCGATTCCGTCATCGTAAGAGGGAACATAAGCGTATATGAGCGTGACGGTAAATATCAGATATACGCTAAAAAGATAAGCCATCAGGGGGCGGGAGAGCTCTACGAGAGGTTTGAAAAATTAAAGGCAAAGCTTGAAGAGATGGGGATGTTTTCCGAGGAATATAAGAGGGAGATCCCCGCTTTTGTACAAAGGCTCGGGGTGGTCACCGCTCCAACCGGTGCGGCTGTAAGGGATATAATAAATATAGCCACAAGGAGAAATCCCCATATTGAGATAATCCTCTACCCCGCAAAGGTTCAGGGAGAGGGAGCGGCAGAGTCGGTCGCAAACGGGATAGTCAGGCTCTGTAAATATGAACCGGACGTTATAATAGTCGGAAGAGGCGGCGGAAGCATAGAGGATCTTTGGGCATTTAACGAGGAGATTGTCGCGAGGACGATATTTGACTGCCCTATCCCGGTCATTTCAGGCACAGGGCACGAAACAGATTTTACGATAGCCGATTTCGTTGCCGATAAAAGGGCTTCGACACCCTCCGAGGCTGCGGAGCTGGCTACCTTTGAATATGACAGCCTGATGGAGGAGCTTTCCTACTACCGGTCGAGATTTGGCGAGCTGATGGAGGATAAGCTTTCGGAGGCTTTAAACAGGATAGACGAGTATACGTTCAGATTCAGAGCCTTAAGTCCGGAATCTAAAATGAAGGAGAAGCGGATGCGGCTCTTAAAGCTTGAGGACAGCCTGATACACGGGATGAACATGGCTTTAAACGCCCGCCGCAGCAGGCTTAGTATACTGGCGGAGAGATTGAACGGGCTGTCGCCGCTGTCCTCCCTGTCCAGGGGCTATACCTATACCACCGATACTGACGGAAGGGCAATTAAGGATATAGACCAGGTAGAGGTAGGGGACGAGATAAGGGTTTATTTAAGAAACGGAAGGTTAAGTGCAAGTGTCAGCGAAAAAACAGGACAGGAACAAGGAAGATAATTACGAAAAGCTCAGCGTCGAGGAGAGCTTTGAGCTTTTGGACGGGATAGTTGAAAGGCTTGAGGACGACGATATTACTCTCGAGGAATCCTTTAAGGCATTTGAGGAGGGTATGAAGGTACTAAAGGCGGCCAATGCCAAAATAGATGAGGTGGAAAAAAAGGTAAAGGTGATAAATGAAGATGGCGGACTCGATGACTTTCAGTGATGAACTTAAAAAAAGAAAGGAACGCGCGGAGAAGGCAATCTATTCCTTTCTCCCCGGGGAAGAGGGGGTATTGAGCGAGATCAGCCGTGCCATGAATTACTCGGTGCGCCTCGGAGGGAAGAGGCTTCGCCCCATCATAATGGAGGAAAGCTACAGGATGTTCGGAGGACAGGGAGGCTCGATAGAGCCCTTCATGGCTGCACTCGAGATGATACACAGCTATTCGCTGGTGCATGACGACCTTCCTGCCATGGATAACGACGAGCTGAGGAGGGGAGAGCCTACCACGCATAAGGTATACGGGGAGGCGATGGCTATACTTGCAGGCGACGGTCTTTTGAATTTAAGCATTGAGACGGCGCTTAAGGCATTTGACGCGGAGCCTGACAATAAAAACATACCGAGGGCTTTGACGGTATTATTCGACAAATCCGGCTTAAACGGTATGCTCGGGGGTCAGTCGGTGGACGTTAAGAATGAGAAGGCACTTACAAACCCCGATATAGGTGAGCTGGAATTTATATATGAGAACAAGACCTCGAGGCTCCTTGAAGCCGCAGCGATGACAGGCGCGATACTTGCCGGCGCCAGTCAGGAGGATGTGGCTGCCCTGGAGAGGATGGCAAGGGCTTTGGGGATAGCGTTTCAGATAAAGGACGATATCCTGGACGTAGAGGGGGATGAGGAGATCTTAGGCAAGCCGGTAGGGAGCGACGAAAAAAACGGCAAGGTCACTTATATAACCTACAACGGGCTCGACGGCGCCAAAAGGGATGTGAGGGCTTATTCCGAGCAGGCAGTGAGTGAGGCAGGGAAGCTGTCGGTAAAGAGTGAATTTTTAGAGGAACTGATCGTTTATTTGATCGACAGGGATAAATGATAATCGAAAAGATAAAAAAAGCCAATGATATAAAGAGGATAAATCCGGATGACTATGCCCTTCTGGCTCAGGAGATAAGGAGCTTCCTGATAAGGAAGATCTCGGTCACCGGAGGGCATTTAGGCTCCAATCTGGGTATAGTAGAGCTTACCATGGCGATGCATCTGGAGCTTACTCTGCCGGAGGATAAGATAGTTTACGACGTGGGGCACCAGTCCTATACGCATAAGATACTTACAGGCAGACGGGATGATTTTGTGCATCTAAGGCAGTACGGCGGGATAAGCGGCTTTCCGAAGCACAGGGAGAGCGATTGCGACGCCTTCGATACCGGTCATTCCTCAACAGCCGTTTCCGCAGGTCTGGGACTCGTAAAGGCCCGGGATCTGCTGCATGAAAAATATCATGTTATAAGCGTGGTAGGAGACGGAGCCCTTACAGGGGGTATGGTCTACGAGGCTTTGAACAATGCCTCCAAGCTTAATACAAATTTCATCATCATATTGAATGACAACAATATGTCCATATCGGAGAATGTAGGAGGTATCTCCGGCTATCTGCAGAGCATAAGGACGGCGGAGGGGTACCAGAACCTAAAGCTTAAGCTGCAAAAGGGGCTTATGAAGATGCCGAAGGGAGCCGCGGTAGTGGATTCCTTAAAGAGGTATAAAAGCTCTATAAAGCAGCTCTTCGTCCCGGGAATGTTCTTTGAGGATATGGGTATAACCTATTTGGGACCGGTGGACGGTCACGACATAGACGCCGTAAGGAAGATGATAAGGGAGGCGAAAAAGGTGCCCCATGCTGTCATCATCCACGCCTGTACTAAGAAGGGGCGGGGCTATGCACCCGCGCAGAGGCACCCGGCGAGATTTCACGGGACGGACCCCTTTGATATAGAGACGGGGCTTCCGCTTAAGAACAAGGCCAAGGCGGCATATACGGATGTTTTTTCAACGGTTATGATAAGGCTCGCGGCGAGGAATGATAAGGTCTGTGCAATAACCGCCGCCATGCCGGACGGCACGGGCTTAAAGAGGTTCGCCTCCCTCTATGCGGACAGGTTTTTCGATGTGGGGATAGCCGAGGAGCATGCGGTTACCTTTGCGGCGGGGCTGGCAGCGGGAGGAATGATCCCGGTAGTCGCGGTATATTCGTCCTTCCTGCAGCGGGCGTATGACCAGATACTCCATGACGTTTGCATCCAAAACCTCCATGTTGTATTTGCAATAGACAGGGCAGGCATAGTCGGCGCAGACGGAGAGACCCACCAGGGCATTTTTGATCTCTCCTATCTGTCCTCAATACCGAATATGACGATAATGGCTCCGAAGAATAAATGGGAGCTTTCGGATATGATGAAGTTTGCCGTGGATTTTCACGGACCCATAGCCGTGCGCTATCCCAGAGGCTCAGCCTACGACGCCCTTACGGAGAAAAGGCAGGAGATCAAGTATGCCAGGTCGGAGCTTATATTCGAGGGAAGCAGGGTAATACTGCTCGCCGTGGGGAGTATGGTGGAGACTGCGGTTAAGGTAAGGGAGATCTTAAGTGAAAACGGCATAGAGGCCTGCCTTATCAACGCCAGGTTCATAAAGCCCATAGACGAGGATATGGTAAAGGCGGCGGTTGAGGGGTATTCAACCATCGTTACTATGGAAGAGAATGTCCTTTCGGGAGCCTTCGGGGAGAAGGTCAGGATAAAGGCGGATGAGCTTAAATATACCGGGACAATAATAAATATCGGTATTCCGGACGAGTACGTGGAGCATGGAAACGTGGAGATATTAAAGAAGGATATCGGGATTGACGCCGAGAGCGTGGCAGAGCGGATCTTAAAGCATGAAGAAGAGACTTGATGTCCTGCTGACGGAAAGAGGACTTGCGCCGTCGAGAGAGCAGGCAAAGAGGCATATCATGGCGGGAGAGGTCTTTGTGGACGGGCAGCGGGAGGACAAGAGCGGAACGCTTTTTCCGGAAGAGGCGGAAATCGAGCTTAAGGGTGAAAGTTTAAGGTACGCAAGCCGGGGCGGCTATAAGCTGGAAAAGGCGCTGGAGGTCTTTCCGATAGAGCTTGGCGGCAGAATATGCATGGATATCGGAGCGTCTACCGGGGGATTTACGGACTGCATGCTTCAAAACGGGGCAGCTCGGGTATATTCAATAGATGTCGGCAGCGGACAGCTGGCATGGAGCTTAAGGAATGACGAGAGGGTCGTATCCATGGAGAAGACAAATTTCCGCTATATGAGCAGGGCGGATTTTCCTGAAAGTCCTGATTTCGCCTCTGCGGACGTATCGTTTATCTCCCTGGATAAAATCCTTCCTCCCGCCTTTGATATACTAAATGACGAGGCTGAGATGGTCTGCCTCATAAAGCCCCAGTTTGAAGCAGGACGGGACAGGGTAGGAAAGAACGGGGTTGTAAGGGATAAGGAGACACACCGCGAGGTGATAGAGAAGTGCACGGAAATTGCCGCAGCCTCGGGGTTTAAGGTTTTGGGGCTTGACTATTCGCCGATCAAGGGACCCAAGGGAAATATAGAATACCTGATGTATATAGGCAAGGGAGGGCAGGAGACCGGAGCCCCCCTCGAGACGGATACAGAGGCTCTCGTGGAAAGAGCCCATGAGGA
This sequence comes from Lachnospiraceae bacterium, assembly GCA_017634255.1. The sequence goes on from JAGBNT010000059.1 coordinate 6,848, forward strand.
GCTTAAGTGAAGAGATTTTATATAATAACCAATTGGGAAAGAGACAGGGAGCTTAAAGTCACCAATGCCCTCAGCGATAAGCTCTTAAGAGCCGGCTGTACTGTGGATAAGCATGTCTCAAGGGATGAGATAAACGGAGTATATACCGATCCGGGACAGATCCCTGAGGATGTGGAATGTGTCATAGTGATCGGAGGAGATGGAACCCTGATCGCGGCTGCAAGGGACACGATAGGGCTTTCTCTTCCTATTCTCGGGATAAATGCAGGAAAGCTGGGCTTTTTGACCGATGTGGAGCCGGATATGCTCGATGAGGCGGTGGATGCGCTAAAAAACGACCGCTGCCATATCGAGGAGAGGATGATGCTAAACGGCTACGTCAAAGACAGAGGCGGGAATTTAAAATGTCAGAATACAGCCTTAAATGATGTCGTTATCAACCGTAAGGGCAGCTTAAGGGTTGTGGAATACGGGGTGTGGGTAAATGATAAGTTCTTGTCATCCTTCCGGGCAGATGGTATAATAATTTGTACCCCTACAGGCTCTACCGGATATTCACTTTCGGCCGGGGGACCGATCATAGAACCCAAGTCACACATTATCTGTATTACCCCGATATGTCCGCATACACTTAATACAAGGAGTATCGTACTCTCGGATGAAAATATCATAAGGATAGAGACATCTGATAGGGAGACGGAGGTTAATTTTGACGGAAGGGTCTCTTTTTCACTGGAGGCATCGGACAGCGTGGAGATCGCACGCTCTAAACACTCCGCAAGGATAATGAGGATCAACGAGGAGAGCTTTTTGACAATACTTTCAGATAAGTTTAAGAAATAGGATCGGGATCTGCGCATAAATTATAAAAATATCAGGCAGGTGGAAATGAAGAAAAAAAGACAGAGCGAGATACTGGATATAATTGCCAATGAGGTCATAGAGACTCAGGAGGAGCTGTCGGAGCGCTTAAGACAGCAGGGCTTTGACGTGACTCAGGCCACGGTCTCCAGGGACATAAGGGAGCTTAAGCTTATAAAGATACCTGCCGGTGGAAAAAAGATGCGCTACGCGGCTGCCGTCAGCAGAAACCAGAATTATTCGGAGAAGTATGCCCGTGTCCTAAAGGAGGGTACGGAATCCATAAGTACGGCGACACAGCTTCTGGTAATAAAGACGGTATCGGGCATGGCAATGGCAGTGGCAGCCGCTCTGGATGAGCTCTCCCTTCCGGAGATAGTCGGCTCTATAGCCGGGGATGATACGATATTTTGCGCGGTACGCTCCAGGGGAGATGCCGAAGCCGTTTTAAAGAAGATCAAGGACATGCTTTAATGTTATACAGCCTTAAGGTTAAAAACATAGCCCTTATAGATGAGACCGGAGTGGTATTCGGAGAGGGCTTAAATATATTTACCGGAGAGACCGGAGCGGGAAAATCCCTGGTCATCGGGGCTCTGACGCTGGCTCTCGGGGGAAAGCTCCCGAAGGACATAGTCCGGGATGAAGAGAAGGATGCCGATATTGAGCTTGTATTCAGCACCGACAATAAAGAGGTATTAAAAGTCCTTTCGGATTCCGATATAGACGCCGGGGAGGACAATCTGATAATAAGGCGGCACATAAGCGCGGGCAAAAGCTTAATGAGGCTGAATGACAATGCAGTTACAGCTTCTTTGATAAAGGGCATTACCGGCTCGCTCATAGATATTCACGGTCAGCATGAGCACCAGAAGCTGCTCTACGCGAAGAACCAGCTGGAGATACTGGATTCCTACGCCGGTGAAAAGCTGGATAAACTGATGGAGGAGTATCACAAGAATTATGTAAACTATAAAGAGCTTGTTAAAAGGTTGGCGGACAGGGATGCGGACCCGGCAGAGCGCTTAAGAGAGGCGGATCTTCTGCGGTTTGAGCTGGAGGAGATAGAGAAAGCAGACTTAAAGCCCGGGGAGGACGAGGAGCTCGAGGAGCGCTTCGCACTTATGAATAATTCCCTTAAGCTTACGATGCACGCCACGGAAACAGCGGCTCTTATCGGTTATGAGGACGGCGGGGTCTCGGACAAATTAAGCAGGGGTATAAGGGCATTTTCGGAGATATCCGGTCTGGATACAAAAGCCGGAGAGCTTTCCGGTCAGCTGGAGGAAATAGATTCACTTCTGGGAGATTTCAGGAAGGACCTTGATACTTACATAGGAGAATTAAAGTTTTCCGAAGAAGATTTTAATTTAATACGAGAAAGACTGGACTTAATCAATACTCTCAAGGTAAAATACGGTAGGGATATCGAGCAGATATGCTCAGCGGCTGAAGAAAGAAGCAGAAGGCTCTCAGAGCTTGAGAATTACGATAAGACCATAGAGAAGCTTAAGGCGGATGAGCTTAAGACCAGGCAGGAGCTTTTGAGCACAGGGCTTAAAATATCCCGTATAAGGCGGGATGCCGCGGGAGAGCTGGAAAAGAAATTAAAAGAAGAGCTGGAAGAGCTTAATTTTGAAGCGGTTTCTTTCGAAATAAATATTGCTACCGATGAAGAGGCACCGGGAGAGAACGGTCTCGACAGCGTTGAATTTCTTATATCGACAAATCCCGGGGAAAAGGTAAAGCCCCTAGCCCAGGTCGCAAGCGGAGGAGAGCTGTCGAGGGTAATGCTTGCGATAAAAACTGTACTTGCGGATTCCGATAAGACGGACACGCTTATTTTTGACGAGATCGATGAGGGCATAAGCGGAAGAACAGCCCAGAAGGTTTCGGAGAGCCTGCAGAGGATAGCGAAGCGCCACCAGGTCATCTGTATAACCCACCTTCCGCAGATAGCGGCAATGGCGGACCATCACTTCCTCATAAGAAAGGAAGTAGAGGACGGAAAGACAAGGACGTCGCTTAAGGAGCTTGACTTTGAGGAATCGGTGGGCGAGCTTTCCAGACTCCTTGGAGGAGCCCAGATCACTGATAAGGTGGTCGAGAATGCACGGGAGATGAAAAAACTGGCTGAAAGGATAAAAATATGAAAAATGTGATCTATATTGCGTCAGAGGCAGTGCCCTTTATAAAGACCGGGGGCTTGGCGGATGTTGTGGGTTCGCTGCCCGAGTGCTTTGATAAGAGGTACTTTGACGTAAGGGTAATGATACCAAAATACATGTGTATGCGTCAGGAACATAAGGACATGATGAAATATGTAACGCATTTCTACATGGATTTTGACGGCAACAGCGAATATGTCGGTGTTCTGGAAGCTGAATTTAAGGGAACGAAGTTCTATTTTATAGATAATGAAAAATTCTTTGGAGGAGATAAGCCCTACGGGGATATCGCAATGGATCTGGGAAAGTTTATTTTCTTTTCCAGGGCGGCGCTGTCAGCCCTTCCGCTGATAGGCTTCAAGCCCGACATTGTACACTGCCATGACTGGCAGACGGGGATCATACCCGTATATTTAAAGGATTCCTTCAGAGGAGGGGATTTCTATAAGGACATCAAATCCATAATGACCATCCATAATCTGAAATTCCAGGGTAAGTGGGATGTCAAGACAGTAAAGAGGATATCCGGACTTTCGGACTATTATTTCGTACCGGACAAGCTGGAGGCGTTTAAGGATGCCAACCTCCTTAAGGGCGGTCTGGTCTTTGCCGATGCCATAACTACGGTGAGCAGCACCTACGCGGAGGAGATAAAGACACAGTTTTACGGTGAGCAGCTGGACGGGCTTCTGCGGGCGAGAGAACACGACCTGCGCGGTATTGTAAACGGCATAGATTATGATGAATACAATCCCGAGACGGATAAATTCATAGTCAAGAATTATAATGCGAGGAACTTCCGCAAGGAGAAGATAAAGAACAAGCGGGCGCTTCAGGAGCAGCTGGGATTAAACCGCGACGATACCGCTTTTATGATAGGTATAGTTTCAAGGCTTACCGGGCAGAAGGGAATAGACCTTATTGCCTATATCATGGATGAGCTCTGCCAGGAGAATGTGCAGCTGGTTGTTTTAGGCACCGGCGAGGAGCAGTTTGAGAATATGTTCAGGCATTTCGACTGGAAGTATGCGGACAAGGTATCGGCGAATATCTTTTATTCTGAGGAGCTTTCGCACAAGATATATGCTTCCTGCGATGCCTTTTTGATGCCTTCGCTCTTCGAGCCCTGCGGTCTGTCGCAGCTTATGAGCCTGCGCTACGGCACGGTTCCGATAGTTCGTGAGACCGGCGGACTTAAGGACACTGTTGAACCCTACAACGAGTATGAGAGCAAGGGAACAGGCTTCTCATTCACGAACTTCAATGCCCATGAGATGCTCGGCGCTATACGCTATGCAATGGATGTTTACTGGAACAGGAAGCGCGAGTGGAATAAGATAATAGACCGCGGAATGGCAAAGGACTTCTCATGGCATAATTCCGCCAGAGCTTATACCGAGATGTACGACTGGCTGGTTCCCTGAAGAGAATGGCGCTGGACGGAGTTACTGTTGCCGCTCTGACGCGGGAGCTGAATGAAAAACTTAATGACGGACGGATATTGAAGATAGCACAGCCCGAAGAGGATGAGCTTATTCTGACGGTCAAGACAAGGGAAGGACAGGAGAGGCTGGATATTTGCGCCAGCGCGTCGCTTCCCTTTGTATATTTAACAGATAAGAGCAAGCCCTCGCCGCTGACTGCACCGGGATTTTGCATGCTTTTAAGGAAGCATCTGACCAAGGGCAGAATAGTTAACATAACTCAGCCGGGATTGGAGAGGATAATCCGAATCGAGATACAGCACTATGATGAGCTGGGAGATATTAAGAGTAAGATCCTGGCTGTTGAGCTCATGGGGAAGCACAGCAATATCATCTTTCTGGACGAGGAAGAGAAGATCATAGACAGCATCAAGCATATTCCGGCTTCGGTGAGCTCGGTTAGGGAGGTACTGCCGGGCAGGGATTACTTTGTGCCTAATACTGGGGATAAGAGGGAGCTGTATGAGCTCGATTCCTGTGAGGACTTTGTGAAGATAGCTGGGACAGGGGCTTCCGATATATCCAAGGCGATATACTCGAAATTTACGGGGATCTCTCCGGTCATGGCGGCTGAGCTCTGCAACAGGGCGGGGATAGACGCCGATTCTCACACGGCTGCCCTGGACGGGGAGGAGTGGAACCGGCTGTGGTCGGAATTATGTAAACTAAAAGATACGTTGACAGAAGGGGACTTTAAACCTAATATCGTCTATGAGTCCGGTGTCCCGGTGGAATTTGCCGCGGTTTACCTTAGCGAATATTCTGACATGGAATACAGGGATTTTTCCACGGTTTCCGAAATGCTCATAACCTATTATGCCGAAAAGGCAAGGGCGGTCAGGATAAGGCAACATTCCTCAGAGCTTAGGAGGATAGTTGCCACGGCCCTTGAGAGAAATTCAAAAAAATACGATATACAGCTAAAGCAGCTTAAGGACAGCGCAAAGAAGGAAAAATACAGGATATACGGGGAGCTTATCAATACCTACGGCTACGATGTAGAGCAGGGAGTCAAGTCCTTTAAGGCGGTTAATTACTACAATAACGAGGAAGTCACCGTACCCCTGGACCCGGATATCCCTGTGCGTGACAATGCAAAAAAGTATTTTGACAGATATATGAAGCTTAAGCGCACGGAGGAAGCGGTAAGCGCCCAGATAAAGGAAACAAAAGAGGATATGGAGCATCTGGAGTCCATCCAGAATGCGCTGGATATCGCCAGCGACGAGGCGGACCTAAAGGAGATAAAGCAGGAGCTCACAGACTGCGGATATATAAAGAAGCGTTCAGGCAAAAAGGGGGATTCACGGTTTAAATCGGAACCGCTTCACTATATTTCCTCCGACGGCTATGATCTTTATGTGGGAAAAAATAATTACCAGAATGACGAGCTCACCTTTAAATTTGCAGCCGGGAACGACTGGTGGTTCCACTCCAAGAAATTTCCGGGTTCACATGTGATACTGCATATAGGGGACAAGGCAGGGCAGGAGATCCCGGACAGGGCATTTAACGAAGCGGGGGCGCTGGCTGCCTTTTATTCCAAGGGCAGGGGTCAGTCCAAGGTGGAAATAGATTACGTCCAGAAGAAAGAGGTTAAAAAGCCGGCGGGGGCAAAGCCGGGCTTTGTGGTTTATTATACAAACTATTCCATGGCTATAGGGGCGGATATAAGCGCATTAAGGCAGGTGGAACAGTAATAAGGGGTTTCTTTACGCTATAACGAAGGAGGCAGGGATAAAATGAACATTACCGAAGAATATGTCAGGGAGCTGGTTTATTACGCCGTGCTCAAGGGATTGATCGAAAGGGAGGATATGATCTATGCAGCCAATTCCCTTTTTGCAGTCCTTGATTACGAGCCCTCATCGCTCTTTAGTACAGGGGCTGCAAATGAGAAGCTTCCGGGGGTGGAGCACACCCTTGAAGAGATACTTAAAGCTCTGCTGGATGACGCCGTAAGCCGGGGAGTCATAGAGGACAGCATTACAGACAGAGACCTATTCGATACAGGCCTTATGGGCTGTCTTACTCCGAGACCCTCGGAGGTTATAAGGCGCTTTGAGGAGCTGAGGGAAAAGAGTCCGAAGGAGGCGACCGATTATTTCTATAAATTGAGCCGGGACAGTGACTATATCAGGACCTACCGGATAGCCAGGGATATAAAGTGGACGGCTGCAACGAAATACGGAGAGCTAGACATCACGATAAACCTCTCGAAGCCCGAGAAGGATCCCAAGGCAATAGCGGCGGCCTTAAGCAAGAAAAGTGATTCTTATCCGAAATGTCTTTTATGTGTTGAAAACGAGGGCTACAGGGGACGACTGGATCATCCTGCAAGGCAGAATATAAGGCTGATACCGATGAAGCTGGGCGGAAGTCAGTGGTACATGCAGTATTCGCCCTATGTATATTATAACGAGCACTGCATAGTGCTTTCCGAAGTGCACAGCCCCATGAAGATAAATAAGGAGACCTTCGGCAGGCTTATTGAATTTGTAAGCATCGTGCCCCACTATATGATAGGCTCCAATGCGGACCTGCCTATAGTAGGCGGCTCCATCTTAAGCCATGAGCATTTCCAGGGCGGAAACTACGAGTTCCCGATGGCGAGAGCCACAGAGCGCTTCGGAGTGGAATTTAAGGGCTTTGAGGAGGTTAAGGCAGGGGTGCTGGACTGGCCGATGTCGGTCATCAGGCTGCGGGGAAAGGACAGCGATAAGCTGGTGGAGCTCTCGGATAAGATATTGACGTGCTGGAGGGGCTATTCAGACAGGGAATGCGGCATCTTTGCCGAGACGGACTCAACACCGCACAATACCATAACGCCCATAGTCAGGAGGCGGGATAAGGACTATGAGATAGACCTTGTTTTAAGGAACAACAGGACTACTGAGGAATATCCGCTGGGCATTTTCCATCCTCATCAGGAGCTGCACCATATAAAGAAGGAGAATATAGGGCTCATAGAGGTTATGGGTCTGGCAATTCTACCGGCTCGTCTAAAGAAGGAGATGGAGATATTAAAGGAGACGATATTAAGGGGAGAGGAACTGAGCAGGATAGAGGAAATCGCCTCGCACGCGGACTGGGCGGCTGATATACTTAAGGAATACCCGGAATTTGCACCCGCGAATGTCCAAAACGACACTGCTTCGGCGGAGAAGCTGGATAAGATAATAAAGACAGAGATAGGCATAGTCTTTATGAAGGTGCTGGAGCACAGCGGGGTCTATAAGGATACAGCGGAGGGTAATGAGGGAATAAGGAGATTCATTGCCCGGGTGAACGGGAACTGAGTTGCTGTTCTGCGCGGAGATAGATGTATTTGGAGTTATGTAAACTATTCGGAGATGAAATGGGTGCGTTGGGAGTTATGTAAACTCTTTGGCGGCTTGTACTGTTTGAAATGGACAGTTTAGCGTCGAAATGGATGTCTTAGTTATATTGAGTTATGTAAACTATTTTTACAGGAGGTTTTAAATGAAGATTTTAGTTACTGGCGGAACGGGTTTTATCGGAAGCCATACTGTGGTGGAGCTCATCAATTCAGGTTACGACGTTGTTATAGCGGACAATCTGTATAATTCCAAGGAGCTGGTGGTAGACAGGATAGAGGCGATAACGCATAAGAGACCTGTATTTTATAAGCTTGACGTGCTTAACAGGGAGGGGCTGGAGGAGCTCTTTGCCAGGGAGAATATTGAAGCAGTCATACATTTTGCGGGCTATAAGGCAGTGGGAGAGTCCACCTTAAAGCCCATCGAATATTATCACAATAATCTGGAGTCCACCCTTGCACTTGCCAATGTAATGAGAAAGCACGGCTGTAAGAAGTTTGTCTTTTCCTCATCCGCTACGGTCTACGGCGATCCTGCCTTCGTGCCGATAACCGAGGAGTGTCCCCTGGGGGAGACTACCAATCCCTACGGTACGACCAAGGCAATGCAGGAGAGGATACTGACGGATATCTGGAAGAGTGACAAGGAGTGGAGGATAATGCTCCTGCGCTATTTCAACCCCATCGGGGCTCACGAGAGCGGGCTGATAGGGGAGGACCCCAAGGGCATACCGAATAACCTGCTGCCGTATGTGGCTCAGGTTGCCACAGGCAAGCTGGAAAAGATACATGTATTCGGAAATGACTATGATACTCCCGATGGTACGGGTGTGCGCGATTATATCCATGTGGTCGATCTTGCCAAGGGTCATGTAAAGGCAATAGAGGGCATGGATAAACTGGAAGGAGTAAATATATTCAACCTCGGAACCGGCACGGGCTACAGTGTGCTGGATATCATAAGCGCCTTCAACAAGGCGTGCGGCAGGGAGCTGCCCTATGTGATAGACCCGAGGCGTCCCGGAGACATAGCGCAGTGCTATTCTGATCCTTCAAAGGCGTTCAAGGTCCTTGGGTGGAAGGCGGAAAAGACCCTTGACGATATGTGCGCCGATTCATGGAATTGGCAGTCCAAAAACCCGGACGGGTATAAATAAAAGCGAAAACCCTCAGCGCCGTGGGAACTACAAGGAATTGTCTAAAAGGAGAAAGGTCTGGTAGGGGGCAAAAACGTCCGGTGGATGTTTTTGAGCGCCGTTTAGCCGAACCGAGTGAGGCTGGCGCCGTGGGAACTACAGAGAATCGTCTAAAAGGAGAAGACCTTTCTAGGGGGAGCTAGAAAGGTCTTTTTGTTGCGTGATTTATCTCGCACACTTATGAGGGGGAGATGGCTGAACTAATTCAACCATCTGTAAGCATTATATTTACTTAATGTGTTCAAATTGTGTTCAAAATATGATTTATTTGTTAAAATAATAAACTAGAAAGAAACTATGATATATAGTAAACGAAATTAATAATTTCGTTTACTATATAGGATGCGCATGAATTTAGGAAACAAAATTGAAATCAGCATTAAACAGTCAAAAGAGCAGACTCGGAAGTTTACCGGCATTATTTGTAATAACCGTCACTCTTGCAGTTTTTATACACGCAAGTCTTTTTTGGGTCATGTCCGTATGGAACGATCTTGACGTCAACGAAATCCTCTTTCATATAACCTCACCCATTCAGGGAGCAGGCAACGGAATAATACGCCAATACGTGCTAAACGGTGTTGTCCCCTCCATTATCGCCCTCATTCTCGCCCTTGCAGCCGCAATTTACATTAAAAAGAAGAACGAAAATACAGTTTTCAAAATAGGGATATATGTTTCAGCTGCGGTGACAGTGCTGTCCATTGCAGTATTTTGGCAGGAGGTTGGGATAGGTAAATACATCGTCGAGCAGTTGCAGGATTCTAAATTTATCGAGGAAAACTACGTGGATCCGGCAGATGTCAGCATAACCTTTCCCGGGCAAAAGCGTAATCTTGTATATATTTTTATGGAATCACTTGAAACCACGTATACCGACAAAGCCCACGGAGGAGGCTTTGATTTTGACTGCATACCGGAGCTGACAGAGCTAGCAGAAAAGAATGAATGTTTTGCCGGAGATACGGGAGGCTTAAACGGCGGATATGTGATGCCGGGAACCAATTTTACGATGGGCGGAATGTTTGCGCAGACCTGCGGGCTTCCGTTGAAGCTGGGTATCTCAGACAGCTTTCTGGACTGAAACGGTTCCTGGAATGATATGGATACCCAGGACAGCTTTTTCAAGGATGTGACAGCCCTTGGGGATATATTACATCAAAACGGCTATAATCAGGAGATACTGCTCGGGTCGGATTCTGAATTTGGCGGACGTAAATTGTATTTTGAAGAACACGGGGATTACGAGGTAAAGGATCTTATCTATGCAAAGGAGGCGGGCTGGCTGCCCGAGGATTATTATGTATTTTGGGGCTTTGAGGATGAAAAGCTCTTCGAGTACGCAAAAAATGAGATGCTGGAGCTCTCCTCGAGGAATGAGCCGTTTAATCTGTCCTTACTGACAGTGGATACGCATTTTGAGGACGGCTATGTGTGTCATCTTTGCGATGACGAATTTGGAGATAACCAGTATGCAAATGTTATGGCATGCTCTAGCAGGCAGGTCTCGCAGCTGGTGGAGTGGATAAAGCAGCAGGATTTTTACGCGAATACTACGATAATACTGAGCGGAGATCATACCACCATGGACTCCGATTTTTGTGCCGGGGTGGATGAGGACTATGGAAGAAGAACCTTCACGGCAGTTATAAATCCGGCATCGGAGCCGGAAGAACCCGGTAAAGAAAGGATTTACACTACGCTTGACCTCTTCCCGACGACGCTGGGAGCTCTTGGGGCAAAGATCGAGGGTAACCGCCTTGGCATAGGAACAAATCTCTTTTCATCGGTACCCACGCTTGCGGAGGAGTATACTCTGGAGACGATGAAGGAGGAGCTGGATAAAAGATCCAGGTTTATGAGCGAGCTTTCGGATATGGACCTTGGCAAGGCGGAATTATATGACCGGGATGCCCCGGAAGGCAGGATCGTTCTTAAAAACATCGATGAGGCAAAGGATCAAATTGAGATCGATGTCATGAATTTTGACAATCTGGATGAGGAGTTTGAAGCTGCATATATTGAAATTAAAAATATCGACGGCGGTGAAATGATGCACAATGGGGAGCTGGCTGTGGACGGGATGGGAAACAGCAGTCACCTTACGGGAAATCTCGACACCTCAGGGATAGAGCTTGAAAATGCTTATTTATCGGTATCTGCAACGGGCAAGTCAGGAATAGAGTATCCCGAAGTAGCGGTTATCAAGGGCAACCTTTATATGTACAACTGGGAGCATTATATGGACTATCTTGCCGAAAGGCTTGCAACAGGGGATTACACACTATTTATATCAGCTAAGGAGGAGGCTTCAGGGGCAGTGGATGACGCTGTACTGGCAGACCTGCAAAGACTGGGAATAAAGACGGATCTAAGGGATAAGTGGAGAGAGAGCTATTACGCAGTCATAACCCCGGAGGGAGTTGCGGAGGATGTCAGCAAAAACCGTCTGGAGTACGACGGAACACTGCCGGATGGGAGTGCATTTAAGGTAATAAGCGAGGGCTATGATTCTGGAAGATTCTCCTCTATAATGCTTGAGGATGGAGAACATTCCATAAATAAGCGTGGATTAAATTTTGTACTTTTCAATAGCAAAACGGGCGAGATAGAGGATTCGGTGAATTTCGATACGAATGACGGGCTTGGAGCGTCCAGAGAACCCCATCGGAACGGACAGGTGTAAAAACTTCTTGAAATTTATCACCCGGGAGTTATAATAGCAGTATCGTTTTTGTATATTCTCATTAAGTATCTTATTTTCTTAAATTCAATTATTATCAGCAGGCAAGACAATAAAAAAAAAGAAGGTTGACAGCAGGGTATTTTTGTTTTATATTTGAGTACGAACAGCTGTTCGATTTTGCTTCGGGCGCTGTATAATTAACGCCGGATATAATGTCTAAACAGATCCGGCATGAACGATCAAAAGGAGATAATTTCATGGAAATCAATGAAAATAAGCAGAAAGCACTGGATGCGGCACTTTCACAGATAGAAAGGCAGTTCGGCAAGGGTACGGTAATGAAGCTCGGAGACGAGGCTTCAAGCATGAATGTGGAGACAATACCTACCGGTTCCTTAAGCCTCGACATAGCCCTGGGTCTCGGAGGCATACCCAGAGGAAGGATAGTTGAGATATACGGACCTGAATCGTCCGGTAAAACAACGGTTACCCTCCATATGATTGCAGAGGTGCAAAAAAGAGGGGGAATAGCCAGCTTCATAGATGCGGAGCATGCACTGGACCCGGTATATGCGAAAAACATAGGTGTCGATATAGATAATCTGTATATTTCCCAGCCTGACTCAGGAGAGCAGGCCTTGGAGATAACCGAGACAATGGTTCGTTCCGGAGCGGTAGATATAGTTGTAGTAGACTCCGTGGCGGCGCTGGTTCCCAAGGCGGAAATTGACGGAGAGATGGGAGACTCCCATGTGGGACTGCAGGCGAGGCTAATGAGCCAGGCTTTAAGAAAGCTTACCGCGGTCATAAGCAAATCCAACTGCATAGTGGTTTTTATAAACCAGCTGCGTGAAAAGGTCGGCATCATGTTCGGAAATCCCGAGACTACGACAGGAGGAAGAGCCCTTAAGTTCTATTCCTCCGTAAGGCTTGATGTACGCCGCATAGACAAGATAACCCAGGGTGGCGAGGTAATAGGAAACAGGACGAGGGTTAAGGTCGTAAAGAATAAGATCGCCCCTCCCTTTAAGGAGGCGGAGTTCGATATTATGTTTGGCACCGGTATCTCCAGCGTCGGAGATATACTGGATCTGGCAAGCAATGTAGACGTTATCGCGAAGTCCGGTGCCTGGTTCTCATATAACGGAGACAAGATCGGGCAGGGAAGAGAGAATGCGAAGCAATATCTTCTCGATCATCCCGAGATACTTGCCGAGGTTGAACGGCAGGTAAGGGTTAAGTACGGTCTTATACCGGATGAGGCGGATAAGCAGGAGGAGGATAAGGCTCCGGGCAAGGCAGCCGAAGTAAAGGAGCCGGCGGAAGCCAAGGCTGCAAAGAAATAAGGAGGAAATAAGTAACTGCCACGAAAGCCGGGCGTTACAAAAGGTTACATTATTAGAACAATTTCCGCATGTATATAACATCCATTGAGAACTTCAAAAAGGGTAGAAAATTAATCTATCTGAATAATGAACCTGCTTTCGTGCTCTATTCATCGGAGGTGGGAGAATATGGTCTCGCAGAGGGCATGGAGCTCTCTGCGGGACTTTACAAAAATATAGAGGAGCTTACCTTAAAGCCGAGGTGTAAAAGAAGGATACTTCATCTTCTGGACAGGTACGACAAGACAGAGGCGCAGGTAAGGCTTAAGCTCAAGGAAGAGTTCTATCCCGAGGCTGTTATCGACGAGGCGATAGCGGCTGCGAGCAGGGGCAGATATATTGACGACAAAAGATATGCACTTCAATATACCTACGAGAAATCCCACAGCAAGAGCAGGAGGATGATAAGCGCAGAGCTTAAGAGCAGGGGCGTATCCGAGGAGCTGATAGAGAAGGCTTTAAGCGAAACCGAAGATAATGAGGAGGAGCTAATCCGCAGGTGCATACTTAAGAAGAGACCTGATTTCAGCACCATAACCTACGAGGAGAAGCAGAGGCTTTTGGGAAGCATATGCCGAAAAGGCTTTGACGCCGATAAATGCATGCGGGTCTACAACGAGCTGGCAGCTCAGAGCTCAGGGCTTTAAAATTCGCTCCGCTAATGCGACAGACAGACCCATCCTTTTTTATTGCTTTTTTCAGATATCCGGGATAAAATACTCATAAGTAGTCTACTTATAAGTAGACTACTTATGAGTATTTTAATTGAAGGCGATAAACGGTCATAACGACAAGGTGAGGTAGCGGGCGATGATAGGACGTTCAAATGAACTGGATATATTGAATACATTATATAAGAGCGCCCAGTTTGAATATCTGGTCATGTACGGCAGGCGAAGAGTCGGAAAAACTACTCTGTTACAGGAATTTGCGAAGGATAAAAATGCAGTGTTCTTTCCGGCACAGGAGAAAAATGACGCGCTCAATCTGCAGGACTTTTCAAAAATGGTACAGATGAAACTGGACGGGATGTTCATTTCATCATTTGAAGGATGGAAAGAGGCTTTTGAATACATTGATAAAAAAGTAAGTGAGAGAACTCTTGTCATCATAGATGAATTTCCTTTTATAGCAGAAGAGAATCCCACGATCAAGTCTATACTGCAGCATACAATCGATCATCTGTGGAAGAGAAACAAGAATATATTTTTAATTCTTTGCGGATCATCAGTCAGCTTTATGGAATCGGACATCATGGGTAATAAGAGCCCGCTGCACGACAGACAGACCTCAAGCATGGAGATAGCTCCGTTTGACTATTTTGAAAGCAGTCTTTTTTATCCGGCATATACAAATGAGCAGAAATTGATCGCTTATGGCATTCTCGGAGGCGTGCCCAGATATCTGGAAGCTTTTGATGACAGCCTGTCAATTGAAGAAAATATATCAGGAAAAATCATAAAGAAGGGATCATATCTGAATGAAGAGCCTTCAAACTTATTGAAGGCAGAGCTTAGGGACCCTAATGTATATAACAGCATTTTAAGTGCCATAGCAAGCGGCAGAAATAAGGTACAGGAAATATCTGATTATATACATGAAGATAAAAGTAAAGTCTCAAAATATCTAGTTACATTACAGACAATGCGGCTTGTAGAAAAGAGGGTTCCCTGCGGGGAGGGAGAAGGAAGCCGTAAAGGTATATATAAGCTGACAGACAACTTTTTCCGCTTTTGGTTTCGATATGAGTTCACAAATAATGCATATTACGAAATGCTTGGAGCTGAAGCAGCTTCAAAGGAAATTATGAACGGAATTTCCGATTACATGGGAGATGCATTTGAGGGGATATGCATGGAATATTTTGTTAGAAAAGCCAAAAATAAGAAGCTTCCGTTTATACCGTTTCATATTGGAAAATGGTGGGGGAATAATCCGCAGATCAAGGCACAGGACGATGTAGACATACTTATGCTTGACAAGACCGGCAAGAAAGGAATATTTGTGGAATGTAAATTTACAAATTCAAGGATGCCGCATACAGAGTATGAGGATCTGAAAACTGCAATGTCAGCTTTCCCCGAGATAGAAGAAAAGTATATATATTTCGTCAGTAAGTCGGGATATGAAAAGTCAGTGGTCAGACATGCTGCCGAGGATGGGGCTGTACTGCTTGGCTTGGACGATCTTTTTAATAGTAAGTGAAATAAATAATTTCGTTTTCTATATAATAAAAGGTCATGGTCGTCTTGATTTTATTGCAAGAGAGTATTATTATATATGAGTTAGCAGCACCTAACTGGCGCGGCTGAGCTATAAAACAGGATAGCAGCTTTTTCAAAGAAGTTAAATAATTTTTTTTGAAATAAAGTTAGCTATACCTAACTATAAAGCAGAAAATGATCTTCGCCGGAGGCACAGATGTCAGAAGAACTAATTATAGAGCACTGTTCACCGACTCTTGCAGGGATAAAATCAGGAAGCATGTTTTCGGTAAGAGTTACGGAAGATACAGATATAAACAAAGAAATAAGGGAACTTAATAAGGTGCTCAGGAAAAAGGGGCTTCGGGTTATCCCGCTGAAGGAAACCAGTATGTACGCACTTATATATATTTACCGCCCGGATCAGCTTAAGAAGGATCTGAGCAATCCGAAGGCTCTGAACATTCTAAAGAGGATGGGATATGAACCACAGAAGCCGGAATGCTGCATAGTACAGCTGGTCAGACATCTGAAAAGCGACGAGATATTTCCGCACGAGATAGGACTGTTCCTCGGTTACCCGCCCTCCGATGTGGAAAGTTTTATGAAAAATCCCTGCAAAGGAGTTAAGTGCTGTGGATGCTGGAAGTCATATTCGGAGCCCGAAAAAGCACGAAAGGTTTTCAACAGATACAGGAAGTGTACGGAAGTATACCATGAGATGAATAAAAGAGGTAAAACCCTGGTACAGCTGGCAGTCATGACAGGCTGACAGGAGGATGCTGAATAAACCGGACTTGCGCTGTTGTGGTACAATGAAATGAAATGACTGTCAAGCACGAATGATAAGGAGATTAAAATGACAGATTTTGAAACAGCGGCAAGGAATAATCATAAAAGCGGAATGAACTGCGCCACGGCAGTCTATAATGCGCTTGGCACAGTGAACGAGAATAAGACCACACCGCCTATGCCCAGGGCTGAGGGAGGCAAATGCGGCACCGTACTGGCTGCTAAACAGATCATTTTCGAGATGGGCGGAACGCAGGAAAAAGCCGACGAATTTGACAGGAAATTCAGCGAGCAGTTCGGTTCGCTAAAGTGTTCTGAGCTCAGAGGCATGTTGAGAAATAAATGCAATGATTATGTGGGTTTTGCAGCTGCTACGGTTGCGGATATGGTGAATAACCAGCAGCAGTAGCATAAGAAAACTGCGAAATCCTTAAGCTATAGGAAAAAACACATGAATATGCAGGTTGCCGGGGGTATATTGCTCCCCTTTATAGGAACTTCACTTGGCGCGGCAATGGTGTTCTTTCTTTCCTGAGGGAGCGATCGTATCCATGCCGCTTAGAGCTGAGGGAATACCTAAATCGAAGACCTTTTGGTACGGAGTGCTGTCGGGAGCTGTTGAACCGATAGCGGCACTTATAACAATTTTCGCGTCCGGACTGGTTACGTTCATGCTCCCGTATATGCTTGCTTTTGCGGCAGGGGCAATGTTCTATGTCGTAGTAGAGGAGCTGCTTCCCGAGATGTCAGAGGGAGAACACTCCAACTGGGGGACTATAACATTCAGCCTCGGATTTGTACTTATGATGATACTGGATGTGGCGCTGGGCTAAATTAGTATTAGGAGTATAGAAGCTTCTGGGCTATCAGAAAGACGAGCCGGATATGGTTTTGCATAGCGTCGGATTGATCAGTGATCATTAGAGAGGCGCAACACTTGCAGGTGTGCTCTTTTCAAAAAATTCCGTCAGCTGGGCGATGGGAATAGGCTTGGAATATTTGTAGCCCTGCAGATAACGGGCGCACATGTTTATGCACATATCCTCGTCCTGCTCGTTTTCAATCCCCTCATATAAAACGGAATAATTCATATCGCTGAACATGTGCGCCAGATATGAAACCATCGTCTCTGATTTAGTGTCGGAGCCGCTTGCCAATACAAGAGAACGGTCGAATTTAATGATATCGAACGGAAGCTCTATTATTCGGTCGAAATTGGAGTAGCCTGTACCGAAATCATCGAGGTAGAATTTTATGCCGCTGCCCTTGAGCTCATTGATCTTGTCCTTAACTATGATGAAGTCCTTCTCACTCTGGCTTTCCGTAAGCTCAATGGCTATTTTGTCAAAAGGAATACCGCTTTTTTCTATTATCGAGTTCACATTCTGACAAAAGTCCGCCTCACGCACATCTATCATCGAGAAGTTGACGGAGATCCTCTTGACTTTGTAGCCTTCATCGAGCATTTTCTTTATCTCGGCACAGGTCTTGCCTAGTATGATAAGGCTCAAAGAGTGGATATAATTGTATTTTTCGGCTATGGGAATAAACTGATCAGGAAAAACCGTTCCAGTTTTTTCCAGTCGCATACGCATAAGAGCTTCTGCAGTATCATATTTCCCGGATGCAATATTGAGAACGGGCTGGCAGAATACCTCTATGCGCTTGTCATCCATATCCATTTTCGCATGTATATCCTTAAGCTCGCTTATAATATAATTGTATTTTCTGTAAGCCTCGATATCTTTCTCGGTTACGTACTTTATCTCCTGTTCATTCATATTCTCTTCGATGTAGTGGATGAGTCCTATATAGTCATTGTTCACACTGATCTCGTCGAGAGTCTTAAGGAAAACTATCTTGTAATCATATTTGAATCTGGCATACTGCAGGGAGAAGTCTCCCAGCATTTCCTTGAGCCTGTTTTCATAGTCAGGATTTTTTTCTATATCTGCAACGAGTATTATATGGCCGCCGGATATCTGGAACAGCAGAGCACCCTTAAAGAAATGATGATTGTAGTACCTGATGGTGTTTTGCATATCCTTGGGGAACTTGGTCCCCTTAACATCGAAGTCGCGCATGAAGAGACTCATTATGAGCAGCTGACGCCCGTGAACATAGCCATGGCTTATAAGGTCCTCAAAGGCTGTGGTATTGACCGCGCCGATTTCCGTATCATAGGGATTGGCGTGGATCAGGTATAAAATGGCAAAGGACGGGAAAAGGAACGTAGCCACGGTGAAGGAGTACTGCCCAAGAAAGCTCTGTATTGCGATCAATGCGAGTGAAACGAGACTGGACAGAAGTACGCCCATAACTATCTGCTTATATATCCTTGTCCTGTTCCTTAAGATCATATAGAAGATGATACAAAGGTAAAAGACGTACAATATGGGGAAAATATTAAAGCCAAAGTGAATTTTGCCGGCATCATCAATGTAACTGCCAAAATGGAAGGCGATTCCCAGAATATCATAGATAAAAGCGATGACAATCCCTGCCGCAGCCAGACCAAGATAAACCCTGTCGGCATTTCTGTCCAGATGCAAAAGCTCCTTGGTGTAATGTACAAACCCCGAGAATATGCCGAATATGCTCAGGTGAAACGCGAGCCTGAAGGTATAAATGGCAAGGTATGGGGGGGTGGATGCTGCGGACACGGAAAAATAGTGGTAGCAGATATTGGATATCGCAGCAACAGCCATCAGGATCAATATGTTTCTGAAAATAAGGAAGCTCTTTGAGCGGGTGATATACGCCGTACGAAACAGTATCGCAAATACCAGACAGCACGCGATTACAAGGATATCTCCTACAGGAGTATAATTACTGTAGTAATTTAAAACGGCATTGCTCATAAGATGTTCTCTTTTTAGATTTTCTTTATTATATCAATATATCACCGATATATCAAACATTATATTAAACGAAATATTACTGTTTACAGGTGAACTGCGCATTTACCAGGCAGCAGTAGCGTTACGCCAACAGTAACAACGAAATAAAATTTCTTGACATTGAAATATAGATAATATATCATAAATGAGTTGACTTATGTAAATTTCAATGGAATTTTTGGCAGGCTGCTTAATGGCAGCAGTCATTTTGTTAAAATTTACAACAAGAACAATGAAAACTTAATAAGGAGGTGCTCCTGCATAAAATGAGTAGTGTATTAGCAGCAATTATTGCCGTAATCGTTACTCTGGTTATAGCAGTTCCTATTGCCGCCATCGTTGCAACAAATGCCCACGAGAGAAAGATTAAGAAGATCTTCGGCGATGCAAACGAGAAGGCAAAGGAGATCACCGAAAAAGCTGAGAAGGCAGCAGATGAATTAAAGCGTGAAAAGCTTCTTGAGGTAAAGGAAGAGTCCATAAGGGCTAAGAATGAACTGGAAAAAGAGGCAAAAGAACGCCGTGCTGAAGCTCAGCGTATGGAGAGACGCGCCCAGCAGAAGGAGGAGACGGTCGATAAGAAGGCCGAGGCTCTTGAGAAGCGGGAGGCGAACTGTAATGCCAGAGAAGAGGAGTTAAATGCTCAAAGGGAAAAAATTGCCAAGCTCAATGAAGAACGTGTGCAGGAACTGGAAAGAATCTCCGGATTGACCTCTGAACAGGCAAAGGAATATCTTTTAAAAATTGTTGAGGACGACGTCAAGCACGAGTCAGCTCTTATGATAAAGGAGTATGAGGCGCGTGCAAAGGAGGAGGCTGACAAAAAGGCTAAGGATTATGTGGTCAACGCTATTCAGCGCTGCGCAGCGGATCACGTTGCGGAGACTACGATATCCGTTGTACAGCTTCCCGGTGACGAGATGAAGGGACGTATAATCGGTCGTGAGGGAAGAAACATCAGAACCCTTGAAACGATGACGGGTATTGATCTCATAATCGATGATACACCCGAGGCAGTCATCCTGTCGGGCTTTGATCCCATAAGACGGGAGGTGGCCCGTATCGCACTTGAAAAGCTTATAGTTGACGGAAGGATCCATCCGGCCCGCATCGAGGAGATGGTTGAAAAGGCCAAGAAAGAAGTTGATACGATGATAAGGGAGGAAGGAGAAGCTGCTGTATTGGAAGTAGGCGTTCCGAATATCCATCCCGAGCTCATCAAGCTTCTCGGAAGGATGAAGTTCAGAACAAGCTATGGTCAGAATGCTCTGAAACATTCTATTGAGGTAGCTCAGCTGTCTGGGCTTTTGGCGGCAGAGATAGGAGTGGATGTACGTATGGCAAAGCGTGCCGGACTGCTCCACGACATAGGTAAATCCGTCGACCACGAAATGGAAGGCTCCCATATTCAGCTTGGAGCCGACCTTTGCAGAAAGTATAAGGAATCACAGATAGTCATAAATGCTGTTGAGTCTCATCACGGAGATGTTGAGCCTACATCCCTGATCGCATGCATCGTACAGGCAGCGGACACTATTTCCGCGGCAAGACCGGGTGCACGCAGAGAGACGCTTGATACATATACAAACAGAATCAAACAATTAGAAGATATTACAAATTCCTTTAAGGGAGTTGAAAAATCCTTTGCTATTCAGGCGGGCAGAGAGGTTCGAGTAATGGTAGTTCCTGAGCAGGTAAGCGATGAAGATATGGTTCTCATGGCTCACGATATTGCCAAACGCATTGAGGGAGAGATGGAATACCCGGGTCAGATTAAGGTTAATATGATCAGGGAAAGCAGAGCCACTGATTACGCTAAGTAAGTTAACGGTCGGACGTTTATGTCCGACCGTTTTTATTTACAATATATATTTCTCATATGCCCTCAGGTAGGCGAGGTATTCCTTTCCGAGAGCGGAGAGGGTCGAATTGACCCGCTGTATATAGATGATATCCATGGTTGCCTTGTCGTCTAAGGGTACCGCCTTATAGTCTGTTCCGTTGAGATCCTCACAGATGATCCCAGAGCACAGGGTATAACCGTTGAGACCTATCATAAGGTTCAATATGGTGCCTCTGTCATTGCACTTGATGAGCCTGTCATATTCTCTGGTGGAAAGGATCTCTTCGGAGAGGTAGAAGGAGTTATTGGAGCCCTGATCAAAGGAAAGATTCGGATAGGGCTTGAGCTCGTCAAACTTTATGACTTTATTTTTTGCGAGGGGATGCTTTGCAGAAAGATATACATAGGTCTTGCATTTAAAAAGCGTCTCTGATACGAGATCATTTTCCTTTAAGAGCTTGGTAAGGGCGCTGCGGTTGAAATCGTCCATATAAATAACGCCGATCTCGCTCTTGAAGCTGCGGACGTCTTCTATAACGTCGGCTGTACGGGTTTCGGTAATTGAAAACTCAAACCTTTCCATGCCAACATTCTTTACCAGTTCCACAAACGCCTTTACGGCAAAGGTGTAATGCTGACAGGAGACTCCGAATTTTTCACGCACTTTTTTTTTGATAAAACGATCCTCGATAAGCTCGTATTGCTCAAGGAGCTGGCGGGCATAGCCTAAGAAGTGTTTTCCCTCCGGGGTTACGTTTGCTCCTCTGTTAGTACGCTCAAAAAGGATGATACCGAGTTCATCCTCGAGCTCCTTTATGGAGCCTGAAAGAGCCGGCTGCGAAAGATAGAACTCCTTTGCGGCCTTGTTGATGGAATGGCAATCGGAAACCGCGACTGCATATCTAAGTTGTTGTAGTGTCATATTTCTCCTCTATTAAAATAAAGCCTCTTACAATTCACTACAGCTTTGTAACCAGTATAATGCTGGCTTTAGTCCATAAATTGCATCGGGCTTTGTTAATTTTTTAACTTATCAAGATTTTATGACTATAATTCGTAATTGTCAAGAAATATAGTGTATTTTTATTCGTTAAATGCAACAGCCCGTATTCATATCATTAGATATAAGAATATATTATAACTAACTATAATTATTAACTGTTTTACAAGGTATAACTTATATGCTATATTTTCAGCATCAAATAAAACAGATTTAGCCATCCCACTGAAACGGGGGACAGAGAGGTAGAAATGAGAGAGAGAATTTTGAAAAACAATCTTGCTATCGAGGATAAGCGAATGTGTACCCTTAAATGAAGTTTACAGTGCCTTTGCAGCCTGAGCGGCTTACAGCTCAAAAACAACATTAACAACATCAAAATATTAAGGAGATACACAATGGCAAAGATAAAATATGAGGATAGGAATTTAAAGTTTGAAACAAAAGCACTTCACGTAGGACAGGAAACACCCGATGCGGTTACGGATGCGAGAGCGGTCCCGATATACCAGACCTCCTCGTTCGTGTTTCGCAATTCAGACCATGCGGCAGCTCGTTTTGGACTGGCAGACGCAGGCAACATCTATGGCAGACTTACAAATCCAACGGTGGATGTTTTTGAAAAGAGGGTAGCAGCCCTCGAAGGAGGTGTGGCTGCCATAGGACTTGCATCAGGAGCAGCAGCGGTAACATATGCCGTAACGAATATAGCAGGAACTGGCGATCACATAGTTTCCGCCGAAAATATCTACGGCGGTACCTACAATCTCTTCCGACACACGCTTCCGGAATACGGCATTACCACAACCTTTGTGGATGCACTTGACCCGCAGAATTTTGAAGCGGCGATAAAGGACAATACAAAGATCATATACATAGAAACACTGGGTAATCCCAATTCGGATGTGGTAGATATAGAGGCGATAGCGAAGATTGCTCATGCGCATAAGCTTCCGCTTCTTATAGACAATACCTTTGCAACGCCTTATCTGGTAAGACCCATTGAGTACGGGGCTGATGTAGTCATTCATTCGGCTACCAAGTTCATAGGCGGTCACGGTACCACCATAGGCGGTGTCATAGTAGACGGAGGTAAGTTCGATTGGGCTGCATCAGGTAAGTTCCCGAGGCTCGTAGAGCCCAACGCCAGCTACCACGGAATAAGCTTCGCTAAGGATGTAGGAGCGGCGGCTTATGTGACCAGGATAAGGGCGATACTGTTAAGAGATGAGGGAGCAACCCTCTCACCGCTGCATGCATGGTTTTTCCTGCAGGGGCTGGAGACGCTTTCTCTGCGTGTCGAGAGGCATGTGGAAAATGCGCTTAAGGTAGTAGACTATCTTAAAAACCATCCCCTTGTGGAGGCGGTACACCACCCGTCGGTTTCTTCAAACAGCAGCCAGAAGGCGCTTTACGACAAGTATTTCCCCAATGGGGGAGGCTCTATCTTCACATTTGAGATCAAGGGCGACGAGCGTAAGGCCAAGGATTTCATAGACAATCTGGAGCTGTTTTCACTTCTTGCGAATGTGGCTGACGTAAAGAGTCTGGTCATACACCCGGCTTCGACGACCCATTCCGAGATGAATGAGGAGGAACTAAGAAAGGTTGGAATATATCCGAATACGGTCAGATTTTCTATCGGTACTGAAAATATAGACGATATAATCCAGGATATTGAAGAGGCTTTCAAAGCCATAAGTTAAGGGCCATTTTTGGTATTTCCTATACAAGCTCTCCCTGTGTCTCATTTGATGCGGGGAGAGTATTTTTATGGTATTATTATAGAAGTAAGCGCCAAAACGAAAAGAGTTTTGCCGTTTATTATGATTAAGTTATTTGGTAACAGTTCCTATATTATGAGCAACTTAAGGGAGCAGCAATGTCACACAATATAATGATCCAGGGGAGTATGTCAGGAGTCGGGAAAAGCCTGGTAACTGCCGGGCTTTGCAGGGTTCTGAAGGAGGACGGGCATAAGGTCGCGCCTTTTAAATCCCAGAATATGGCATTAAATTCGTACATAACCTTAGACGGGCTGGAGATGGGACGCGCACAGGTATTGCAGGCATTTGCGGCTGGGATAGAGCCCGATGTGGCGATGAATCCGATCCTGTTAAAGCCCAACTCCGATGTGGGAAGCCAGGTCATTGTAGGAGGCGAGATAGTCGGCAATATGAGCGCCGCAGAGTATTTCACTTATAAAGAGAAGCTCATACCGTCTATAATGGAAGCTTACGAAAAGCTGCGCAGGTCTTATGAATACATTATTCTTGAAGGGGCGGGTTCACCCGCCGAGATCAATTTAAATTCCGACGACATAGTAAATATGGGAATGGCAAAGCTGGTGGATGCGCCGGTGCTTCTGGTGGGAGATATAGACAGAGGAGGAGTTTTCGCACAGCTTATCGGGACTGTCATGCTGTTAAGTGAGCCCGAGAGAGCCAGGATCAGAGGACTTATAATCAATAAATTCAGAGGGGACAGGGAGATACTTGAACCCGGGATAAAGATGCTCGAAGAGAAGGCGGGTATCCCCGTGCTCGGTGTCTTGCCCTACATGAAGCTGAACCTGGAGGATGAGGATTCGCTGACGGAAAGGTTTAAAAACCACAATGCGTCCTCTGACGCGGGCAAGGTGGATATAGCGGTGCTAAGGCTCCCAAGGATATCGAATTTTACGGATTTTGATATCTTTGAAAGCGTAGATAAGGTCAATTTAAGATATGTGAGCTCCGTCAGCGATTTCGGCAAGCCGGATATGGTCATACTTCCCGGAAGCAAGAATACGATGGGGGATCTTAAGTGGCTTAGGGAGAACGGTCTGGAGAAGATGATAAAGAGTTATGCGGATAAGCATCCGGTCTTCGGGATCTGCGGGGGCTTCCAGATGCTGGGCGTCTCGATTGAGGATCCGATGGCGATAGAAGAGGGAGGACATATAGAAGGTCTGGGGCTGCTTCCGATAAAAACCGTGTTAAGGAGCAGCAAGAAGAGGCTAAGGAGCGCTGGCACCTTTAAGAAGGTCAGCGGTATTTTTTCAGGTCTTAGCGGACTTGAGTGCGGGGGATATGAGATCCATGTCGGTGAAAGTGAGTATGTTGAAGACGGAAATGAAATAATTTCCATCAAGGATTCAGGTAACATAAGTCGAGATGAGGGCTGCCAGCGAGGGAATGTTTACGGCACATATCTTCACGGTATCTTTGATGACGCAAAAATCGCCCATACAGTGCTGAGCAGTCTTGGAAAACCCAAGGGAATCCAGATAGATTCAGGGGAAATACACTCTTACGGGGAGATAAGGGAGAGGGAATTTTCAAGACTTTCTACAGCCGTAAGAAGTTGTATTGACATGGATGAGATATACAAAATATTGGGTTAACATAAAATTATATGAAGGGTTAATAAATGACAAAGGAAGAGATACTTTCAATAGAGCTTGAAAAGCCGGACCCCAAGGTTGCCCTTAAGGTTCGGGATAATTGGGACAAGGTGGCAAAACCCCTTGACGGGCTTGGGAAATTCGAAAGGCTGATAGCCAGGATAGGCGCCATTACTGGAAAGAGCGAGATCGATATCTCCAAAAAAGCAGTTATCGTCATGTGTGCGGACAATGGGATCGTAGAAGAGGGAATAAGCCAGTCCGGTCAGGAAGTGACCTTTAAGGTGGCAGAAAATATCGCACACGGGAGTGCATCCGTATGCCGTATGGCAGGCTCCGCAGGAGCAGGGGTTTTGGCAGTGGACATCGGAATCAACAGCAGCGAAAAGGTGAGCGGTATTATACAGCGGCGTGTTATGAACGGCACCAGAAATTTCGTAAAAGAGCCTGCCATGAGCGAAGAGGAGGCGGCTAAGGCAATAAGCGTTGGAATTGATATGGCGAAGTCCGCCGTTAAAGAGGGATATAACCTTTTGGCAGTGGGAGAGATGGGGATAGGCAACACCACAACGGCTGGAGCTGTGGCGCTGGCACTGCTGGACGCCGAGGCAGAGGAGCTGGCTGGACGAGGTGCGGGTCTCGACGAGGTGAGACTAAAGCGCAAGAGGCGAATCATAGAGCAGGCGGTTGAGAAGTATTCTCTGAAAACCGCCGAGCCCTTCGAGGTGCTTCGCTGTGTGGGAGGACTGGATATAGCCGGAATAGCGGGAGTCTATATAGGCAGTGCCCTGTGCCATGTACCGGTGGTCATAGACGGAGCTATAGCGGCGGCTGCAGCTTTAATAGCGGAGAGGATGCTTCCGGGAGTAAAGGAATATATGCTGCCCTCACATGTGGGGCGCGAGAAGATATCCTCGCTGTCAATGCGTGAGCTTGGCTTTGATTGTGTGCTGGACGCAGACCTGGCGCTGGGAGAAGGGACAGGGGCTGTGATGCTCTTCCCGCTTCTCGATATGGCTCTTGCGGTATATAATAACAGAACAACCTTCGATGATCTGAGGATGGAAGAGTATAAAAGATTTTAGCCATGATGAGTTTGATAGTGGGCGCCAGCGCTTCGGGCAAGTCGGAATTTGCAGAGGAGCGGGCGCTGGAGAGATATAACCGGCTTAAGGATTCGGTGTCTTCAGTAAGAGGCGGGATAAAGCAATACGCTTTCAGCGGAGAGCTTATATATCTTGCAACAATGATAAACAGCGATGAAGAGACTAAAGAGCGCATCAGCTGCCATGTCAAAAGGCGGGAGAGTATGCACTTTAATACCCTTGAAGTGCCTTATGACCTCGGGAAGATAGCGGCAGGGCTTAAGGCTAACTCCGTGTGCTTACTGGAATGTCTCTCCAATCTTCTTGCGAATGAGATGTTTTCAGATCCTGAAAGAAAGACGGACTATGGCTCTATGTCGGATAAGGTTCTGGAGGATATAAGAGCTCTTAAGAGGGGCTGTCACGACCTCATAATCGTTTCCAACAATGTTTTTGAAGACGGGATTGAATACGACGGGGAGACCGCGGTATACATCAAATATCTGGGAGAGCTGAACCGGAAGCTTGGGGCGTTAAGCGATGAGGTCTACGAGGTTGTGGCGGGAATACCCATAAAGATAAAGGAAAGGAACTCCAGGCGGCCTGACAGCCCGGGAGCGAACAGGATCAGATGGGTCTGATAAAATCATTTTTTGCGGCTTTTGCAATGTATTCCAAGATACCTGTGCCAAGAGTGGAATGGAAAAAGGAAAACATCCAGTATGCGCTGACCTTTTTTCCGCTTATAGGCTTAATAGTGGGAGCCTTGAATCTGGTCTGGTTCAACTATTGTTTCGACAAGGTGAGCGAGACGATGCGCATAGGCGTAGCGATCATAATCCCGCTTGTAATAACCGGCGGAATACATATTGACGGCTATATGGACGTTATGGATGCCATACATTCCTACGGAGACAGGGAAAAGAAGCTTAAGATCATGAAGGACCCGCATATAGGAGCCTTTGCGGTCATAAACCTGCTGATATATTATCTGCTCTTCGCAGCAGGGTATTCGCAGATATATAATTTCAGGATGATGGCGATAGTCAGCGCCGGCTACTATCTGTCCAGAATATTGAGCGGTATTTTCGCGGTCTCGTATAAGAGCGCAAATAAGAATGGGATGCTGTTTGAATTTACCAGCAAGGCACGCCTCGGTGCTGTGCGCATATCCCTTGTCCTCCAGCTCATTATATGCGGGACTATGATACTCTTTTTGGATATAATAACCGGAGGGGCGGTTCTCATCGCCAATGCCATACTTTTTGTATATGTCTATTCCCTGTGCAGCAAAGAGTTCGGAGGGATAAACGGGGACAGCTGCGGTTTCCTGTCCTCGCTGGTAGAATTGGTAACGGTGCTGATAACAGGGATGCTTGCGGTATTTCAAGGAGGCTGAATGAGACTTGTAATAGGCGGGGTTTCCCAGGGAAAACTGGATTTTGTGCTGGAGAAATACTCTCTGGAGGAAAAAGCCGTAATGGACGGCAATACTAAGGATATGGTCGATTTAAAGGACCGGGTATTCTATGCATTTGAAACCTGGTTTAAGAGGCAGCTAAAGGGCGGAGGAGATCCCGAGGGCGCTGCTGACGCTCTGATAGAAAGCCTTCCCGAGCTTATCGTTATCTGCGATGAGGTTGGCAGCGGGATCGTGCCTGCAGAGCCCTTTGAACGTGAATACAGGGAAAGGCTCGGTAGATATCTGATAAAGCTGGCAAAGAGAGCCCAAAGCGTGGAGAGGGTGTTCTGCGGGATAGGACAGAGGATAAAATGATACTGTGTCATGCCCTTGCTTTTTTCATAGGCTTTATTCTGGATCTTATACTCGGAGATCCGTCCTCGATACCCCATCCGGTACGCTTTATCGGCAAGCTGATAGAGTATCTTGATAAAAAACTCCACCTTGAGGGAAGCGGAGATTATGTTAACAGGAAAAATGCGGTAAGAGGAACGTTTCTTGAGATAATTGTAGTTTTAGTAACGGATGGAATTTATTTTGCCCTCTTTGCATTTTCGTATTATGTAAATCGAATAGCGGGAGTTATTATTGAGGCGCTCCTTTCCTGGCAGCTCCTGGCTGTAAAGAGTCTCAACGTCGAGAGCATGAAGGTATATGAAGCCCTTGAAAAAGATGATATCCCCGGAGCCCGAAGGGCTGTGTCCATGCTGGTCGCCAGGGATACGGAGTCTCTGGACAAGGCTGCGGTAATAAGGGCGGCAGTCGAGACCGTATCGGAGAATACCTGTGACGGAGTCATAGCTCCCCTGCTGTACCTGGCACTGGGGGGACCGGTGCTCGGGGCGGTCTATAAGGCGGTAAATACCGCAGATTCAATGATAGGATATAAAAACGAACGTTATTTATATTTCGGCCGTACTGCCGCAAGAGTTGACGATGTGCTGAATTTCCTGCCTGCCAGGCTTGCAGCTGGGGTCATGCTCCTTGCCGCCAGAATACTTGTGCTAGATACGGCAAACGCAGCAAGGATATATAAAAGGGATGCACTAAAGACTGCGAGCCCCAATGCCGGACAGACAGAGGCAGTCTGTGCCGGAGCGCTGGACATAGCCCTGGGAGGGGATGCGGTTTATTTTGGGAAAAATGTACACAAGGCAGTTATAGGAGACCCTGTAAGAGGGGCTGAAAACGAGGATATAAAGACAGCCAACGAGCTCATGATATGCACCGGAGTTATCTGCGCTATGGCGTTCTTCCTTGTGCTGTCGGTCATAGCGGCGGTAGTGATATGGATATGAAAGGATCAGAGTCTTCATCAAAAAAGAAAAGCTCCACCCATGGCGGAGATATTTATAATAACAAAGTCAAATATGATTTTTCGGTAAACCTAAACCCTCTCGGAGTCCCGGACAGCGTAAGGGAGGCGGTCAGCAAATCGGTTGACATAATAGAAAAATATCCCGATATAAATAATGAGAGCTTAAAGAGGGCAGTCTGCGGATATTTCGCGGTGAAATACGAGTGTACAGCAGTGGGTAACGGGGCTTCGGAGCTTATAATGGCGGCGTTTAACGCGATCAAACCATCGGTGCTGATAACCCCCGCACCGGATTTTTCAGGCTATATGAGAGCGGCGGCTTCGGTGGGCTGCAGGGTTCAATTTGTTAACATAATTCGGGAAAGCGGCGTCCTCTTATCTGACGAGGAAGCGGTTGGATTGCTGAAAAACAAGCTGGATGAGGTGGCTTTAGGCGGGGATCGGAGGGGAATGGTCGTTTTGAGCAATCCCAACAATCCCACCGGAGCCCTGACAGACAGGGCGCTTCTTGCCGGACTGGCTGAAAAATGCCGGGAAAAGGGCTTTATCCTCGGAATAGATGAAAGCTTTATGCCCTTTGTAAAAGACAGGGATATTCAGAGCATGAAGGACCGGATAGAGGAGGGCTCTCTTGTGGTATTCAGGTCATGCACCAAGATCTTTTCAATGCCGGGAGTACGGCTTGGGGTCCTTCTTGCAGCTAAGGATTTAATCGCTAAGGTAGAGGGAGCGCTTCCCGAGTGGAATATTTCTGCCGCTGCGTCTGCTGCAGGAGAGGCAGCGCTAAAGGAGTCGGCTTATATAGATAGGACACCCGGCTTTGTAGAGGCTCAGAGAGAATATCTTTGCGGCTGCTTTAAGACCCTTGGGCTAAGAGCCTATCCCTCCTCGGCAAATTATATCCTTGTTTACTGTGAAAAGGAGCTTTACGAGCCCCTATTACAAAGGGGCATACTCATAAGGGACTGTTCGAATTATGAAGGACTGGGACAGGGCTTTTACAGGTTCGCGGTCAGGACGCATGAGGAGAACGGGATATTGGTAGAAAAACTCAGGGAAATTCTGGAAGGCTGAAGGATTTATGGAAATGGAATACGTACGTCCCCGGGATATAGAAAAGCGCAGCTTTGAGATCATAGCAGGGGAGTTAAAATCAAAAAATATAATGCTGCCTGAGGAGGAGCTGCCCGTAATAATGCGGGTGATACATACGACAGCGGACATTGACTATGCTGAAACGCTCAAGTTTTCGGTAGGAGCCGTTAAAAGGGCAGGAGAGCTCCTAAGGCAGGGAGCACATATTGTAACTGATACGAATATGGCTCTTTCAGGGATTAACAAAAAGTCCCTTTCTCTCTTCGGAGGAGAGGCACATTGCTTTATGGCAGATGAGGATGTGGCTTTGGAGGCGAAGGAGAGGGAGGTCACGCGAGCCCATGTAAGTATGGAGAGGGCATCCGCCCTTGGGGTAAAGACCATATTTGCCATAGGAAACGCGCCCACGGCTCTGATAGCCCTGGATGAGCTGTATAAAAAGGGGGGCTTTAAGCCAGACTTTGTTATAGGTGTTCCCGTGGGCTTTGTAAATGTTGAGGCGGCAAAGGAGCTTATAATTGGCAGCGACATGGACTATATAGTAAACAGGGGAAGAAAGGGCGGCAGCAACGTGGCGGCTGCGATAGTAAATGCCCTGATGTATATGAACGGGGGACGCTGATGGAAAGGAAAAAAGCAGCGGATAAGCCCATGAAAAAGGGCTTTACCACCGGAAGCTGCGCTGCTGCGGCATCGGCGGCGGCAGCCAGGATGCTGTTTACCGGAGAAGAGATCAGTTCCATAAGCATAGAGACACCGGCAGGCGAGATTTTTACCCCTCAAATAAATTATGTCAACTTAAGGAAAGAGTGTTTCGCGTCCTGCGCCGTACTCAAGGACGGAGGCGATGATCCCGATGTTACAACGGGTTTGTATATTTTTTCCAGAGTCAGTATAGAGGGAGAGGGAGTTGAAGAAGAAAATGGTGTTATGTCAACTCAAGTCCCTGGAGAAAATGACCCTGGAATTATGTCAACCATAAAAGAGGGTCGAAGGCTGGAAGCGGAACCCGAACTTATGTCAACTAGTGTCGAAAAAACCCAGAAAAACCGCGGCTTGAAGCCGGATTTAATTATGTCAACTAACCTCGATACAGCTCATGCGAATGAGGGAATAAGAGTGGTTATAGACGGAGGAGAAGGTATAGGCAGGGTCACAAGACCGGGGCTCGACAGGAGGGTGGGAGAGGCTGCCATAAATTCCGTCCCGAGGGGGATGATAGAGGAGGCAGTGCGCCTGGAGGCTCTTAAGGCAGGCTTTAAGGGGCTTATAAAGGTCATGATCTCCGCTCCGGGGGGAGAAAGGGTTGCGGAAAAGACCTTTAATCCAAGACTCGGAATAGTGGGAGGTATATCGATCTTAGGTACCAGCGGAGTGGAAAATCCCATGAGTATGCAGGCTATAATCGACACTATAGAGGTGGAGATGAGGGTGCATAAGGCCGCCGGAGAGGAGGTTATCGCAGTCACTCCGGGAAATTACGGTCAGGAATATATGCTTAAGGAATACGGCTACGATCTGGAAATGAGCGTTAAATGCTCCAACTTTATAGGAAATGCCATTGAGCTGGCATCAAAGCTCGGCTTTAAAGCCATGCTCCTAACCGGACATATAGGTAAGCTTATAAAGCTTGCGGGAGGGATAACAAATACTCATTCCCTTTACGGGGACTGCCGGATGGAGCTTTTATGCGCAGCTGCCCTTAGAGCCGGATGCAGCGCTGATACGGCAAGAGCTGTGCTCCAAAGCATATCCACGGATGAGGCGTTAAGGCATATTAAGGGGGCAGGTCTCATTGAGAGGACCATGGAAAACGTCCTCGAAAGGGTCATGGACACGCTAAGAAACAAGGCTAAAGGTGATATGGAAATGGAATGTATCATTTATTCCAACGTTTTCGGTCGTCTCGCACATAGCAGCGGGGCAGCCGGATTATTGGACAGTATACGCCGGCAGGGTATTTCGTAAGCCGGTAAAATTAAGCTGTATTAGGAAGCGGTCAGGAGAGGGAAGATAAGGAGGCAGGGTCTTATGGTATATTTTGTCGGAGCTGGAAGCGGAGCAGTAGATCTTATAACCGTCAGGGGAGCAGAGCTTCTTGGCAGGGCGGATATTATAATCTATGCAGGCTCCCTTGTAAATCCGGAGCTTTTGGATAAGTACGCCACTAAGAAGGCGGAAAGGTACGACAGCGCTTATCTGACGCTGGAAGAGGTGATAGAGCTTATTAAGAAGGGGGAAAGCAGGAAGCTAACAACAGTCCGGCTGCATACGGGAGAGCCCTCGCTTTACGGAGCGGTCCGTGAGCAGATGGACGAGCTGGACAGGCTGGGTATAGGATATGAGAGCTGCCCTGGGGTTACGGCATGCTTTGCGGCAGCTGCTTCGCTAAATATGGAATACACCCTGCCCGAGGTTTCCCAAAGCCTGATAATCACCAGGATGGAGGGAAGAACTCCGGTTCCGGCCAGGGAGAGTATCGAAAGCCTGTCGGCGCATAAGGCTTCAATGGCGATATATCTAAGCTCGGGGATGTTAGGAGAGCTGTCGGAGAGGCTGGTTTCTGGAGGCTACAGCGCCGATACACCGGCTGCAGTGGTCTACAGAGCCTCCTGGGAGGATGAGAAGCGAATTGTCTGTACGGTGGGTACAATGGCGGCGGAGGCAAAAAAGAGCAATATAAACCGTCAGGCGGTGGTGCTGGTCGGCGATGCCGTAGCTCATTCCTTTTATGAGCGCTCCAGGCTCTACGCCCCGGACTTTGAAACCGGATACAGAAAGGCAGGCAGCGTACCCGGACAGCCTGACTCAGGAAGCAGATGAGGATCGATATTATAAGCTTTACCTTAGGGGGAGCAAAGCTTTCCATAAGGCTTGCGAAGGTGCTGGGAGAGGAGACCGGGCTTTATTACAAGGGCTCGGCAGAGACAGGGGACTATAAGATAACGCGTGTTTTAGAAACCTTGGGCGACTGGACTAAAAAGCGCTTTGAGGAGCATGTACCGATCGTCTTTATAGGGGCGCTGGGTATTGCCGTCCGCTCTATTGCTCCCTTTATTGAAGATAAGCTTAAGGATATACCGGTTGTCTGCGTGGATGAGGCAGGGAGGTTTTCCATACCTGTGCTGTCCTCCCATTACGGAGGAGGACTGTATATAGCAAAGAGGATAGCTGAGGGTATCGGGGCTCAATGTGTTATGACGACAGCCACCGATATAAACGGTCGCTTCGCGGTAGATGTCTTTGCGGCAAAAAATAATCTCATACCTGCAAATAAGGAGGGGATAAAGGCAATCTCGTCAAGAATCCTTGCAGGGCAGACCGTAAGTATATTTTTTGAAAACCTGAAAACGGATGGGGAGCTGCCGGAGGAATTAAGGCTGGCGGAAAATGCCGACATGGCAGATATTGTGGTTTCAAATCGTACACCTACTAGAAGATGTAGTCTGCAACTTATTCCCTTAAATCTGCACCTGGGAGTAGGATGTAAAAAGGGGAAGAGCTCTGATGAGATTTTAAGAGCCGTAAGAAGTGTATTATCCTCGGAGGGCTATTCGATATATGCCCTGCAGGATATCTCCAGCATAGATATAAAAAAAGATGAAAAGGGGCTTGCGGATGCCGCGGCTGCTCTGGGAGTGCAGTTTTTAACCTATACCTCAAAGGAGCTTGGGAGTCTTGAGGGAGACTATTGCGCCTCGGCTTTCGTAAAGGAAATAACAGGAGTGGACAACGTATGTGAGCGCTCTGCAGTCTTGAGCTCAGGGCAGGGAAGCCTGGTCATTGGGAAGAGATCCTTGGACGGAGTGACTGTTGCCGCTGCAGTGAGCGAATACAGGATAAGCTTTTGAATAAGATAAGTGGAAGCGTAAAATAAGCGCAGAAGAAGCGCTGTACCTTATGAAAATTTAGGACTGGCTGGAAGGAGAGGAGAATGGCAGGAAAGAAACTTTATGTTGTAGGAATGGGACCTGGCAGCAGGGAGAATATGACAGCTGAGGCGGTAAATGCCCTTGAGGAATGTGATGTTGTAGCCGGCTATAAGGTTTACATAAATCTACTTCCGGAGGAATACCGCAGTAAGGAGCAGATAGTTACGGGTATGAGGGCGGAGAAGGAGCGCTGTGAGCTGAGCCTCGAGGCGGCTAATGAGGGTAAAACGGTGGCTCTGGTGTGCAGCGGGGATGCAGGTGTTTACGGAATGGCATCTCTGGTTTTGGAATTGGCTGCCGACTATCCGGAGGTAGAGGTGGAAGTAGTCAGCGGGGTCACTGCAGCCCTTTCGGGCTCCGCTGTTTTGGGGGCTCCCCTTTCACATGATTTTGCAGTAATAAGTTTAAGTGATATACTTACACCTAAGGATAAGATAATTAAAAGACTAAAAGCGGCTGCGGAGGGTGATTTCTGCATGGCGCTTTATAATCCGGGCAGTCACAGCCGCCCCGATGCGTTAAAGGAGGCGGCGGATATACTTATGGAGAGCATAGAGCCCGAAAGAGTAGTTGGAATAGTGGAGAACATAGGAAGAGAAGGGCAGAAGAGCCGGATCTGTACACTAAGGGAATTAAAGGATATCGAGGTCAATATGTTTATGACAGTCTTTATCGGCAATTCCGCGACAAAGGTGATCGGGGGACGCATGGTGACACCAAGAGGGTATGATCCGTCATTGAGAGGAAGCTTAAATGGATAAGGGAGTATTGATATTCGGAGGAACCAGTGAGGGCAGAACCATTGCCTGGAAGCTAAGCGCTCTTAATATCCCCTGTACCGTATGCGTGGCATCGGAATACGGGGAATATGCCATGGGGAGCCAGGGAGGCAGCCTTGATAATTCGCCGGAAATTCATGTAGGACGCATGAATGAGGAGGAGATGAGGCAGTTTATTACCACGGGTAAGTATACACTGGTCGTGGACGCAACCCACCCACACGCCGCGGAGGTATCTGAAAATATAAGGAAGGCTCTCGAGAACACCGATACAGGTCTTATCAGGCTTACCAGAAATGTCGGGGGAAGCTTCGACGAGGCTGAAAAATACGACAGGATCAGGTATTTCGATTCCTTTGAGAATTGCGTAGAGGCGCTTAAATATACAAAGGGGAATATCCTTCTTACAACAGGTGCAAAGGAGCTTTCAGGGATAGGCGAGGAACAGGTGTTGAGCAGAACCTATGCGCGCATACTTCCCTCGGCGGAGAGTGTGGAAAAGGCCACAGAGGCAGGCATACCGCGCTCACATATAATAGCAGTCCAGGGTCCCTTTTCGGAGCGGATGAATGAGGTCATGATGGCGGAATACAACATAAAGACGGTTGTGACCAAGGCGAGCGGAGATGCCGGAGGGTACAGGGAGAAGCTGCTTGCCGCCAGGGAGTGCAAAACCGATGTATTTGTCATAAGACCGCCGATGGAAGGCAAGGCTGCCGGAAATGTCAGGAGCGTGGAGCTTGATAATGTATGGGAGTGTATAAGATACATCTGCAGGAGGTACAAGACAGCCACGGAAAATGTCTCTGTTGAGATAAGCCTTATCGGCATGGGCATGGGTGATGAAAGCCTTATGAGCCAGGATGCGCTTGAAGCTCTCCACTCCCAGGATGTCTACTTCGGTTCGCCAAGGCTTTTGGAGCTCCTACCGGAGAAAACTGTTAAATATCCGGTATATGAGCCGGAGGAGGTTCTCTCAACCTTAAGAAAGCTCATATTAGACTATCCTTTTACAGCAATAAAGGCTGCCGTGCTCTATAGCGGCGACACGGGCTTTTTCAGCGGGGCAAAGAGGATGTCGGCATCGATAAAGGCGTTTTCGGACAACAGCGGTATTGACGCCGAGCTTAAGCTTTATCCGGGGGTGTCATCCATTTCGTATTTTTCCGCAAGGACCGGGATAAGCTACGATAATGCGGTCATTATAAGCCACCATGGAAGAAGGGCTAACGTCCTTTCCGAGGTCATGATGAACAGGAAGGTCTTTCTTCTGGTTTCGGATGCGGCTGAGCTTAAGATACTGGCTCAGAAGATCAATGACTCCGGCTTAAAGGATATAACCATACATGCGGGCTATGACCTGTCCTCCCAGAGCGAGAGGGTTATCTGCGTCAGGGCATCGGATTACAGCTTTATGCCGGAAAACGGCATCTGCTGTGCGTTTATCTTAAATGACGGGGAACTCCTCCCCATAACTCCTTCATTGGGAGACGGCTTTTTCAGGAGGGGGGCTGCGCCCATGACCAAGGAGGAGATACGGCAGCTTTCCATCTGCAAGCTTAAGCTGCCAAAGGATGCCGTTTTGTACGATATAGGGAGCGGTACGGGTTCTGTTTCAGTGGAGAGCGCGAGACTGTCAAATGATATGAGGGTTTACGCGATAGAGAGAGAGGAAGAAGCTGCCTCCCTCACCGCTGCAAATGTTTCAAGGGCGGGGCTTGAGAATGTTACTGTGATAAATGCTTCGGCTCCGGAGGCATTTGAAGGGCTGGAGGCTCCGACCCACGTATTTATAGGAGGGAGCGGCGGAAGGCTTGAGGACATAGTCAGGGCGATCATGACGAAAAAGCAGGGAAAGGTCAGGATCGTGGTAAACGTCGTAACACTCGAGACCATGTCCGTCATTACGGAGCTTCTTTTCAGGCTTAAGCACGAGGATGAGGAGATCATAGGTGTTCAGGTCAATTATTCTGAGACAATGGGCAGATACCATATGATGAAGTCCGGAAATATGATATATATAGTTTCATTTGAGTTGAGGTAAGTTAAGCACAGTTTTTTATTTTCAGGAGGAAGATATGAGCAAAATACCGGGATTTCTTATCGCCGCACCCAAGAGCAACAGCGGAAAAACACTTATTACCTGTGCACTTTTAAAGGCGCTTAAAAAGCGCGGAAAGTCGGTTACGGCCTTTAAATGTGGTCCCGATTTCATAGACCCGATGTTTCACAGGAGGGTGATGGGGGTTCCATCCAAAAATCTGGACACCTTCTTTACGGAAAGCGAGGTAACCCGGGCGCTTTTTGCCGAGGGAGCCTCTTTAGGGGAAATAACCGTGGGCGAAGGCGTTATGGGACTCTTTGACGGAATGGGAGGCTCGGAGGAGAGGGGCTCTTCATACGATCTTGCCAGAACTCTTGGAATGTCCATAGTGCTGATCATTGATGCAAAGGGACTTTCCAGATCCATCCTGCCGATAGTGAGGGGATTTTTGGATTATGACACCGAAAACCTGATAAAGGGAATAATCCTAAACCGCGTGGGAGAGTCACAGTTTAAGCTGTTAAAGGAGCTTGTGGAAAGCGAGCTTAAGATAAGCGTATTCGGCTATTTTCCCGAGACCAAGGCATTTGAGATAAAGAGCAGGCACCTTGGGCTTATAACCCCCGGAGAGGTTACCGACTTCAATGAGCTTACCGAAAAGGGCTCGGCGGTTGCAGAGGAATGTATAGACATATCCGCGCTGGAAAAGCTAGAAACAAAAACAGATTACAGCGAGGCAGGGCTGCTTGAGGGGCTGCTTAAGGACTATTATTCCGAGGAGTTTAAAGGGGTCAAGGTCGGAGTGGCAATGGACGATGCCTTCTGCTTCTATTACGAAGACAATCTGGAGCTGATAAAGAAGATGGGGGCTGAGATCCTTCCGTTTTCACCCATAAAGGACACTACTCTTCCCGAGAACGTGGATGCACTTATCTTCCCCGGGGGCTATCCTGAGCTCTTCGCATTTGAGCTCTCAACAAATACCGCTTTGATGCAGGATATTCAGATAAAGATAGCCAACGGTATTCCGGTCATCGCAGAATGTGGGGGCTACATGTACCTTACGGAGAGCATTGAGGAAAAGAGCGGCAATATCTACCCGATGACGGATATCATTGAGACTAAGACCAGATATGAGGGTCGCTCGTCGCGTTTCGGTTATATAACGGTCAGGGAAAATGTCGAGGGAACCTTCCTTGGAGGCGACGAGATAAGAGGTCATGAATTTCACTACTTCAATTCCGAGGACAACGGGGACGACTGCTTAGCCGTTAAGCCTGTCGGAAATAAAAAATGGCTGTGCGTACATGCGGATAAGACAAAATGGCTGGGCTATCCCCATCTGTACTATTATTCATGCCCCGCCTATGCATATAATTTCCTCAAGGCTGCAAAAAAATATCATGGATAACAGCTTCCGGTTTTTTGAAAACAAGGATTGTGAGTTCTATCCCTGCCATAAAAATATTGAACACATCAACTGCCTTTTTTGCTACTGCCCGTTCTATTTTCAGGAAAGCTGTCCGGGAACACCGGAATATATTGAGAAAAACGGCAGGAGGATAAGGGTGTGCACAGACTGTAATTTTATACATGAGCCTGATAATTATCCGAATATCATTAAAGAGCTCAGGAATTCGTTAGGTTATTGACGGCTATATTTTCATACTTTAAAATAGAAGTAGGTGTAGACTGTTTCAGACACGGAGAGGTTTAAGTGAAATTTACCAGAATAAATGACAGGGAAATAAAATGCGTGCTAAGTGAAGAGGAGCTTGTAAGCTACGGGATAGATCTGGATGATATACTGGAAAAGACCGACCGTATCAAGCCCTTTTTTAAGGATATAATGGATATGGCTGCTGCAAGGCTTGGCATAGATAAGAGCGAGGGTATTCATATTGCTTCCGCGCAGATAAGTGTCCTAAAGGATAACAGCATAGCCATAGTCTTCCATTCCTCCGAAATAGGAGAGGGGCTGGAAAAGATACCCGGAGCGCAGAGCCGTATAGAGCGCATTAAATCCAGGATCACCAAAGCTCTTGAAGCTGAGGAGGATCCAAGCCATATTTCCGCTGAGCTTCGCAGGGAGATACTGGATATGCTCGAGGAACAGCTTATGGCTGAGGGTAATTATTCTCCCGAGGCGATGAGCCAGATACGCGAGCTCAGGGAAGAGGTGGACAACGAGGAGCTTTCCGGAGTTTCCAAGCACTCCGGCAGCGGGACGGACAGCTTTGTCATCCGCTTTAAGAGCATGGACGATGCCATCAACTACTGTTCCAGGTACAACCTCGGATATGAGGTTACCAGCACCCTGTTTAAGGGGAGGAACGACGGACAGTTTTATCTCTTCGTCATGAGGGGTAATCTTAACAGCGAGTATTTCCAGCTTTTAAAGCTTATGTCCTATGAATACGGAGAACCCGAGAGCGATTCCATGTCCAGGCACACCTACATAGTGGATAATTCCGAGACTCTTATTTTTGGAAATGCTTTTAATGCTCTGGGTGGAGTAGACGGCTGATGCTGACCTGGGCAGTCCTTATCATTCTGATACTGCTCTCCGCTTTTTTTTCAGGAGCGGAGACAGCTCTTACCACGGTAAATAAGATCAAGATACGTTCCCTGTACGAAAGCGGGGATAAGAGAGCAAAAACTCTTATAAGGGTACATGAAAAGTGGGATAAGATGCTCTCCTGTATCCTTGTCTGCAACAATATAGTCAACATTGCGGCTTCCGCCATTGCAACTACCCTTGCGCTGAAGATCAATCTGGCTGTAGGCATAATGACGGGCGTTATTACGATTGTCGTGCTCATTTTCGGAGAGATCACTCCAAAGAGCATTGCTACTGCATATTCCGAGAAGATATCACTGGCAATAGCTCCTGTTATCCTATTCTTGATGTGTATACTTACCCCCGTAATATGGATAATAAATGTTATTTCAAAAGTGCTCCTTATAATATTTAGGCTGGATATATCCAGGACGGACAGTGCCATGACCGAAAGGGAGCTGCGGACAAT
>JAGBNT010000060.1 GCA_017634255.1 Lachnospiraceae bacterium
AGCCGGACGAGGAAGCGCCGCCTGAGGAGGAGCCTCCCCTGGAGGATATACAGCCCGAGGAGACAGCGGAGGAGGAAAACCTTCCCCTGCCGCCGGAACCGGTCAGACAGAAAAGGGAGAGGAGACGCAGAAAACCGTTATTTAGAAAATTCAGTATTCTGGTAATTCCTGAAAACGCGGTAAATGTGAAAAGTTATAAAATTTCTATATTACCTTTGACATTGTGCGCTCTATTTCTTTTGGCTGTCATCGCGCTGGCTGTATTCAGTGCAATTTACGGGATA
The DNA here is from genome assembly GCA_017634255.1 of Lachnospiraceae bacterium. The sequence continues at coordinate 285 of JAGBNT010000060.1, forward strand.
AGGAATGTCAGGGATTTAAGAAAACAGGTCATTGCCCTGAATGCCAATCTGATTAATATTACAAATGCCAATGTGCTTTTGGAGGCGGATAAGGAGGAACTGGAAAATCAGCTCAGGGAGGCTAACGCCAGACTTAGCACGACGACCTATCTGCAGGAACAGACGGCGTCTGCACAGGCTATGGACCATATTCCTTCCGGCTTCCCTCTGGATGGACAGGCTTCGATGCCCTCCCAGTATTCGGAGGAACACCAGTATATTACATTCCCCACCGGAATGGGTGCAAAGATAGTTGCTACGGGAGCTGGTACGGTTGTAAGTATAATCGATGACAATAATCTGGGGCATGTATTGCAGATAGATCACGGCAACGGGTATATTTCGGTGTATTATTCCCATTCGGACCCGCTGGTTAAGGAGGGTGACAGTGTGATCAGGGGGACGACGCTGTATATCGTCCAGGGAGATACCGAAACCCTTACCTACCAGATCCTATATAACGAAAAATACATAGATCCCGCAACTATAATGAGGATCGATGGGTAAAAGCCCCAGTGGGGCTTTTACGGACCCGCTTACGAGCGCCAAGCGCGAGTGGGTCCGGCAGTGAGCGGTCAGGATTAAGTATATCTAAATCATGGACGCTCTCGCTTCGAGAAAAAACGCAGCGGATACTAAATCCGCAAAATACGCGGATTAAGTACCGGCGTTTTTTACGCCCCTGATTTAGATGTACTGAATCCTGACCCTACAACCACATACAATAAACCACGAGGAGGAGTTTTATTATGAAGATCAAAAACAGCTGGCTTAGTTATAATGACAGCCAGAGAAAAGAATTGGAAAAGCTCGCCAGGGGGTATCGCAGCTTTCTTGATGAGGGCAAGACCGAGCGCGAGTGCGCAAAGCTCTGTATAGGGGCTGCTGAGAAAGCAGGTTATGTAAACCTTAATGATATCATAGACAGCGGGCGTAAATTGAAGAAGGGCGATAAGGTATACGCGGTCTGCATGGAAAAGACCGTGGCACTTTTTAACATAGGCAGTGAACCGATGGAGAGCGGGCTTAATATCCTGGGAGCCCATATCGACAGCCCGAGGATGGATGTAAAGCAAAATCCCCTTTACGAGTCGGACGAACTGGTCTATCTCGACACGCATTACTACGGCGGGATAAAGAAATACCAGTGGGTGACCCTTCCCCTGGCTCTGCACGGAGTCATTGTAAAAACCGACGGAGAGAAGGTAGAGGTAAATATAGGAGAGGACGAGGATGATCCGGTATTTTGCGTCACCGACCTGCTTATACATCTTGCGTCGGAGCAGATGGAAAAGAAGGGCAATAAGGTTGTTGAGGGAGAGAGCCTGGACATCCTTATCGGCAGCGAGCCCTTAAAGGGAAAGAATAAAGAGGCTGTAAAGGAGAATATCCTTAAGCTCTTAAAGGAGAAATACGACGTTGAGGAGAGGGATTTCGAGTCGGCGGAGATCGAGGTGGTTCCGGCAGGCAAGGCTCATGATCTCGGCTTCGACCGCTCTATGATATTAGGTTACGGGCAGGACGACAGGGTGTGCTCCTTCGCCTCCCTAAAGGCATTTCTGGATGTAAAGACACTAAGGCGCACCGGAGTATGCCTGCTGGTGGACAAGGAGGAGATAGGCAGTGTCGGCGCGACGGGTATGCGTTCCAAGTTTTTCGAAAATGTCTGTGCCGAGGTGCTGGATGCTATGGGGGAGTACTCCGAGCTTACACTAAGGCGGATGCTCGCCAATTCCAAGATGCTCTCAAGCGATGTTTCTGCGGCATTTGACCCGCTCTATGCAAATAAGTTTGACAAGAAGAACGCAGCATTTTTTGGAAAGGGCATAGTGTTTAACAAGTACACCGGAGCCAGGGGCAAGAGCGGTTCCAACGATGCCAACGCAGAATATTTTGCATACGTAAGGAGCATCATGGAGAAGAATAAGGTTGCCTACCAGACCGCGGAGCTGGGAAAGGTGGATGCCGGCGGCGGCGGAACAATAGCCTATATAATGGCTCTTTACGGAATGGATGTGGTGGACTGCGGAATGGCAGTGCTCTCAATGCATGCGCCCTGGGAGGTTACTTCAAAATCCGATCTTTACGAAGGCTACAAGGCATATAAGGCATTTATAAAGGCATGATGAATGGAGGACAGGGGATTTAGCAGGGAGGAGCTGCACAATATTTTTAAATACTCCCGGGAGGTTTTTACCCGGAGAATGCTCCTTGTATTGATCACCATGGCCGCCGCCATAGGTATAAATGTCTATGGAAGAGCCGTTATTGACGGGCAGCTGTATTTCCTGTTCAGTCTGGACAGCCTCGGGACAATCTTTGTGGCTGCGACCTGCAGCTATATGCCTGCTCTTCTTACGGTGGTAATATCCCATTTCATCTTCGGCATCATTACGGAAAATGCCATCTACGGCGCTTTGGGACATCTTATCGGAGCTATTCTCATCTCTTTACTGACACGTAAGAGATGGTTAAATCAGACCTCAAAAATACTGCTTATGACGTTTGTTTACAGCATCGTTACAGGGGCGGTGAACTATTGCTTCATAATGGCGACCAACGGGGAAGTAAAGGATATGCCCGGCATGCTTTTAAGGTTTGCAGGGTCTTTATTTCCCGCGGCCGCCGTTTTGTTTCTTACAGCACTCTTTTTGAGGAAGGCACCGAGAAAGCTTGTGATGCTCTACCCCAACGGCTTCTTCTACAGACTTTCCTTTGCAGATGATAAAAAGAAGGCCGGTCTTGACCTCGATGAGATAAGGGAACTTAAAAAGCACAGGGAACTCAATATCCCGGGTTTAAGAAAGCGCTCCTTAAGTACAAAGATCACAATTCTTATTGCGATAGTTGCGGCGGTGCTTTGCTGCTGCGCTGTCACCATCAGCAATTTCCTCTATTCAGATCTTTCAAATGAATACCTTGACAAGATACTTAAGGGCAATGAAATAGTTCATGACTTATCCGGTGACAATATCAAGCCCCCCGGCTTTGATCAGGGAAACGCTGATACGGATGATAAAGCCCCCTTTAAAAATATCAGAAGAGCCTTCGATATACAGGGCAATCTTGCCTTTGATTTCAGGCTGCTGATCCTCCTTTCCCTGGTAGCGACCTTTGTGTCCCTCATTGCAAATATATATGCACAGTACAAAATAGCCCGGCCCATCAACAGGATAAGCGAGGCGATGCAGTCCTTTGCCTTCGGCTCCGAGGAGGACAGCGAGACCAACGCTAAAAAGATACATGAGCTCAATATCCATACCGGAGACGAGATAGAGGAGCTATATAAGGCTCTGGACAAGACCAGCTCGGATATGAATGAGTATATGAGGCGCGTAAATGATGAGAGGCAGCTGGAGGCGGAGCTTAAGGTAGCCCAGGCTTCGAGCGAGGCAAAGAGCAGCTTTCTTTCGAATATGTCCCATGAGATCCGAACGCCGATTAACGCTGTGCTGGGAATGGATGAGATGATCCTTAGGGAGACGGAGGATCCCGCCATAATTGAATATGCCTCCAACCTAAGGGATGCAGGGAAGACACTTTTGGGATTAGTCAACGACATTCTGGATTTTTCCAAGATAGAGGCGGGGAAGCTGGAGATAATACCGGTGGAATACGACTTAAGCTCGGTCATCAATGACCTGGTGAATATGGTATTTGCCAAGGCACAGGACAAGGGGCTCGAGCTTATCGTGGATGTGGATGAGACGATGCCGCATTATCTGTACGGGGATGAGATAAGGCTTAAGCAGGTCATCTTAAATATACTGACTAACGCTGTAAAGTATACGGAAAAGGGAAGCATCCACCTTAAGATAGGCTATGAGAAGACGGATGAAGAAAATATCGCCATGAATATCTCGGTACGTGATACAGGTATAGGGATAAAGGAGGAGGATTTAAAGAAGCTCTATTCGCCCTTTGAACGTATAGAAGAGGAAAGAAACCGTACGATAGAGGGAACAGGGCTGGGAATGAGCATAGTTAAGCAGCTCCTGTCACTTATGGACAGCTCCCTGCAGGTTGACAGCGTTTACGGCGAGGGTTCTGACTTCTACTTTACGGTTTCGCAGAGGGTCGTTAACTGGGCTCCGATAGGAGATTACACGGAAAGACTCAGAGAGGCTCATTCCAGTCAGATACAGTACAGGGAGGCGTTTCGCGCGCCTGACGCACGTATACTCGTCGTCGATGATACTCCTATGAATCTTACAGTAATAAAGGGCTATCTTAAGAAGACCCTTATTCAGATAGACACAGCCGAAAGCGGTCAGGAGACCTTAAAAAAGGTAAAGGAGGTCAAGTACGACTGTATTTTCCTGGACCATAGGATGCCTGTCATGGATGGGGTTGAGACCTTCAGGAATATGAAGACACTGGAGGGCAACCTGAATCTTGAAACCCCTGTCGTCGCTCTTACGGCCAATGCCATCTCGGGAGCCCGCGAAAGCTACATGGAGGAGGGCTTTACGGATTATCTTTCAAAGCCTGTCGATCCCATAAGGCTTGAAAGGCTTTTGATGGACCTGCTCCCTGCTGACAGCTACGAGACCTACCGTGTAGAGGAGAAGAATAAGCATAGGGATGCAGAAGACGCAGATAATAAAGAGGCGGCAGAGGAGGCTGCAGACGACGGCGGCATACCGAGCGTGGAGGGTACTGACAGGCGCGAAGCCCTTAAAGCCAGCGGCTCTCCGGAGGTTTTAAGGCAGGTTATGGAGCAGTTTGTGCGAACCATTCCGAAGAAGGAGGCACTTATCCGCTCCCTCTGGAAGGATGGGGACATAAGGAACTACACCATTGAGGTACATGCTCTTAAAAGCTCGGCCCGCTTAATCGGGGCGCTGGAGCTTTCAAAGCTCGCCCTGGAGCTCGAGAATGCCGGCAACGAAAACGATATTGAAAAAATCAATGCAAAGACGGAAGCTTTATTATATGATTATAATACGTTCAGAAAATCCCTCGCCTTTCTTGTTAAGGACGATGCTATAGAAGGCACAGGCAGGGAATTGATAGACGAAGATAAGCTAAGAGAGGGGCTGGAGGCGCTTAAGGAGGTAGTGGAGGCCTTCGATTTTGACAGCGCCGATATGTGTGTGGCTGAGCTGGATAAATATGAGATGCCCCGGGAGTTTAAAGACGATTTTGAGGAATTGAAGTTAAGGCTTACAGAAGTGGATTCCGACGGAGTGCTGGATATTTTAAAGAAATACGGAGTTTGATCAGGGTTTTATGGAAGATTGGATAAGCGAAATGAAAGAGGAAGAAGAATTTATCGAGGGCTTCAGAAAGATACTGTTTATAGGCAGCGTCTCGTCCTTTATAGGAAACGCCATAAGCACCAACCTTAAAGAAGCGGGCTTCGAGGTATCCTTTGCAAAGGCTGAGGTAAGCTCCATAATGAAGGAGAAGTCCAGCGCGGATATATACCTTATGTATCTGACCGAGGATGTGAAGTCTCTGAGTGAAGCCCTTGTATTTCTTAAGGACACCTGCATTGAGGAGGAGAAAAATCTTTTCCTCATAGGCTACGAAGCCGAGATAAAGGAGGCGGAGGAGATCATACCGGAAACTCTTGTAAAGGGTACCTTCGACCGACCGATAAACGTTAAGGAGATGGTGTCGGGCTTAAAGGACAGGATAGTGAAGCAGGCATTTGAGCCTAAGAGGAAGCATATACTGGTGGTGGATGATTCCGGCACGTTTTTGAGGACGATAAAAAGCTGGCTCGATCCTTTTTACAAGGTCTCCATGGTCAATTCCGGGATGAACGCAATAACCTTTCTTGCAAAGCATAAGCCGGATCTTATTCTGCTGGATTATGAAATGCCGGTGTGCTCAGGACCCCAGGTTTTGAGCATGATAAGGGATGAGATAACAACCAGCGATCTGCCGGTCATGTTCCTGACCTCCAAGGGAGATAAGGAATCGGTAATGAAGGTCCTAAGCCTTAAGCCCGACGGCTATATATTAAAGTCGAGGACGCAGGCGGAGATACTTGGGGAGATAGAGAAATTTTTTGAAAGCAGAAAAGCCGGGCAGATGTGATAGTGCCCGTACACTTGGAAACCATGCAATTTTTAGCAAGGAGGTTTAATATGAGAAAGTTATGTAAACTAATGTCGCTGATACTGGCGGTCTTAACCGTTCTTTCGGGTTGTACCACTCAGATGAATCTTCCGGAGAGCAATGCTCCGAGAAAACCGACTGATAATGTTTCAGCCCCGGAAAATACCGTAAGTGATGATGAGGCTGCGGTTTCTGAGGATACAGTGGAACCGGTCTATGCCTCGATGATCCCCATATCAGTCAACGAGGAAAATTACTACAGGTATAACGATGAAGAGGACACTTTGATGGTGGATGCATATTATACCACTATGGGAGTATCCGCGGACGGCTTTGAACGCCTTGATGCTGCGCTTCAGAGCTTAAGCAAAAAGAGTAGCGAAGAGATACTCTCCCAGGCTGAGGAATTTTATCAGATGGCTTTGTCAGACAAAGAAGAGAGGGAGCCTTCCTATGAATGGAACCCATATTCCACCGAATGCAGAGCCGAAGTTATCCGTTCGGATGAAAAGGCGGTAAGCGTGCTCGAGACCTGGTACAGCTTTGCAGGAGGGGCTCATCCCAATACTTATTACAGCGCCGTTAATTTTGATCCGGCGACGGGAAAGAAGCTTGAGATAAGGGATATAGTCAGTGACACAGAGGTATTTGCCAAATGCCTTGAAGAGGAGACCTTAAAGACCGTAGATAAGGATATGCTCCTCTTTGAGGATATCAGCGAGATCATAAATGAAAAGCTGGATGAGACAATAAGCGATAACGAGCTGACCTTCCTTTTGGATTACGACGGCCTGGAGGTCATCTTCTCTCCCTACGATATCACCGCCTATGCCGCGGGGGCGCAAAGGGTGAGATTAAATTATTCGGACTATCCAGAACTCATAGATCAAAGCTATGCGGTCATTCCCGAAAATTATATAGAGAAGATCCAGGAGGATGGGACCGGATATACGGGAAGACCGGGGCAGAAGGACAGGAAGGCGGTGACCTTTGAAGAATTATCCGATGAATACGGAACCATAAGCTCCTGCGCCGTACTGCTTGACGGGAAGGCAGGGCAGCCCGACACGGAGGATTATTATTATAACAGCAGGAAATATATAGCTCATGTGGGAGATAAGAGCTTTTGCCTCGTAGAGAAGCAGTCGGATAACGACTATACATTCATGACTATCTATGATCTCAATTCTGACACGGCAGTAAAGAAGGGGACTGTGGACGGCCATATTGACAGTATGACAATGCCGGCAGATCCGGCTGCCCTAAGAATAGTGAAGAGGTGTAATCTTCTTAGCACATACAGCGTTGTACAGCTCCACAGGCTGAATGAGGACGGGTCTGTCACTCCCAT
>JAGBNT010000061.1 GCA_017634255.1 Lachnospiraceae bacterium
CCCTTCAGCAGGACCCTGAACACGGCGAGGAAGACCCTCGAGATAATAAGGCGGGGCCTCGATAAAAAGGAGCTCACCATCGATGAGAGGGATCTGCGCTGGCTGGATATTCTTGAGTCCCAGGTAGAGGAAATTCCCGAGGACGAGGAGGAGTTTATTGAAGAGATGAAGGACGAGGTGGACGAGACGAAGTACCGTCCTGAAGAGTATGGAATCTAAGCGGACCCTAAGTTATGTAAACCAAACCTTGCCGGCGTTGACCTGCGCCAAACAAAACCGGCCAACGCCGCCCCATCAGCTATGCTAATAAATAAAACCACTCTCCATATAGTGGCCGGTTTCAAGGGAGCCGGAAAGACCACTTATATCAACAATAATCTGCTTATCTGCGGAAAAAAGGCTGCCGTGCTCTTAAATGAGCACGGCGCAGCCAAAATCCGGGAGGGCTTTACTGTGCGCGACCTTAAGAGCGGGTGTCCCTGCTGCGACGGAGCGCGCTTTTTTCTCAGGGATCTCCAGAATTTCTACTATGAATTTACTCCGGAGGAGATCATCGTCGAGCTGTCGTCCTTCGCCAATCTCGAGGAGATGCACAGGATAATGCAGCATCGATTCTCACTGCGATTTCTCAGCGGTGTAAGATATTATTATGTCATAAATACAAAGACCATTTCTTCCCGGGAACTGATCTCCGGGCCCTTCATCAAAACCCAGCTTCAATACGCCGATTCCGTTGTCCTTACTCGTCATTAACAGCTCGTTATATTATTTTAACTCGCGCAAGACGTTACAATTCAGTGGGCTGGCTGACCACTGAATTGTAACTTGTCGTTTACTGTAAATATATTTTAGAATATAATATTATAGGTTTTTTTAATGGAGTTTTTACAGAGAGGTGACGGAATGACAGACGAGAAAGAGTTACAGAGAGGTGACGAAATGATAAAAGTAACCAGGATCAACGAAGAAAACAGAGATTTGTTTTTACCCGCGGTGGACACCATGGCGCTGGCAATCTGCGATATACTGCTGGGGGCGTATGATACGAAAACGAATACGGCCTGCGGTGTCCTGGCGGCGGAGTCGGAGAAGAATCCACAGATCGGCTATACCCTGGCTATAAGACATATATATGTGGACGAGAGCTGTCGGATGAAGGGCGTAGGACGGGCTCTGGTAAACGCGCTTATGGATATTTCAGTGGAGGTGGGAGCAAAGGCCGTGCTCATCACTCATGTAGAGGCTGAGGTAGGTGAGGAGGAGCTCTCGCCGTTTTTTGAGGCACTGGATTTTAAGAGGACAGAAGACTTTCTTCCGGTGTACGGTTTCATGCTTTCAGAAATCGATGCGGGCAAGGACAATTCCAATGTCACCTGTATCCCGTTTAAATCCATTGAAGCCCGGGGTTGGAGGGAGTTCATAAAATTTGCGGATGAGAGATCCGTCATGGTCAATGTACGGAGCTATTACGATGAAAACACCAGCTTCCTTGCCTATAATAAGGAGAGTGAGCTAACCGGCGCGATACTTTGCAGCCGCCGTACAGGGGTGCTCTTTGTGGACAGGCTGATCGTCACCAATGTGGAAAGGGTCGGCACGACCGAAGCCCTTATTTACCACGCTGTTACAGAGGCGGGAAAGCTCTATTCACCCGGCTCGGAGGTGGGTATTACCCTGTCCGGCCCGGAGCAGGAGATGCTTTTAAGTGAGCTTACGGAATTCAAGGCAGAAAAGGTCGGCTCTTTTGTGGCTCATGTTGTGCAATGATCATAGAAGAGCTGCATAGCAACGAAGCAATCCGTAGCTTTATTAAAACTATTTTTTAGCATTAAGGAGGATCGAGCGGCAATAGAGGTTATGACACATAACAAGCCGCTCTGGCTGATTTGCTAAAGCAAATCAGTCACAACGTTACTAAAGGAGGTTAATATATGGACAGTTTCCAGATGATGAATAAGCAAAAGACGGAATTTAAAGAGGCCGCCAAGATAAAGACCGAGCAGCAAAATAACATTCCCATGCCGGAAGTCACCGATTTTGAAAAAATATCGGCCGCTGACGACGCTTCTTTATTTGAAAACAATGCTCCCGAGCTGGAGAAGAGGCGCTTAACCCTTCAGGAGGATCCTGAGATAGCGGTCGCCGTTGAAATACAGAATCAAAGATATTCCCACAACCTCTTTGCCGTGGATATGATGAAGATGACACGCGAGAAGAGCGCTCCGGATCCCAATGCCGGCAATGTTCCGGAAAACACCCTCCTTAAGGAGGAGCAGAAGGCCGAGCTGCCGGTAAACGCAGTAGACATGAAAAATGCCGAACAGCAGTTGGATGTCACAAAGCTTAAGGAAGGGAAAAAGGAGGTCGTTAAAAATAAGACCGAGCAGAAAAAGAAGGAGGAGCTGCCGCCGGAGGATCGGAGCCTGCCCGCGGAGCTTAAGGAAACGCTTCAGTCCATAGCCAATGATAAAAGATGGGCCTCAGGCTACTATAAGGGAATAAAGGAGGCTGCAAAGAAGCTTCTGTCCCTGGACTTAAACGACAATAAACAGGGAAAGCAGGTATTTTCTACCATGGCGGAGCTTATGAACTCGGCTATCCTCTACAGGGATAAGAGACCCGGAAAGAGGCTTCTGCGTAAGGGAAGGGAGCGGGCCCAGTGGGTGGATTCCCTCATGGCAGGAATGAAGGATTTTACCTTAGACAAGAACCCGGTCTATATGTATAACATTACCAGGGAGTGGCAGGATAAGCTTGTGGATAAAAAGGGTTATCCTGCGCATCTGAAAAAATGGATGAAAGCGGAGGCGGAAAAGATTCCTACCAGCATCCCTGATATGAAACTTAAAGTCAGCGAACATACCTTTGCATATTATGTGAGCACTACATACGCCTCACGGCTCAAGGAGATGGGTGATAAAGACGGATGGCAGGATGCAGTAAAGAAAACGAATAACCAGGCCACCAGAATAGCGGGAGTGGTCTCAGGTTATGCTTTCGGCAATTTCCATACCGATGGAACTGCTGCGGACGAGGAGTCGCAGAAGCTTCTGGGCTCCAAAGAGGCTAATATGAAGAGACTGCAGAGTACGGTGCCTGCCGGAAGGGCGGAGGCTTTAAACGGGATCATTAAAAAATACCTTGAAATTAAGATAACTCCGGAAATGCTCGCCCCTGAGTATCTTCTCAGTCATTTAAGCGTATATGCAAAGCTGTCAAGCGCCTTCACCTTATGGGAGAATGTCTTTGGAGAGAAGTCCGATAAGGTCAACGCCGCCTATTTAAAGACCTTACCCAAGAGAGTACGGAGACAGGTGGAATTTGTAGATAAATGCCTTAACGTTTTTCAGGCGATCAACTCAGTCGTCGGACAATTTACTGGAGTAACCGAGCATGGACTCAGGCAGGGGAATGATGAAACCAAGGAGTTTCTGGAGGATCAGAAGAAATATTCTCATTTGATCAAACAGCTTTCGGATATCATGAAGGGGAAGCCGGGGAAGCTTCAGGTCGTGGAATACAAGCGCGGCATGGCTGTACAGGAAGGGGTCATCTATTATTCCGACTCTCAGAAAGAGGGAATGCCTAAAAACACCATTCTCGTGCCAAATGGCGTGAGCAATGCTGTTATGAATGCGCTGGCAAAGCTGACCGAGAATTTAAATCTGTACAAGGATCATCTGGATGACAATGTAGATATGTCCGAGGAGCTTACGAAGGGCGGGACAGGCGTTAATGATGAGCTTGTAAAGGATGTGGAGCTGCAGGAGGGCGAGGGCTCTGCTGCCG
>JAGBNT010000062.1 GCA_017634255.1 Lachnospiraceae bacterium
AAGCTTCCTAAGCTGCTTTTCTATCTGCTCAAGTATATCGTCATTGCCGCTGGCCACTATGGTTATCCTCGTAAACCTGGGGTCCGCCGTGGTTCCCGCGGTAATGCTTTCGATATTGTAACCACGCCTTGAAAAGAGACCTGAGATACGACTCAAAACACCGGCGGTATTGTCTACTAAAAGCTGAAAAACTTTCTTATGCATAATTTTCCTCCATGTCGGACCTGTCAAAAAACAAGAAAAATAATAAACCTCTCCTGCTCGGCTTGTCAAACCGGAAGGAGATAATCGCATCTTCACAAAATTTTAATCTTATGAGCTTATCCTTATATCCGTAATGGCAATCTGGTCTCCGGTAAGGGCAAAATAAACATCTCTTACCCCATCAGTCACAGTCGTTGTATTCCTTACGGAAACGCCGAGATTTTCGGTGGTCGTGATCACCCTGTTGCCTCTTATCCTGAAGCTGACCTCACATTCCAGCCCCTTTTTGTTCTTTTTCTTCCAGTATTCCCAGTCCCTGAAATCCTCCTTCTGCTCGGTGATAAGCTCATTTTCGGCTCTATCTTCGTCCGCCCCCTCCCGCTTTTCGCCGTCCAGGCTAATAAGGGCGTACTCCCTGTAATCCGCACCGTATTCCTGACCGTCTTTTGAATAAAAAATGGAGATAAGCGGACAGTGCCATACAGCTCTGGCAGAGGGCAGGCTCATCGTGTGAAACTCTATCTTCGTACCGTCCTTGATGGGAATGCCGCCGGTAGAGGCCGAACGGTAGCCGTCGATCTGAATATTCGGAAGGTCTCCCTCCAGCCTGTTGATAAAGCTTACCTCCTCCGCGATCCTGGGAATGAAGTCCTCATTTATATCGTTTGCGGCGACATCTATCTTTACACGGCTTATTCTGGAATGTTCTCCGGTAAGCCCGAGATAAGCATATCTTGAGCTGTCGGGGAGGGCGACTATGACCTCAAAGGTCTGAACCGGGTTTTTAACCCTTATCAGCATGTGATCCCTATTCCTTACTGCCTGAATAAGGTATTTACAGCTCTTTTTTTCCGTCCCGGAGCTCTCTGTGGAAGCCGAGCTGTCTTCTATGATATTTACGACCATATTCCGGGCAGCCGTATCTATGATATGGCCGTCGAGCCATATCTCCCCGTATTCAAGATAATTGTATTCCTCTATTGTCTTCTTCTCGTCATGGACCGTCCTGTCGAGGGAATCGAAAAGTATGAGGGCGGGAATGCAGGCGTAATCGGTAAAATCCTCATTCTGAGCGTATCTGAAGCTTATCGAGGTCATCTTTGAGGTGATATGTATTCCCTCCGAGACCACGCTCCTGTACTCATCGAAATATAGCTCACTGTTTTCGGATATCTGCCTTACCTCGCTGTCTTCCTTAAGATTATAGTTAGAATCCATATCTATGATATGGAGCATTACATTTACAAACAGCGGATCAAACCTTGTACCGGAGTCCTTTAAGAGCTCCTCTCTTATCTGCTCCTGGGGCATGGGATCGCGGTAGCTCTTCTTCGCACTCATGATCTCATAGGCATTTGCGACAGCTATTATCCTGGCTATCTCCGGTATTCCCTCCCCCTTAAGCCCCTCGGGATATCCTGTACCGTCGAAGTTCTCATGATGGTAGGTCGCCCCAATGCGAAGGTAGGGTCTGTCATCTATGCTGGATAAGATCTGTCCCCCTATCACGGGATGGCGTTTTATCGCCTCAAATTCCTCCTCCGTCAGCTCCTCCCCCTTGCTCAGCAGGGCGTCCCTTATCCCTATCTTTCCGACATCGTGAAGGAGACCTGCAAAATAAGCCTCCTCACACTCCTTTTCGCTTTTCCCATAGATCTCAGCAATCTTTCGGGCGTAATCTGCAACCCTGACGGAATGTCCTCTCGTAAATTCGTCCTTTGCATCTATCGCACTGACCAGAGCTCCCGAGACCCTCATTAAAAGCTGCTCCATGTCCTCCTGTTCTTTTTCAAAAAATTCGTTAGCCATGGCATTGGCGGCTTCCGCTCTGTCTACCATATCCAGATGGGTAAAGATATAGATGGCGATACATAAGCCCACAACCGAAAGATTTATAAAAGAAATTCCCTCTATGAACATCTGTGGTATGGAGGCAGCCAGGGGAACCACCGCAAAAAGAAGTAGGGCGGTAAAAAGCCTCCTTGAAAGACGCCTTCGAAACCTGATGATGGCAGAAAGCTGCAATATCTGTGCCGTTACCGGTACTATATAGCATATCCAAAAGCCGCCGCTTCTGTGATAGGTGTTCGTTTTATCAAAGGTATAATAAAGACCTGTAAAGTGCGCGACAACGGTAAGGACAAGACCTAGCTTTAATAATATCTCAGCCGCCTTCAATACCCCGGGAACTTTTTTTAACTCCCCCTCGTTTAAATACATATCCGTAAGATACATATTTAAGCTAAGGACAAGCAGTATGGTTAAGATATAGAGCATAAAATTGCTTAACCTTATCATTACATACCCGGTCGTGCCCGAAACACCGTTATAGATATATGTAAAACGGTCAAAGAAAAGCAAAAAAGCGGCACTTAGCTCTATAAATATAAGAATACCCTTGCGCCTTAAGGATAAGGATCTCGTGATAGAGGCAAAAAGCGCTGTGATAAGGCAGGCTCCGCCGAGAATACACATCAGGTCCAGTTGGTTGTTACGTAAAAAATCCATATATTAAAGTCCTTTTATCAGCGCTTCCATGCCGTCCCAGTCAAAGGTTTTAAGCATTTTCCCAAGCTTGTTGAACCTCTCTTCGTCCTCCCCAGGAAGCCTGTAGGAGCTCATCTGCTCCAGTATCATCTCCACGGAATCGTAGTCCATCTGGGGTATGACCTCCTTTAAAGCCTCATAGGCATCCTTAAGCTCTGCTTCATCCACACTCTCAAGCGCTGAAGTGTCTTGTTTTTTCTCCAGCCTGGAGAGCCTGTCCTTATAGGCATAGTAGTCGTTAAGGAGCTTTTGGGTATTCGCATCTATAAACTCGATATCCTCATTATTGCCGGCGTCCTCGAGCTCCTGACAGAGCTTCGATAGAGCCTCCGCTCCGATTATCCTCGCCGAGCTTTTTAAGGAATGGACCTTTACCGTATAGAGCTTTATATCTCCGCCCTCATAGGCATTTTCAATGATCTTTGCGTTCCCCTCAAGAGTGTCATAGAACATGTTCAGGGACTCTATAAACGAGGATACTCCGCCGGAGTTTTTAATTCCCTCCGGAACAGAAACCCCTTCTACCTCTTCCACCCACTTAAGCTCTTCGGGAAGCTCCTCGGGCTCCTCCGGCAGGCTTGCGATATCCGCCTCACCGGGCTTCATCATTATTTCCTCGGGCAGATGCTTCATTATGGTTTTTTCCAGAGTCAGGCTGTCTACCGGCTTGGACAGATACCCGTCAAAGCCCTTGGACTTATAGAACTCATCCCCTCCGGCGGTAGAATTGGCTGTAAGGGCATATACCGGCAGCTCCGGATAGTTCTCCCTTATCCTTGCCACTGTTTCTATCCCGTCCATTCCCGGCATCATATGATCCAGCAGGACGAGATTAAAGGTGGAAAATTTAAGCTTTTCCAGACAGTCCGGTCCGCTTGAGGCTGTGGTCACAAATATCCTCGTAGCCTTGAGCAGCCCCTTTATAACGTTTAAGTTCATGGGATTGTCGTCTACAACGAGCACATCGGCGTCGGGCGCTATGAACTGCGGCACATAGGGACCCTTAAGCTCTTCGTCCGCCACCTCTTCAAATTTTCCAATGAGCTCATCTCCGACCGTGCGCTGCTTTACGGTGAGTATAAATTCCGAGCCCTCGCCGTAGACGCTCTCACACCAGAGCTTCCCCCCGAGAAGCTCCGCAAATCTGCGGGAAATATCCAGACCGAGCCCGGTTCCCTGAATGGAGCTGTTCTTTTCCTCGTCGAGCCTTTCATAAGCCGTGAAAAGCTTATCCATATCCTCAGCCTTTACGCCTATTCCGCTGTCCTTAACGGAGAACCTCAAGCCACAGCTATCATCCTCGAGAGCCTCTAAACTCACAGAGAAGACAACTCCCCCCTCCTGGGTGTATTTAACCGCATTAGTCAGCAGGTTTAAGACTATCTGCTTGATCTTTCCGGCATCTCCATAGAGCCTTGCGGGCAGCTTTTCATCCACCTTGACCTCAAAGGAAAGATCCTTTTCGGAGCTACGGACCCTTATCATCGATATAACGGCACGCAGCTGATCCACTGTACTATATTCCTGCTCAACGAGGTGCATCTTTCCGGATTCTATCTTGGACATATCCAGCAGATCATTTATGAGACCCAGAAGGGATTCGGTGGCATATCTGATATCCTCGGCATAGCCCGTCACCGACCTGAAATATCCTTTGGGTACATCGGTGGCGTCCTCCCTTAGGATCATCTCGTCCATTCCCATTATTGTATTTATAGGGGTCCTTATCTCGTTGGACATATTGGCAAGGAAGCGGGATTTTGCGCTGTTTGCCCTCTCTGCCTCGTCCCTTGCCTGCCGTATCTCATTATACTGCCGCCTTACGATGGTTCCCGTCATTACGCGCCAGACTATAAAACCTGCGACAGCCGCCAGTAAGATCAAAAAGATGAATCTTACGGCAGGGAGCTCCGAAAGCTTCGGCTGCTTAACGATCTTAAATACCTCATCCTGCATCACCTCCCCGGTACCCGTATTCATTATCTGGATATGGAGCTTGTAATCTCCGTAATCGAGCCCGGTGTATTCAAGAGGGGTCAGGTTGCTGAGCTCCGCAGTGATACCCGCGTCCTTTGTGCCCTCTAAAAATACATGAACCGTAGGATTGGACAGAGTAAAGTCAAGAATTGCCGGGCTTATCTGCAGACGTCCCGTATCCGCCGGGATAGTATAGGTGCCCGAGCTGTCCGGAAGGATGGCTTCATCGTTAAACATGAAGGAGCGTATACCCGTCATTATCCTGGAACGCTGGTCGAAGTAATGATTTATGTTAACCATACTGACACCATTTCGGCAGGAAATAAAGAGATTTCCGTTTTCATCCAGCTCGCTAAAGGAATTACTCGTAGCGGATCCCGTAAGACCGTTGGCGACAGTATAGAGCCTGTAATCTGTGACATTATCCTCTATCATCTCCTGAGCGTTAAGCACATATATCCCGTAGGATGAGATTATCCACACGTTGTCTCCCTCTCCGTAATATATGTCGAAATTATTGTTGTAGGGGAAGGTGGAAACATTGGTGATAATGCCGTTTCTCATGTATTGTATGGAGTTGGAGGTTATTATCCAGTAAAGCTTCCTCGCCTCATCCCATTTTATCCTTAAAATTACGTCGCTGGTAAGCCCGTCGTCTCTTCCAAGCTTGGATATCCTGTCTCCGTCCGCAACATATATCCCGTCCCCGTCGGTACCTATGTAGATTATCCCGTTGTCCCCCTCCTCCACGGTAAGGAAGGCGGTATTTGTCACTATGTCGGAAGCCCCTATCGTCCTTACGACCTTTCCGTCCTTTATAACCGAAAGCCCGTCTCTTGTTCCTGTTAATATGGAGCCGTCCTTCGCAATCGTGGTGCAGCGGACAAAATCACTGGTAAGTCCCTGTTCCTGTGTATAATTCGTCTGTTTTTCATCGGAGGTATAGCAGATTAGCCCGTGACCATTATTGTAGGTCGATATCCATAAATTATCGTTCCCGTCCTTTTCGATACAGCGTATCCTGGTCCCGTCCAGGGATTTGGTGAGGGCATTTTCCACTGACTTATTATTTTCATCGACTATGCGAAGTCCGGTATCGGTTCCTATATACAAAAGAGAATCCCTTAAACAGGTGGTATTTACCACCTCCTCCGGAAGCCCCGCCTCCTCGGTGATGTGTTTGAAATTATTTGCCACTACCTTCATGACACCCTGTCTGGTGGAGGCAAACCAGAGATTCCCCTGATAATCCTCCGTCATCATGTAAATGGCGTTATTCATGGGAAGGTTATCCAGGACCTTATATTTCATATCTTCATCTAAATACCCTATGACCTCTTCGGAGCATATCCATATCCTTTCGCAGGCATAGCTGATCCAGTATATCCCGTTTGCTGGAGCTACAGGTATGGCAGTAAGCCCACTTACGTTTTCTCCGAAATCCCCGTAGTAGACTACATCCTTGTCCGTTCCATAATAGATCTTCCCCTCATTTAAGGGGTCGGCAAATATAGTCAATATGCCGCTCATTCCCAGCTCCTCGGCTGTATAATAGCCGGTGACGCTGCCGTTCTTTATGGAAAACACGCTGCTTTCATTGGTAAAGCCGTATATGGTCCCGTCCGCACCCCTTGTAAGTCTTTCTATGTTCTTTGCATCCAGCCTGTCATCCAAAAAAAGATCGACCTTGAGGTCTTCGTCCACAAAGCAGATACCGTTGGTGGAGCCTATATAGATGCGTCCGTCCTCCGCCTCAGCTATACTTCTTATGGATGAGGAGGGCAGGCCATCGAGGTATGTAAGATGGACGCTTTCGCTGCCATCTATCATGACTACGCCGTTATCATTGGTCCCCACCCAGATACGCCCAAGGCTGTCCTCAAAGATGACTCTTCCGCTGGTAAGTCCCCCCGACGAATCCAGCCTTTCGAAAGTGGTTCCGTCATAGCGTATTATCCCGCTATAGCCCCCTATCCAGAGATAGCCGTCCGTCGAGCCCAATATCCAGTTGGCGTCAGAGGTAGGCAGACCGTTTGTGGCATCATAGATCCTGGCGATATAGCCCACTCCCTCAAGCTGTCCGGAAGCTGCGTAGCCCCCGCCGATTTTTTCGCTGCTCTCCGCACTACTGCCGTCGCTCCCCTTTATTTCACCCTCCGCACTGCTGTCAGCACGCCTCTTTGTTTCACCCTCCGCTTCCCTGTCGGCGGCAAATATATTAAAACTGGCACCGGCGAAAAAAACAGTGGCAAAAACAAACGCAAACAATAAGGCCAAAAATTTTTTCTTAAGATTGAAGTTACCTGTCATTTATATAAAAAACCTCCAATCGCCCTTTTCAAGAGCAATATCCTATGACTTTCCGTAAATCACCCGTTATATTTTTTCAATACCAGCTTTACCTCAGAAAGCGAATCCATGAAGGCCTCCACACATTTGGGATCAAACTGTGTGCCCGAGCCCTCCTCGATTATCTCCAAAGCCTTCGGCAGCGGGAACGGGGGCTTATATACGCGGGCGGAGGTAAGTGCGTCGAAGACGTCCGCCACAGCCATTATCCTGGCCGACAGCGGTATGACCTCCCCGTGAAGCTTCTCAGGATAGCCCTTGCCATCCCAGCGCTCATGATGATAGGCCGCCATATTGCGGGCCTCCTTAAGATAGTTCTCACCCTTGACCGTATTTATGGCCTTTTCCATGATCTCCTTACCCGCAATGGTGTGGGTCTTCATGATCTCATATTCCTCATCCGTAAGCTTTCCGGGCTTATTCAGGATAGCATCCGGAATGTTGATCTTTCCGATGTCGTGGAGAGGTGCCGACATAACGGCATTGGTCATAAACTGGGGACTGAGCTTTTCCGGGTAATAGCCCTTTTTCTTAAGCCCCTCGAGGATTATCTTTACGTAGGCCGCGGTCTTTTGAACGTGGGCTCCGGTATCGGAATCCCTGTTCTCCACGAGATCCGCCATCGTAATTATAAGACCGTTTTGCATCTGGGCGGTGGCATTTGAATAATAGCGTACCTCCCTCATCTGTTCGGCGATTCCCGAAGCCATTTTGCTCACGGAACGATATAGCTCCTCGATCTCGTCTCCCGTATGTATATCCAGCGAGCAGACAGCCTTGACCTTGCTGTCCAAAACCTTCTGATCCTCGTCGTCCTTC
>JAGBNT010000063.1 GCA_017634255.1 Lachnospiraceae bacterium
CTTATCGGCATCCTTAAAGCTGTCGATATTCGACCTTATCCATTTTTCGCCTCTGTCCCACCACTTGAGCTCAAGAAGCGCCTCCGCCTGCGAGGGTTCAAATCTGTACCTCCTGGTTTTGGCGGGCACGCCGGTATTTATCGAATAGGGCGGCAGGTCCTTTGTTACCAAAGCTCCGGTACCCACAACAGCTCCGTCGCCTATCCTTACCCCGTCCATGATAAGGACATTGTTTCCTATCCAGACATCATTGCCTATCTCGATATGTCCCAGGGTATCCATAAAGGTCTTATTCTCCGCATAGGAAAAGCCGAATATTTTGTTGGGATTGGTAAAGGCAGGATGCATCGCCGCCTGTTTGGACAGCGGATGCCTGCCTATGACTGTCGATACGTTTGCACCTATCGAGGTGTATTTTCCTATGGTCGTATCGGAAAAATCCCCGTTGTTGTTGATATATGAGCCGAAGCCCAGACGCACATTCCTTATGACGGTGCCTCGTCCGAGATAATTCCTTCCCTCCAGCACAGAATTTTTCGCATAGGAGCCGGGTTTTAATATACTCTTTGTCCTTAACTCGATCGCGATCCTTTTGAAGTAAAATACAGTATGCCTGTAGATACTGCCTGCGATCTCTTCTAATTTGCGTTTTATCATAGCTGCCCCCGTTTATATTCAGCCCTTCTCTGATGTCTTGTCCACCTCTGCACCTTGCGGATGCAGTATTTGACCCATTGGGGAAAGTGATCCATTCCAAACTGCTTTAAATTTATGAACCACAGCTTACGCTTGAGGTCTTTCCCTGTCGGCTGAGGTATGCCCCTGTCCTCTCTTAACCGCAGGCTTTCCAGATAGGTATCCTTAAGCTTAACAGAGGAAACTCCGCTCTTGCTGACTACGGCCACTATCTCCCCCGAATCCTTAAAGGAACAGCCCTTTTCGTGGGCTTCCAGCAGGAAATTATAGTCAGCGGCAATGGGATACTTTAAATCAAAGGGAAATTCCTCCAAAAGCTCCCTTCTCGCAAAAACGCTCTGATGCGAAAAAGGCATTCTCTCCTCTATCAGCTCAGGGCATTTTCTGAAATAATAAAACTCGCCAAATTCTTCCTCTATCGTATCTCCGTAGATAAGCTCCGTTCCGCTTAGATTTTTTCCCTCAAAGATATTTTTCAGGGTATCCCTTCCGTAAAAGCAGTCTCCAGCATTCATGAAATTTATCCAGTGTCCCTGCGACAGCCCCACGCCGGTATTCATTGCGTCATAGATACCCTTATCGGCTTCGGAAATTATCCTATAGCTTATACCTCTTTTTTTAAACTCCTCCGAATATTCTTCCGCGATCTGGACGGTATCGTCAGTCGAGGCGCCGTCCTTTATTATATATTCGAAATCCCCATAGGTCTGTGCGAGCACGGATTCTATGGTTGGCCGTATCGCAGCTCCCTCATTTCTGCTGATGCTTATTATCGAAACCTCAGGACTGCCCATTGCCTCTCCTTATTTTGATCTCCTCATAGAGCTTGGACACTATGGGCTCCCAGCGGAAATTGTAGTAGGTATAGTCCGCTATCTCCGCCGCCCGGATATTCCAGTCCGCCTTTGAATTAATAAGCCGGAAAAGCGCTCCAGAGAGAGCCGGAACATCATCGACAGGTACAACAAAACCGAATTTCCCGTCATTATTTATATCTGAACCGGCCGGAACTCCCTTCGTAGTAACTATGAAATTGCCATTCGCGGCAGCCTCCAGCAGGACGATTCCGAAGCTTTCGCTTCTCGAGGGCAGGGCAAATATCTTGGATCTCCTGTATATTTCAGTCAGCTCGTCCTTGTCGGTGATCTCTCCGGTAAATTCTATCCTGTCCTTGAGCTCCGGATGCTTTTTCATAAACTCATCTATAAAGGGCTTGAATTCCTCGGCAACGCTACCCACCAGCATGAGCTTGTAATCATTTCCCTCCGCTATCCCTGCAAAAGCCTTGAGCAGATTGTCCGTGGCCTTGGGCCAGGTCCCGAGATTGCCGACGGTCAGGATTATATTCTGCTTGTTAAAATTGCGATTTGGCGTCTTTCCCTCGGCATAAAACCCGTTCGGAATATAAACGATCTTATCCTTATACTTTTTCTTGAGCTTGTCGCAGAGCAGCGTAGTCTCCACGGATACGAGATCCGCAAGCCTCATGGTCATACGTTTTACCATTCCCACAGGCCCGAGCTTATATAGCCGCTTGAGACCGTTTTTATCCATATCCAGCTTTAAATATCCCAGGCCGTCCGGCTGCTTTCTGAGCTTATAGATAAACAGGCACACAAAGGACATGAGGTTTAAATGGTAAACATTCAACACATCTATTTGAGGTGCATTGTTCCAGACATACATGGCTGCGGGAATGATATTGTACTTCCACCTCTTCTTTATGAATCTCAGCTTCAGCCCCTTTACCTCTTTGTCCAGATAGGGATATTCGTCCTCGTTCTTAAAGGAGACTATGGTACTATTCACACCGTGGCCGGTATGCAGCAGATAGGGAATCATCCCCACGTCTTTCAACAGGTGTACATTTTTTAATCTGGTAAACAGCGTAACAAAAACCATTGCTTAGCTTTTCCCCTAATATTATAATAGTTGTATGAATATCTCGATAATAATCCTTAATTTCAATGACGGCGAACGCACCGCCGGCCTTGTTAAACAGATAAAAGGCTATGTTCTCTTCGATCATATAATCGTCGTCGACAATCAGTCAACCGACAATTCCATGGAAGTCCTTCTTCCTTTGAAGGATGCTGTTACCGATGTGATCTCCTCCGGCAGCAACGGCGGCTACGCCCGCGGAAACAACTTCGGTATCCTGCATGCGCTTAAAAGCTATGGCTCAGATTATATCTTCGTCGCCAATCCAGACGTTTCCTTTACTGAGGACACTGCCATTCAGATGGTTCAGGCCCTTAAGAATGATTCCCGGTACGGCATGGTCGCCCCCAATGTAAAGCAGGGCTTCAACGCCTGGGAGCTTCCCGGCTTTGCCGGAGTGATTCAGAGCCTCTTCCTCGTTGCCTTCAGCCTCCACAAAAGAAAAGTGCGTGAAGGTATCCTGAATTCTCCCAGGGAAGTCGTTCCCGTCGGGGTTGTAGAGGGCTCTTTTTTTGCCATGTCCGCCCAGGCCTACAAGGCTGCCCGGGGCTTTGACGAAAGGACCTTCTTGTATTCGGAAGAAATAATAATGGCCCGAAGGCTCCTTTCCGCCGGCTACAGAGAGGCTGTTTTGCGCGATCACTTCTATGACCACCTGCATTCCGCCAGCATCAAAAAGCTGTACCATTCGTCAAAGGCAAAAGCGTTTCACCATTTCAGGGATAGCTTCCGCATCTATAACCGCTACTACCTTCACACCAGCGCGCTGCAGAACAAGCTATTTGACCTGGCTTACGCTGCCGCCCTGATTGAACGCTACCTCTACGATGGTGTCTACAAGCTGCTCCCATGAAAATCTTCGTGAATCCTTTTCGATATTGGCGGCAAAATCCACCTTCGGCTTAAGCTCGTAAAATCTTTTTATGGCTTTGGCAAGGGCTTTACTGTCCGCACTTTTGCAGATCACCCCTGTCTCTCCGTCCGTAACGACCTCCGGCAGCCCTCCCACATCGGTGGCTATGACCGGTTTTTTAAAGCCATAGGCGATCTGGGCTATCCCGCTCTGTGTCGCATCTATATACGGCAGCACCACCGCGTCGCAGGCTTTAAAATATAACTCCACCTGCTTATCTGGTACGTATTCATCATGTATCTCTAGCCTGTCCCCTATTCCCAGCTCCCTGATCTGCTGCTCGTAGGTCTCTTTGTCGCTGCCGAAATCTCCCACGATCATGAGCCGGATGTCCTCGTCTGTATCCGTCATCGCCTCCAGCAGATATTTAAGACCCTTATAAGGCCGGACAAAGCCGAAGAATAAAAGCGTCCTTCCCTCCGTCCTTTCAGCCCCGTCTCCCGAAAAATCAAAGGCCTCATAGGTCGGGTGCATATTCACCCCGTATCTGGGATGCTTTATTATGCTCTTAAGCTCTGAAACCTCCTTCTTCGAGTGAAGGATAAAGCAATCTCCTCTTTTCAGGGTAAGCGCCGTCAAAAATCTGTCCATAACAAAGCGCTCATGTGGGAAAACATTGTGGCAGATGAACATCAGCCTCGCCTTTAAGCCCGCCGACAAAATACTGTAGCAGGGGGCAAAATAGGGATGCCACCACTGCAGGATGACCAGATCCGGCCTTAGGCTGTTTACCCTTTTTGCCGTCTTAATTATGCTAAACGGCGATGCCGTGTTTAAAATAAATTCCGCATCGACCTTAAAGCTGTCATTGTCGTAGTCGCGCTGTTCCTTCTTGAACAGGAGCTTAGGATACTGCATGCTGTAGGATATGGCGTGGACCTTAAACCTCTTCCCAAGGGCTCTGACCAGCAAGCCCGTATAATGGGATATGCCACCCTTATAGGGATATACCGGCCCGACGACTACTATTGTCTTCTCATTTTGGCTCATCGGTCTTTTCCCCGAACTCCATCCGCCTTAGGCGGAATTGGATATCCTCCAGAAGCTTCCTGTTGGCAGCCATGATATCGGCCTGGAGCCCCATTATGAAGGTCATGAACCCAATCATCATAAGGGTACTGGCAAATACCAGCGACTGGATGTGACCCATGCCCGCCCCGTTAAAGAAGAATATAAGAAATCTCACCATAAGCGCTACCCCGATAAGGAAGGGTACCGCTCCCACGACTGTAAAAAATACCAGCGGTTTATACATCATAAAGGCCCTGATTATCGTGAGCACGGATTTTTTAATATAACCACCCATGCTGTGAAACAGCCTCGATTTTCTAAGCTCCGGATTGGTGGAGATCGGCACACTGGTTATAGCCATCTGGTTTCTGCCCGCCTGTACTATAGTTTCCAGCGTATAGGTGTAGTTATTTATAACATTGAGCCTCATTGCCGCCTCACGGGTAAAGGCCCTGAAACCGCTGGGCGCATCGGGTATATCCGTCGCCGAGGCCTTTCTCACTACGAAGCTCCCCAGATGCTGCAGCTTCTTTTTAAGCGGCGAAAAATCGTCAGTGTCATCTATCGGTCTTTCACCTATGACTATTTCCGCCTTACCCTTGAGAATCGGCTGAATGAGCTTTTCTATATCCGCTCCCCTGTACTGGTTGTCGGCATCGGTATTTACGATGATATCCGCGCCGTTTCTTATGCAGGCATCCAGTCCCGCTATGAACCCCCGGGCAAGTCCCTTGTTGTTTACAAAATTGACGACGTAATTGACGCCCCAGTTTTTTGCGACCTCGACGGTGTTATCCGTACTGCCGTCATTGATGATCAGATATTCTATCTCATCTATCCCGTCAATATGCTTCGGGAGGTCATTTAAAGCGACCTCCAGAGTATTAGCCTCATTTAAGCAGGGTATCTGAATGATGAGCTTCATCAGCACTTCTCCTTTGCGATGTAAATAGGCCGTTTCTTGGTTTCGAGATATGTCTTAGAGAGATACTGACCGACTATACCTATGCAGAAAAGCTGTATGCCACTGACCATCAAAATGATGCAGACCATCGATGACCAGCCGTAGGTGGGATCCCCTATGGTAAGCTTTTTGATGATTATTACCAGGATAAACAGAAAAGCCATAAAGGCCATGAAGATTCCAAAATAGGTGGCAATGGAAAGGGGCGCTGAGGAAAAGGCAATTATTCCCTCCAGAGCGTATTTGCAGAGCTTCCAGAAAGACCACTTTGTCTCTCCGGCAACTCTTTCCACGTTTTCAAACTCCAGCCACCTGGTTTTAAAGCCTACCCAGCCGTAAATACCCTTTGTAAAACGGTTGTACTCCCCCATGGACAGGATGGCATCAGCCATCTGTCTGGTCATTATCCTGTAATCTCTGGCTCCGTCCACTATCTCCGCGTCGGATATCCTGTTTATAAGCTTGTAAAACATTCTGGCAAAAAAGGAACGGATAGGAGGTTCTCCCTTTCTGGTGACCCTCCTTGTGGCGGCTGAATCATAGCCATCCTCATAGACAGCCTTGAACATTTCGGGAAGCAGGGCGGGCGGATCCTGAAGATCCACATCCATTATCACTACGTAGTCGCCCCTGGAATTGTCCAGACCGGCATAAATTCCGGCTTCCTTTCCGAAATTCCTCGAAAACGATACAAATCTTATGCGTTGATCCTTCTCTCTTAAAGCCTTGATCGTCTCCAGCGTCTTATCCTTCGACCCATCGTCCACAAAGACGAATTCCGCTTCAAGATCCTTCCATTTCCCCACCATACTCTCCAGGACCTTGCTCATCTCGTCGTAAAAATACGGGATGGCCGCCTCCTCATTAAAGCAGGGAACTATAATACTTAAAAGCATTTTTCCTCCGTCAGCAGTCGGGTACCCCGGCACCCTGTCCGCTATTCGTCTGTATCCTCAAAACATCGTACAGCCCGACACGGGCATTCAGCTTTAACCGCAATTCCTGCTTGGGATGCGGAGCCGACTCCACTTCCTCGCCCTTGTCGTCGATGATCCTCTCTACCTCCGCAAAGTCGGAGGTGAGATCCGGGTGTACTATTTCTATCCTGTCATGCAAAAAAAACTTGTTCTTCTGATGTATTACTGCTTCTCCGTCCCCAGTGATTCCGTCCACCACTCCGAGAAGCGTATATGAATTGGTATAGGTATTGCTGTCGTATATCTGGGCGCCTTCATCAGGCTTGCCGAAAAAGAAGCCCGTCGCGAAGGGTCTGGCCGTGCACTTCGCTACCTCCGCCCTGTACCATTCCTTATTGGCCTCGTATTTTTCCGGATTTTCAAAGTAATCGTCGATAGCCCTCCTGTAGGCACGGGTCACGGAAGCTATGTACAGGGCGTTTTTCATCCGCCCCTCTACCTTAAGGCTGTCGATTCCCGCCTCCACAAGCTCCGGAATATATTCGACCATGCACAGGTCCTTGGAGTTGAATATAAAGGTTCCTCTGTCATTTTCCTCGATTGGCAGATACTGTCCGAGTCTGGTGACCTCCGCCACCGCATACTGCCAGCGGCAGGGATGCGCACATTCTCCGTGATTCGCGTCTCTTCCGGTAAAATAATTCGATAAAAGGCAGCGTCCCGAATAGGAGATACACATCGCACCATGTACAAAGGTCTCGATCTCCAGCTCCTTAGGGATGTTCTCCCGTATCTCCCTTATCTCCTCGAAGGAAAGCTCCCTCGCGGTAACTATACGCTTAGCTCCCAACTTCCCCCAGAAAAGACAGGTCATGAAATTTGTATTGTTTGCCTGGGTGCTGATATGAATATCAATTTCCGGGCAGACCTCACGGGCAATGCTGAAAAGTCCGGGGTCGGAAATTATAAGAGCGTCGGGAGCCAGCTCCTTAAGCTCCGTAAAATACTGCACCGCTGACCTGATGTCCTGGTTATGCGCCAGGATGTTGGCTGTAACATATACCTTTGCGCCGTT
Organism: Lachnospiraceae bacterium; assembly: GCA_017634255.1. The sequence continues at coordinate 7,518 of JAGBNT010000063.1, forward strand.
TTTATGGGCAAAGGCTATTCCCTCCCCCATCTCTTCACGGGTGAAATTCTTTGCTCCGGCTCTCAATCCGAAGGCCTCTCCTCCCAGATATACGGCGTTCGCCCCGAAGGTGACTGCTACCTTCAGCTCCTCAAGGCCCTTTGCCGGCATCAGAAGCTCGGGTTTTTTTCGTCTATTTTCACTCATGACGCAGCCTGCTTTACGGCAAGTACCACGCCGTCTCCTATTGGCAATATAGTTGTGACAAATTCCTGAGAGCGGGTGATCTCCAGCAGAAATTCCCTCATTCTCTTATGTATCGTCCTGTTCCGCCTTGTGACGGCGAATTTGGATTCCACTATCTCCCCTCCCTTTAGACAGTTGTCCGCGATCAATATCCCTCCTTCGGACAGGAGGCGCTTCGCCTCTTCAAAATAGGCCGGATACTGCGCTTTGGCCGCATCTATAAAAATAAGGTCGAAGCTGTCTTTAAGCTCCGCCATGACCTTTGCGCCGTCTCCCTCTATAAGCTCTATGCGCTCGGCATATCCGGACGCAGCTATATTTTTTCCCGCCTGTTCGATTCGCGGCTCATAGTCCTCAACTGTGGTTATCCGGGTTTCCCGCGGAGTATATTTCGCCATCATTATTGCCGAAAAACCCACCGCAGTTCCTATTTCAAGTATTTTTCCCGGCCTTTGCGCCGAAAGGATGAATCTCAAAAGCTGCTGGGTGTCCCTGCGTATTATCGGGACCTCATCCCGAGTCGCCGAATACTCGAGTTCCCTTATAAACTCATCCTGCTCAGTAAAAAATGAATCTATAAAGCTGTCCAGCCTGTCATAGTCCAGGTTCTCCACTTAATCATCTCCATCGGAGTCTTCGTCGTCCTCCGGAGCCATCACGGCCAGCATCTCCTCCGCGGTCATTGCCGTGCTGAGCGTATATTTTCCAGGCTTGACCTTGCCGTGATATTTACTGAGACTCTCCTGCAGGAAAAAAAGCCTGTGATCCCTGATCAGCCCTCTGTCCTCCAATATCTCTCCTATGTCCATCGCTCCGGAGCCTTCGGGTATAGAAACCTCGACGTCCACTCCGACGCCCGACGAAACCGGCTCCTCTGTAAAGATCCTGTAGCCGAAGTCGTAGGCCTTGAGCGCACCCTGATAGATGTAGTAAAGACACAGCAAAATGAGCAGAAGGCGCACCAGCATTCCGAGAAATGTCATTATAACATTCTTCAGTTTTATTGCAGTATTCCTGTTCATCAGAAATCCAGTTCTCCCATGACCCTGTCAATAATAGTCTGCATCAGCCTGCAAAAAACATTTTCCGCCTCGATGTAATCGTGTATCTCCACGATGGCGTAATCCTGCTCGTTTCTTTCCATAAATTGGTCCAGCTCGTCCATCAGCCGGCTCTCATCAGTTACCTGCTGGAGCTCAAAATTCTCCATCCTGATTCTGTCGGCCTTGGCCTTCAGCTCCGGGTTCGAGGCACTACGCTCCTTTTATTTTTAAAATCCACATACTCTGGAGAGCCTTTAATATAGTCAACTATTCTTTCAACGCTGTCGTCAATTCCAGTCAATTTCTGTCCTTCCTTTATCCGCCCCGGAAGGTATCCGGTACGGCGCCCTTAGACCTCCATTATTATAGGAAGTATCATGGGTCTGCGCTTGGTCTTTTTCCATAAATAATCGGAAAGATTGTCTCTTAAGGTATTCTTTATCTTGCTCCAGTCCTTGACCCCTCTGTCGAATAAATTGTCCAGGGTATCCTCCAAAACCTCTGTGGAGTCCTCCAGCAGGATATCCGATTCCCGCACATATACAAAGCCTCTAGAAATGATATCGGGGCCCGCAAGGACCTGGCCTGTCCCCTTTTCAAAGGTCATCACTATTATAACTATTCCGTCCTCGGCCAGCTTCTGTCTGTCGCGAAGGACGACATTGCCTACGTCTCCAACTCCAAGACCGTCCACGTATATGGCTCCGGTCTGCACATGCCCTGTTATCTTAGCCGACTCGTCGTCGATCTCCAGGACATCGCCAGAGTGAAACATGATTATATTGTTTTTGGGTATGCCAAGCTCCGCGGCTATATCAGCCTGGGCGTGCCTGTGTCTGGGCTCACCGTGCACAGGTATGGCGTACCTGGGCTTAACGAGCGAGTATATCAGCTTTATTTCCTCTCTGCAGGCATGGCCTGAAACGTGCACATCCTGAAAGATCACCTCGGCTCCCTTGTCCTCGAGCTCGTTTATTACCTTTGAAACAGCCTTTTCATTGCCCGGTATCGGGTTGGAGCTGAAAATTATCGTGTCGTTGGGCTTGATCCTTATCTTCCTGTGTATGTCCTGCGCCATACGGGAAAGCGCTGCCATCGACTCCCCCTGGCTTCCGGTAGTGATTATGACGGTCTTTTCGTCGGGATAGTCCTTAAGCTGGGCGATGTCTATCAGAGTGTGCTCAGGCACCTTGATATAGCCCAGCTCCTGGGCGGTTTCGATGACATTTATCATCGAGCGTCCCTCTACCACTACCTTCCTGCCGTATTTATAGGAGCTGTTTATTATCTGCTGGACCCTGTCCACGTTTGAAGCAAAGGTCGCTATTATTATCCTGTTTTTCGTATGCTCGGAAAAAAGTGTATCGAAAACCTTTCCGATGGTTTTTTCGGAATTCGTAAAGCCCGGACGCTCAGCGTTGGTACTGTCGCACATCAGCGCTAGAACACCTTTCTTGCCGATCTCACCGAATCGCTGCAGGTCTATGGCGTCTCCGAAAACCGGGGTATAGTCCACCTTGAAATCTCCGGTATGGATCACGATTCCCGCAGGCGAATATATGGCAAGGGCCGAAGCGTCGGCAATGGAGTGATTGGTCTTTATAAATTCAATTCTGAATTGTCCTAAATTTATGGACTGCCCATGCTTTATGACCTTTCTCTTCACGTTCCTGAGCAGTCCGTGTTCCTCGAGCTTGTGGTCGATAAGCCCGATGGTAAGCTTGGTAGCATAGATGGGAGCGTTTACTTCCTTCAATATATAAGGCAGCGCCCCTATATGATCTTCATGTCCGTGGGTTATTACATAGCCCTTTACTCTGGATATATTTTCCTTTAAATACGTCACATCCGGTATACACAGGTCTATTCCCAGCATATCGTCCTCTGGAAAGGCAAGACCGCAGTCTACCACAACAATACTATCCTCGTATTCAAAAGCCGTGATATTCAGCCCGATCTGCTCAAGACCACCGAGCGGAATTATCCTCAGCTTTGAAGCCGGGGTCTTTTCAGTTTTTTTCACAAATTACCTCCATAATATTTTCACGCTTATCATTTTATGGATGCGTAAATACTCCAATAGTAAACGACAAAGTTCTTTTTACTTTGGCGTTTACTGCGCCGGATTTTGGCTGCAAAATGTGCCAGTGGCACATTTTGAATGCCGTTTAGATGCGCTGAGCGCATCTGGCATCGTTTTAAAGCGGCAGATTTCCTTACAAAATCCGTGGCACTAAGCGTGTGCCACTGGCACACAGTGCCCGCCGGAGGCTTTATAGAGAACGACAAATTCTTTTGTCGTTCTCTATAAGTTCATACTTTAAATGCGGGCGGCTCACTCCTCGTCAAACACCACATCGTCAAGTATATCGCTAAATGCATTCATCGCATCCTTAAGTTCTTTTTCATCGGTGACCGTCTCGTACAGAGCCTTTTCGGCATCCTCCTCACCCGCGACATTTTTAAGAATCATGGCATCGCTGTCGCCTTCCTCTTCCTCTGTCACCAGAATATACGAAACCCCGCCGAGAACCGTCTCGGCCAGTACAAAGAGCTCCTTTGCAAGCCCTGTCTCTTCATCTTCGAAAGATATCTTCTCTACCATCCGCTAAAAATCCTCTCCGCAGCCGTTGTCGATAAAATCCTGCAGTATCAGTGCGGCCGCGACATTGTCGATATCCGCACGCACCTTACGTTCGATCCGTTTTCCGCTGTAATTCTCCGCCAGATATGCTTCGGCCTCCACTGAGGTAAGGCGCTCATCCACAAGGACTAGCCTTAGGCCTGTCCTCCTTTTCAGCATTTCGGCAAAGGCCCTTACGGCAGCGGACCTTTCTCCCTCACTCCCGTCCATATTGAGCGGAAGTCCCAGAACGATTGTTTCCACTCCCTGCTCTTCTATGAGCTTTTCTATCCTCGCACAGGTCCTGCGCAGATGATTTTCCTTCTCCCTGCGTATCGTCTCAAGCGGCGCGGCAACTCCTCCACTCTCCGCTATGGCGACCCCTACCGTTCCTGCACCATAATCCAGTCCTATCAGCTTCGACATCACTTCCAGTGGTTATTCTTTATGTACTGGGTCAAAAGCTCCTCCACGAGCTCGTCCCTCTCCACCTTCATAATAAGGCTTCTGGCATTATTATGGCTGGTTATATACGTGGGATCACCGGACATTATATATCCGACTATCTGGCTTATGGGATTGTAGCCCTTTTCGGTAAGCGCTTCATACACCGTCGAAAGAACTACCTTGACCCCTGTTTCCGGTTCCGTCTCAACTTTAAACATCTGAGTATTGCCAAGTTCCATATATTACTCCGTTCTCCTTTTTATGACTTTCCGAAAGCTCGACCATTCCTGACACCACATTGTACATTAATTTACATAAAATATCAACAAATCTTCTTACAGACCGCTCCTCACTCCCTCCTCCCTTTGTGCTCTGCCATATCTCCCCTGAACCTCAGCGGCAGGAGGCTGCGCTGGAGGGCGCGGTTTTCGCGTTCCTTGATGAAGGTAGTGTCGTAGAAGATTTTCCACAAATCGGACATGCGGGCGTTTTCAGAGTTGTCGGATTCGATAATTCTTACAGTTTCGGGCTGCAGCTCGCTTAGCCTCTGAGCCACGTAGCCGCCCTTCCCGGCAGAATATACGGCGGCCTCATCGTGAACCTTGTCATATATCAGGAAGTTTTCGGAGGGGTATCGGTCCTCGAAAAATGGCAATAAGAGCGAAACTATCCTGTGACGGGGTTCTATTACGGAGGTCAGAAACTGGTTTGCGGCATATTGACGATATTGTTCCGCCGAAGAATATTCGTCAAACACTGCTGGCGCATGGCCGCTCCCTACGATCCCGGTCTGCATTTCTCCAGGAACTTCAGTCATGCCCCTGTCTCCTTCTGTCTCGGCATTCGTCCCTGTAAGTTCAGTTATATCGTGTATCTTAAATCTTAAAAACTCCGTCCAGTGGTGTACCTCTCCCTGCACATTTTTGTAAATTTCGTGCAGCCTGCTTATGCAGTCAGCCTTACGATAATTCAATATGTCGATATTATTTGCAAAACCGAGTATCAATGCTCTGTAAATGACCTCAGCTCTGTCGTCAAAGCAGGACAGTGCACAGTATTCGATATATTCCAGGAAATTCAGCCCCAGCTTGGAGCGTATCGCCCTATAGACCTTGCCTGCGGCTTCAGGATCTGACGGAATATCTATATATTCAGAGAAAAGCTTCATCGTGCCCTCTTCTCCCGCTATCATTATCTCATTGAACCCGTGCCCGTATCTGGATCTATATGCATAGGAGACCGCGGACAGTATCCCCTCCAGGGAATTTTCTGCCAGCAGGATGTGTTTGATCTTGTCCCCGTCCATATCAATAACCCGCCGGCATTTTAAGCATGCCCAGGTCGAAGAAGTTGAGCTGCTGATAGGTTAGCCTTTCTCCCCCTATTACCAGCTTCTTGTCCTCGTCTATCAGATAATTTAA
>JAGBNT010000064.1 GCA_017634255.1 Lachnospiraceae bacterium
ACGCCTCTCCTGCAAGCTCCTTAAAGACCGACACATTAAAGTCCTCTGTCGGCTCCAGAACATCTATCAGATGATGGGGCACCCCTTTAGTCTCCTCTTTCGTAACCTTCGCAGAGCCGATATCCATTCCCCTGTATACCTGCATCGAATCCGCGCTTATTATCTCGCCATTTATCCTTTTGGCAAGACTAATTCCGAGAGAGGATTTTCCCGATGCCGTGGGACCGGCGATTATCACAAGTTTATTTTTTTCCATAATAAGATCAGATATTAGTATCGCATTTGGGCAGTGCAAGAGTTCCCGTCCTTGCGATCTCGACTATGCTTATGGTGTTTAAGAGCCTTATCATCATCGCCGTCCGCTCTGGCGTGTCGCATATCTGTATCATCATGAGGTTCTCCGACATATCCACTATCTGCGCCCTCATTGCATCCACTGTCTCCATTATCTCGCGCCTGTTGGACTTGTTGTATTTGACCTTAAGGAGCATGAGCTCACGGCTTATGGACTGCTCCTCGTCAAAGGTCTTTATCTTTATGATGTCTATCTTCTTATTTAGCTGCTTTTCTATCTGCTCTAAGGTTCTTAGATCTCCGCTTGAAACTATGGTCATGCAGGAGACCTTCTTATCGTCAGTCTCGCCCACGGCAAGTGAATCGATGTTAAAGCTCCTCCTTGCAAAAAGTCCCGCAACCTTTGAAAGCACACCTGACCTGTTTTCTACCAGAACGGAATATATTTTCTTCATAACCAGTCTAAATCTCCCTTCATCATCCCTGTTAAGCGGCAAAAAACTCCTATTTCACCCTTCCGTCGGGATCTATCCTTACCTCTAAGAGGGCTCCGTTTTCATCCCCCAGAAATTCCCTTATCCTCTCCGACATGTTTTCCATGTCCTCCATATAGAAATAATCTATCCCATATGCTTTTGAGATCATTTCAAGATCAGGCTGGCACTTTAAGTCCACCATCTGGTAGTTGCCCTTGTACGCATAATACTGATGCTCCCTGACCATTCCTAGCGTATCGTTTTTCATTACAACGATCTTTATCGGAAGCTTTTCCCCGTTTATAAGCGCAAGCTCCATCATTGACATCTGGAAGGCTCCGTCTCCGCAGACCGCTACCACCTGAGTGCCCTTAAGACCCGTATAGGCTCCGAGAGCCGCCGGTATCGAGTAGCCCATGGTTCCCATGCCTCCGCTGGTCAAAAAACTGCCCTTCCTTATAACGCAGTTCCGGCAGCTTAAGATCTGGTTCTGTCCGACATCCGCGACGTAGACCGCATCGTCGTCCATAGCGAGGCTTAGCTCCCGCACAAACGCAGCGGGCTCAACAAACCTTTTGAAATCCTTGGAGCTCTTTACGTCCTCATAGTTATTAAGCGACGCCAGAAATGCCTCGTGCTCTCCGAAAAAATCCAGCTCCAGAAAATCCTCCAGGATATGGTAGGCATCCCCGACTATGGGTATCGTGGAGCCCACGTTTTTTCCTATTTCTGCGGGGTCCACATCTATATGGACCAGTATCTTTCCCTCCATCGTCATCTCGGGATCGGCAACCGCCCTGTCGGCAACCCGGGCTCCGAACATTATAAGGAGGTCGCACTCCCTCATTGCCCTGTTCGCCCTCTTTGCCCCGTTATTTCCGACCATTCCGAAAAACATGGGATGGTCGCTCGGCAGAACGCCTATACCCATCATCGTGGAGACTACAGGTATCCTGTGCTTTTCAATAAATTTCCTGAAAAGCTCCTTAGCCCCGCTTAGGATTATCCCGCCTCCGCAGCAGATTAACGGCGCCCTGGCCTTTTCGAGCTCTCTTGCGACCTTCTTTATCTGTACGGCATGTCCCTTTATCGTGGGCTTATAGGTTCTTAAGGATGCCTCTTCTTCGGGATAATCAAAGTCCTTTATATCCGCCTCCAGAATGTCCTGGGGCACATCTATGAGCACAGGTCCCTTTCTGCCGGAGTTGGCGATATAGAAGGCCTCTTTCATTATGCGCGGAATGTCCTTTACCTTTTTTACAAGGTAGCTGTATTTTACAAACGATTCGGCAGCCCCCGTTATATCTGCCTCCTGAAATACATCAGAGCCTATCTGAGAGGAATCCACCTGACCGGTTATGCAGATAAGGGGGATGGAATCTGAAAACGCCGTTGCGATACCCGTAAGGAGATTTAGCGCTCCGGGTCCAGAAGTAACGGTGCATATCCCGACCTTTCCCGTAACTCTTGCGTAGCCGGAGGCCGCATGTCCCGCGTTCTGCTCTGTTCTTACAAGTATTGTCCTTATATCCGTCTTTCCCACTGCCTGCCAGAAGGGGTCTATGGCAGCTCCCGAATATCCGAATATTGTATCTGCGCCCTCTGCGCACAAGCATTTTACGATTGCCTCTGCTCCGTTCATTGCCTTTCCTTTCCTTTTACCAATTCTCTCGCCACACGCACTGCATCCGCGGCATCCGAGGAAAATCGCGCTCCTATCTCTTGAGCGTATTCAGGGGTGATCACCGCCCCTCCTACCATAAAGCAGAAATCATGTCCCTGCTCCGCGGCATAATTTATAACATTCTTCATTTCCAGCATGGTAGTGGTCATAAGCGCAGAAAGCGCCACTATATCCGCTTTATTTTCCACTGCCGCCCCGATTATCTCCTCTTTGGGAACATCCTTTCCCAGATCCACTATCTTAAAGCCGTTGTTCTTAAGCATCATGGAAACAAGATTTTTTCCAATATCATGGATATCCCCCCTGACGGTGGCAATGACTATGGTGGGTCTGTTATCGCCCCCGCTGTCAGGCGTATCGATGTAGGGATTTAGAGCCTCTACAGCATTGCTCATCGCCTCTCCGCCTGCTATGAGCTGTGGCAGGAAATATCTGCCCTCGTCGTATAGCTCCCCAACCCTGTTTATGGCTGGGAAAAGGGCTTTGTCCAAAATATCCTGGACCTCACTGCCCTCCCGGATAGCCTTAAGGGCAAGCTCCGGGGCTCCCTTGCGGTTCCCCTTTAGTATCGAATTATACAGGCTCTCATATTTTTCAGGCACCAAAGGTGCCTTAGCCGCAGCATCCCTTTTTGCATCGGCAGGCTCTTCCCTTTTTTCCTGCAAAATGACATCGCCGGCATGCTTTTTTGTATATAGGGACATATGCTCTATATACCGGATATCGGATAGCGGTCTGCCGCACAAAAGCTCTGCGCTTGCCGCCGCGTTCATAAGCGCCTCCTGCCCGGGATTTGCAATAGCCATCGTAAGACCCGCCCCGATAAGCAGGGTAAGGAACGCGGAATTTATAAATGTTCTCTCGGGAAGCCCGAAGGAGATATTTGAAAGTCCGCATACCGTGGCAAGACCGAGCTCCTCCGTGCAGTACCTCACCGTCTTTATAGTTTCAAGAGCCGCATCTTTATTGGCTCCGACCGTTCCCACAAGACCGTCAACTATTATGTCGGTCCTGCTCAAGCCCTCATTTAAAGCCATCTGCATTAGCTTTCTTATATTTTCGTGCTTCTCTTCAAGGCTCTTCGGCAGTCCCTCATCTGAAAGAGGCAGAAGTATAAATGCCGCTCCATACTTCTTAGCCAGCTTTAAAAGCGGCACGCATTTTTTACTCTCAAGGCTTATGGAGTTTATAAGAGCCCGCCCCGGATAATGCCTTAATGCCTGCTCCATGACGCTTACATGACTTGTATCTATTGAAAGGGGCAGGTCGGTTACAAAGGTCACCTCTTCTATGGCGCGAAGCATTAGCTCCTCTTCGTCCACCCCGCTCATTCCCATATTGACATCGAGCAGAGCTGCTCCGTCACTTTCCTGGCTTTCGGCAAATTGGGTGACCATATCGAAGCTTCCGCGTCGAAGTTCAGCCTGTAGCGCCTTCTTTCCAGTGGGATTTATCCTCTCTCCGATTACCATAAATGGGGAATTATGTGAAAAGCAAAGGGTCTTTCTTTCGCTGCTTAAGCAATAAAGCTCCTTAGTACCTGTTTCAGGCGCAGTCACTCCCTCTATATTTTTCTTAAGCTCCCTTATATGCTCAGGGGTCGTACCGCAGCAGCCTCCAACTATGGAAGCCCCCGCTTTTACAACATCCTTAAAATATCCGCCAAAGCTTACGGCATCCATATCGTAGACTGTCCTGCCATCCTTATCCAGCGAGGGAAGTCCTGCATTGGGCTTGCATACCAGCGGGATACGGGCATATTTTATAAGCATATCTAGCTGCTGCACCATTGCTTCGGGTCCTATGGAGCAGTTTAAGCCGAAAGCATCCGCCCCAAGCGCCTGCAATGTGACAAGGGCAGTCAGGGGATCGGTTCCGTAAATACTCCTTCCGTCGGCTTCAAAGGTCATCGTGACGATAACCGGCAGCTCCGGGCACTTTTCCTTACAGGCAATGAGAGCTGCCCGTGCCTCAGCCAGACTCATCATTGTCTCCGCCACGACAAGATCGATACCGGAGCGCATAAGGGCACCAAGCTGCTGGGCATATATGTCTATCAGCTCCTCGAGCTCCATATCTCCGCCCGGCTTCAGTGTCCGTCCTGTCATCGTTATATCCCCTGCCACATAGGTCGCGGGACTCTCAGGATGCTCCTGACGGTATTCATTCACTGCTTCCTTGGAAATATTTACGAGAGTGGAATTTAAAAGATCCAGGGACCCGTCAAGACCGTACTCCTTAAGCTTTACCCTGTTTGCGGAGAAGGTCGGTGCATAGATTATTCTCGAACCGCTTTCCAGATAGGACTTTTGCAGGGATTTTACAACACCCGGATGCTCACTTATCCAAAGCTCCGGACATACTCCCGCAGGCAGCCCCTTTTCCTGCAGCACACTTCCTGTGCCTCCGTCGAGCAGCAGGATACCCTCTTCAGTCAATTTTCTGAACTCGTCTTTAGTCATGTTTCGTATTATACACTAACGCTCATCTCATGCCAAATAATACCTGTCAGTCCGCCTGACGGACGGCTACCACGACAAAGCGTCCGTTGTCCTCGTCATAGTCGCAGGTGGAAAGGATGAGCAGACGGTCGCCATAGGCTGCGTTCATACCGGTATTTATGACAGAATCCGCAGCCATCTGCTCCATGGCTGAATTAAACTCCGCCTCGCTGGCGGGGTCTATAAACTGATAATATTTAAAGGTTATCTCTGCCTCATCGTAGACTCTGGAATTAAAGGCGTATAAAACCACGTAGGAGCCTGTTTCGTAGATGGTGTCAAAATAGATCACCGGATGCTTTTCATAGAAGGACTGGGATTTATAGTCGGTAAGGCTGCCGAACATCTTTCCCGATTTCATGTTGTGACCGTAGATTATCCAGTTTTCGGTAGGCTTTATGACATCGCACGCATCGTCCATAAAAAGGGTGCCGTTCTTATCCTCCTCACCCTTGTAATTATGATCGAGATAAAATTCCCCGTTGCCGTTTATGGATTTCATAACCGGATAGTCGATCTTAGTGTCGGGGATCTTAAGCCAGCCTATCAGGTTCTTATTTCGTTTATAAAGATCCTGGTATTTTGGCAGGATAGTCAGTATCCTTTTCGTTTCTACGGTCTCTCCTTTGCCCTCTTCTCCCTGCTCCACTTCATTCGCAGGAGCTTCTACAGTCATGATATTGCCCGCATTGCTGTACACGCTTGAATTGGCAACGTTCATCATGCTCTGCGTTTCGCTCTCCTTACGGTTCATCTGGAAATAATAAAAACCCAGGTAGGCAAAGCAGCCGATAAATATTATTATGCAGATTATCCTTATCACATTTCTTTTCATGCCGACTATTATATCAAAAAAATTGAGCCCCGGGAACTGTTCCCGAGGCTCAGTTTATTTTATTAATTTATGACCGCTTGCACTGAACGTCCTTTTCATATGCAAGCATTTCATCTACCCATTCGGTTCCCACAGGAGCGCCGTTGTCCTGGCAGAACTTATCCCAGACAAGACCGAAGGGGAAGGTCTTTACTTCCTCCTGCAGAGCCATGAGCTCGGTAAATCTTGCCTCGTCCTGGAGCTGCTTTAACTTCTTGTTAGGAGAAAGCAGGGCATAGAGCATAGCCTTCTGGAAGTTTCTCATTCCGACCGTCCAGGCGGAAACCCTGTTGATGGAGGCATCGAAGTAGTC
>JAGBNT010000065.1 GCA_017634255.1 Lachnospiraceae bacterium
ATCGAGCTGGCTGCCCGCTTTGAGAAGGGGGACATACTCGCCATCACCGGAACCAACGGCAAGACCACCACTACGACCCTCGTGGGCGAGATAATGAAAAATTATGCCGCCTCGACGGGAAAGAAGGAAAAGGTCTACGTCGTAGGCAATATAGGCGAGCCCTACACAGAGATAGCAGATCTGACCACGGATAAAAGCGTTACCGTCGCTGAAATAAGCTCGTTTCAGCTGGAGACTACAAAGAGCTTTGCTCCGAGAGTCTCTGCGATATTGAATATCACTCCCGACCACTTAAACCGTCACAAGACCATGGCGGAATACGTGCGCGTCAAGGAGAGGATAGCTGAGAAGCAGGGCCCGGACGATACGATAGTTTTAAACTACGACGATGCTCTCACCCGTGATTTCGGCAGGAGGGCAGGCTGCAAAGTAGTTTATTTTACGAGGAATACAGACTTTGCTCAGGAAAACGGAGAGTTTGAGTTTCTTCATATTAAAGATGGGATGATAATGTATAACGATACCGATGTCATAGGGGTTGACGATATGCTCCTCATCGGTTCGCACAACCATGAAAACGTCATGGCGGCTGTGGGTATGTGCTTAAGCTACGGGGTCCCGCTGGACATAATCCGGGATACCGTGCGAACGTTCCATGCGGTCGAACACAGGATAGAGTTCGTAAAGACCGTAGACGGAGTTGACTATTACAATGATTCGAAGGGAACGAATCCCGACGCGGCAATAAAGGCAGTGCAGGCGATGAAGAAGCCGACGATACTTATCGGGGGAGGCTATGATAAGGCCTCAGCATACGATGAATGGATCGAGAGCTTCGGGGACAAGGTAAAGTGCCTCGTGCTTATCGGACAGACGGCGGAAAAGATAGCCGAATGCGCGAGAAAGCACGGCTTTAATGAGATCGTCATGGCGGAGGACCTTAAAGCAGCCGTGGATATCTGTCATGAGCGGGCGAAGGACGGCTATGCCGTACTACTGTCGCCAGCCTGCGCAAGCTGGGGAATGTTTACGAATTATGAGGAACGGGGGCATAAGTTTAAGGAGTATGTAAAGAGCTTATGAGTGAAGGTGTTGGAAGCGCGCGCGCAAGGAACGGGGCTCCGGCGCAGATAAGGCGCGAGCGCAGAAGGGCGTCAGCCAGGACAAAACGCCAGCGCAGCTATATGGATTACGGTATTTTGTTTATAGTAATTTTTTTAAGCTGCTTCGGGCTTATAATGATATATTCCATAACGCAGTATTCTCTGTCCATGAGCGGGATGAATCCGAGACAGTATCTGCTGAACCAGCTAAGGTCCATGGCATTTGGCCTATTTCTTATGATATTCATAGGCTTTGTGGTGGATTACAGGCTCATCCAGAAGGTGTCGACACCGATATTTATCGCTGCACTTACGATGATACCGCTGGTCCTGACCCCTCTTGGCAGAGGACAGGTCAACGGCGCTTCGAGGTGGCTTTATATCTTCGGAATGTCGGTGCAGCCCTCAGAGATAGTCAAGGGCTCCGTAATCATATTTACGGCGGCAATCATAAATAAACGACGGTATCTGCTGCAATCCTTTGTCGGAGTGCTGACGGTGCTGGCGACAGTGGCGGGAATTCCTGCCGCGATGCTGTTTTTTATCACAGATAACATGAGTTCAGCGATAATAGTCTGCGGTATAGTTTTCTTCATGCTCTTTGTGGCCTCCAAGAAATACTGGCACTATGTGCTTTTGGGGGGAGGCGCCGTAGGGGCTGTGGGACTTCTGGTCTATCTGGTGAGGTCCAATATAATAGACGCGGCTTCGGATTTCCGCTTTGCCCGTATTACCGCCTGGCTCGACCCTTACGCGGATTCCTCCGGAGTCGGGTACCAGATTCTTCAGTCGCTCTATTCCATAGGCTCGGGCGGTATCTTCGGCAAGGGCCTGGGGCACAGTATACAGAAGATGGGCTATATACCAGAGGCGCAAAATGATATGATCTTCTCGATAATCTGTGAGGAGCTGGGAGTATTTACCGGCATCGCGATCATCTTTATGTTCATGATCCTTATCTGGAGGATGATGATAGTCGCGTCCAATGCCGTGGATCTGTACGGTTCGATGCTTGTAGTCGGGGTCATGAGCCATCTCGGACTGCAGGTAGTTATAAACGTGGCGGTGGTCACGAATGTGATCCCGAATACGGGTATTCCGCTTCCGTTTATATCCTACGGAGGAACGGCAATGTTTATGTTCCTTGCCGAAATAGGCATAGTCATAAGCGTTGCAAGGAGGATACCGGTTGAGGAGAGAGAATAAAAAAAGACTCCTGATATTTTTGATAATTTTCATTGTTTTAGCGGGACTTTTTGCTGCCTTTCTGGTGCTGGAGGACTATTTCCGGGTGGAAAAGGTAGAGGTCATCGGGGCAGAGCGCTATACCGAGGACGAGATCCGGGACATGGTGATGTCGGGGACGCTGGGGGACAATTCCCTTTTTCTCCGCTTAAAATACAGGGATAAGGAAATTAAGGACATCCCCTTTGTGGAGAAGATGGATGTCAAGATAGAGGACCCCAAGAGCATTACGATCAATGTGTACGAAAAGGCCATAGCCGGATACGTGGAATACCTGGGGCATTACATGTATTTTGACAAGGACGGGATAATCGTGGAGAGCTCCACTAGGAGGATAGAGGGCATTCCCTTTGTTACCGGGCTCAAGTTCGATCACTGCGTAATGTATGAGCCGCTGCCGATAGAAAACAAGGATGTTTTTGCGGAGATCCTGTCGCTTACACAGCTGATGGAAAAATATGATATACAGACCGACAGGATATATTTTGACCGCAATATGGAAATTACGCTTTTCTTCGGAGAGGCGAGGGTATTTATGGGAAACTTTGACAATATTGACGACAAGATGATAAGACTTCAATATATAATACCGAAGCTCAAGGGCATGAAGGGGGTGCTGCATATGGAAAATTATTCTCAGGATTCCCATAATGACTACATAACCTTTAAGACGGATGAGTAGTATTTCATGGCAAAGTCAGCATGTCCAGTTCATTATGTCAGATAAACACTTGAAAATATGGTTAAAAAATTATATTATATGGAAGTGATTGTATAGATGTAGCTATTTGTGTATTTTTTTGACCATTTTATCGATTAATACAATATATTGATTTATATTTTGCAGGAGGGTCGATTCGTGTTAGAGATTAAACCGAGCGAGGAAGCAGTAGTAGGCTGCCGTATTTTGGTCGTAGGCGTAGGCGGAGGCGGCAATAATACGCTCAACAGGATGATTGAGGCCGATATATTCGGAGTGGATTATCTTGCGGTCAATACGGATAAGCAGGCGCTTATGTTGAGCAAGGCGACTCATACCATACAGATAGGTGAAAAGACGACAAGAGGAAGAGGGGCCGGCTTCAAACCCGAGGTGGGTGAGGCAGCGGCTCAGGAGAGTAAGGAGGAAATAACCAATTTCCTTAAAAATTATGAGATGGTCTTCGTGACCTGCGGAATGGGAGGAGGAACCGGAACCGGAGCCGCACCCGTCATAGCGAGGATAGCCAAGGATCTCGGTATCCTTACAGTAGGTGTAGTGACCAAGCCCTTTGCTTTCGAGGGTGGAAAAAAGATGAGATATGCCCTTGAGGGAATAGAGAGATTGAGAGAGGGCGTCGACGCCTTCATAGTTATTCCGAACGAGAGACTTATTGAGACAGTGGATGCCGACAGGGATTTCCAGGACGCCTTTAAGGATGTGGACGAGGTGCTCTACAAGACAGTCCGGGGCATCACGGATATGATAAATACCACCTCGTCGATGAACCTCGACTTCTCGGATGTGCGTACCGTTCTGGAAAATGCCGGTGTTGCCCATATAGGAATGGGCCACGTAAAGGGCAAGAGGGGCAAGGTAGATTCCAAGAATACGATTACGAATGAAGATATCAACAATATAAGAAATAACGGTCAGGTGGATACGAATGCCTTTAACACCCTGAGGGAAAAGGTTTCGAAGACCCTCGAGTGGAATGCCATGGAGAGGGCGATAAACGACCCGCTTCTGGAGTCGACCATAAAGGGCGCCAAGAACTTTATCTTTTATTTCGACGGAGATGTCCGGATACGTGCGGCCTCGGCTGCGATGGAGATACTTCTTATAGAGAACGGTATAGACAAGGATGCCGACGACTTTACGGTCATCCCCGGCTATAATCCCAGACAAACCTCAAAGCAGAATTCAGACGGTTCAGAGGCTTCTGACGATACATATTTTTCAGAGGTCAACTTTACGGTGGTCGCAACCGGAATGCCGGAAGAGGGCGAGGAGGAGGAAAATTACTTCCAGCCCGGAGCAGGCGCTCCGTTCATGCAGCCCAGGATACCGGTTCCTCCGAAGGTCCAGACCACGCCCCAGTATGGCGCAGTCACCGACAGATACGGCAATGTACAGCAGCAGAGGGTAGTTCAGCCGGTTCAGCCGCGTCAGAATATCCAGCAGATAGGCAGTCCTCAGGGCGTAGGCGCAGAGGCTCCGGTAAGACAGCCACAGGTCAGACCCTTGAGGGAGGCTGCG
>JAGBNT010000066.1 GCA_017634255.1 Lachnospiraceae bacterium
ACCCGGTCACAGATCTTCGCTATAACTCCCAGGTCATGGGTTATCATGATTATGGCCGTGTCCAGCTCATTTCTAAGCTCCAGGAGGAGATCGAGTATCTGGGCCTCTATCGTCACATCCAGAGATGTCGTAGGTTCGTCGCAGATTATCAGCGAAGGCCTGCTCACTAACGCCATGGCAATCATTATCCTCTGCTTCATTCCTCCTGACAGCTCGTGGGGATACTGATTATATCGCTTCTCCACATCAGATATTCCGACATGCTTCATCATCTCGATAACCTTTTCCCTGATCTCGCGTCGATTTAAGTCCCTCCGCGAATGAAAGACCTCCGCAATCTGGTCTCCCACCTTCATGGTCGGATTCAGGGATGTCATGGGATCCTGAAAAATAAACCCGATCTCCTGGCCCCGCACCCTTCGAAGCTCCTTTATCGAAAGCTTCATCAGGTCGTGACCGTTAAATATTATCTCTCCCCCGGAGCTAAAGCCCGGCGGTTCGGGATTGAGCCGCAGAATCGACTGGGCGGTAACCGATTTACCGCAGCCCGATTCCCCGACTATACCGAGTATTTCTCCCCTGTTTACGCTAAAAGAGACATCGCGTACAGCTTTTACGGTGCCTCCGTATGTGTTAAAGGAATATGTAAGATTTTTTACCTCGAGAACCTTTTCACTCATGATCAATTTATCCTTCGCTGCCTCTGAGTCTCGGATCCAGAGCATCCCTCAGACCGTCCCCCAGCAGATTTAAGGCCAGCATAGTTGTACATATGAAAAACGCGGGAATAAGTACCTCATGGGGTGCTACCCTGAGCATCTTTATTCCCTCCTTGGCAAGAATTCCCCAGCTGCAGTTGGGCGGAGTAATTCCCAGCCCTATATAGCTTAAAAAGGCCTCCTGGAAGATTGCTCCCGGAATCGCCATGCATAAATTTGTGACCAGCAGACCCATAATATTCGGGATTATATGTCTTATGATTATCGAAAGATTTTTGACCCCAAGCACCTTGGCCGCAAGCACAAAATCCTGATTTTTAAGCCTGTAGACCTCTCCCCTGACAAAGCGGCAGGTGCCTATCCATCCTACTATGCACATCGCTATGATGAGGGTCGCAATTCCCCTGCCTATGACCACCATGACCAGGATGGTCACGATAAGCGAGGGTATACCGTAGAGAATATCCACTATCCTCATGACCACCATGTCCAGCTTTCCGCCGTAGTATCCGCTTAAGCCTCCGATGACCGCTCCTATGCACATGTTGATCGTAGCTGCACTCAAGCCTATGGTCAGCGAGACCCTTGCGCCCATCCATATCCTTACCCATAAGTCTCTGCCCGTGGAGTCGCAGCCCAGCCAGTGGACCAGCGATGGCAGGGCGTTCATGGAATTGGGGTCCATATCCGAGAAGCCGTATCTGCTGAACATAGGTGCAAATACAGCCAGCAGCGAATAGATCACAACAATAACAAGCCCAGTAAAGGCGGACTTGTTTTTCTTAAGTCTTCTCCATGCATCCTGCCAGAAGGAAATATTCGGGCGGCTCATGGTCTCCATCTTCCTGACGTTCTTTCCCCGGATAACAAACATATCCCGGGTCATCTCTTTCCCGTTCTCACCCATATCAGCTATCCTCCACCGGTGTAGCTATGCGCACCCTGGGATCCACTATTCCGTACAGTATATCGACTATCAGGTTGCATATGATCAAAAAAGCCCCGTAAAACACGGTCATACCGAGAATCATAGAGTAATCGTTATTTGAAACAGATTCCACATAATATTTGCCCATTCCGGGTATCGCGTAGATGGACTCAATGACAAAGGTTCCCGTCAGAACAGCCGCAACGGTGGGCCCCAGCATGGTTATTACGGGCATGATGGCATTTCTTATCTGATGCCTGCCGACTATCCTGAGATTCGAAAGGCCCTTGGCCTTAGCCGTCTTGATATAATCCTGTCCCACCACCTCCAGCATACTTGACCGCATGATCCTGGATACGCTGGCAAGCGTAAAGAAGGCCAGGGCAACACTGGGCAGAATCGTGTATTCAAAGCCCTTATACTGGGCAATGGGGAGCAGTCCCCATTTAATACCGAAGAAATACTGAAGGAACGCACCCATTATAAAATCAGGCACACTCGTTCCGATTATTGCAATTATCACACAGATGAAATCAATTTTGTTGCCACGGTTCAAGGCCGAAATAATACCCAGCACGAGTCCGAAGGATATGGCGATCACAAGCGCCCTTATCCCTAAGTCGGCGGAAAAAGGGAAGGTCTCACCAATGATATCATTGACCGTTCTGTTGGTATATTTCATGGAATATCCGAAATCTCCCTGCAGGAGCTTCCCGATATATTGAACATACTGCACGGGCAGCGGTTTATCAAAACCGTAATATTTTTCCATATTAGCGGCAACGGCGGGAGTTAATTTTGCGCTGGTAAAGGGTTCTCCCGGCATAATTCTAACCATGAAGAAAACCACACTCACCAGCACAAACAAAGTGATTAACGCCGCCAGAACACGCTTTAAAACGTATTTCAGCATTTATATATCTCCGTCAGGATCCCACTAAGGTGTTACTCTGCGAACTCCGCATAAGTCCAATCAGTATTGATGCTGCAGAAGAAAAAGTTCATTCCCGTTATCTTCTCGTTGAGGAGATAATGCTGCTGCCTGAGCTGGAGGGGAACCAGTGCCCCGTCATCGAGCAGCATCTTTTCTGCCGAATTCAGCATATCCATACGCTTCTTCGCATCCGTTTCAGACTTGGAATCCTCGAGAAGTTTATCTACCGCATCATTCTTATAGTTGCTGTAATTATACGCACAATCGGATTTAAACAGCTCCAGATAGGTGTAGGGATCGGAATAATCAGGACCCCAGCCGCCATAGCCTACCTCATAATCTCCGTTGGGGAATACGCTTCCGTAAATATCGGCGTAGGTGACCTGGCGTACCGTGACCGTAATTCCAAGGCTCTGCGTCCAAAGCTCCTGAACGACCTCAGCGATGACCTTGCTCGCCTCAACGTCAGTAGTAGTGATCTCGACCTTTATATCCTTGGGATCACTTATCCCCTCTTCCTTCATGGCCGTTTCAAGATACTGCTTTGCAAGCTCGTTGTCTCCATCCATGGGGAAGCTTTCCACCTTATATTCTTCTCCATAAGTAGTCTCAGCTCCGGATACAAGGGGCATTACCAGTGCATTGCAGGGGGCATAGACCCCATTTGTAGCAAGAGTTATATAGGTATTCCTGTCAATGCCATAGTTAAGCGCAAGCCTGAAGTTCTTATTTTTTAGAATCTTGTTGTCGCATTCCTCATTGATATAAATGAAGTCCTCATTTCCGTTCATATACTCATGATCCACATCGTCGTAGTTTGCGACCTGCTCGGTGGGCAGCTTTACAAAATCCAGCTCTCCGCTTTCATACATAGCCAGCGCCGTGGACTGGTCAGGTATTACATTGAGCACTGCTCCGTCGAGCTTTATCATCTTGGCGTTCCAGTAGTTCTCATTCTTTTTAAATACATACTGCTGGTTTTCACTGGATACCATCACAAACGGACCGCTGTAGACGCTCTTGTCCGCGGTAGCCGCATAGTCCGCTCCATATTTTTCCACCACATCCTGCCTTTGAGGGCAGAACTGACAGCTTGAGCCAATGAGGCTTAAAAAATAGGGAGTGCTGTTCTCAAGCTCGATCACGACCGTCTTATCATCCGGGGCCGAGATCCCGAGCTCCTCAACGCTCTTTTCTCCCGCCTCCACCGCGGCGCCGTTCTTGACATACTCTCCGATAAAGGCGTAGGGGCTTGCCGTTTCGGGATTCATGAGCCTTCTTAAACCATACACAAAATCATTGGCCGTAATTGCCTCACCATCGCTCCACAGAGCATCTCTTAAATGAAAGGTATAGGTCAGGCCGTCATCAGACATCTCCCAGCTCTCCGCAATTCCCGGCTCCACATTCCCCGCCGTATTGCGCACGAGGCACTCCTGCGTCATATGTCCGACCTCGTTATCCTCTATACAATTAGCCTTAATGGGGTCTAAAGATGTAGGAGCCTGTGTCTCAGAATATCTGAACACCTTTCCGGAAGCCGCCGTACTGCCGGTCTCTTCGGCTGGTGTCTCCTCTCCGCTTTCAGCCTGCGCGCTCTGGCTATCTGCAGCGCCCGTAGCGGACGCAGCACCATCCTGTTCATAAACGCCGCAGCCAACAAGGCCAAAAGCAAGCACACCTGCCATTAATAAGCTGATCATTTTTTTCTTCATTGCTAAACACCTCTCAGATTTAATTCTTTAACAGATCCCTGATCTCTGTAAGCAGTACCTCTTCCTTGGTAGGCTCTGCAGGCTTCTCCTCCTCAGCCTTCTCTTCCTTTTTCTTCTGCAGGGACTTCATCTTATTCATAGCCTTAACGATCAGGAACAAGATGAAAGAGAGAATGAGGAAATTGACCACTGCGGCAATAAAGTTGCCGTAGGTTATGACCGCTCCGCCTACTGTGAGCGACAGGGATGAAAACGAGTCCGCTCCCGCAAATATGCCTACGACAGGCATCAGGAGATCGTTCACCACAGAATCGATGATGGATTTAAAGGCAGCACCGACGATGACGCCGACAGCCATATCCATAACATTCCCGTTCTGGATAAACTCCCTGAATTCCCCCAAGAAGCCCCCAACCCTTTCCGTTCCGTTTTTCAAAAGCTCATTAGCCATAAATATAACCTCCCCTTTCATTTTTACAAAACAACAATTTCCTAAAACATATCACAATATTATAACAGAGGCTTTTCATTTAGAAAAGTAGGCATTATAATAAAACCGCTTCAACATTCGGTATATTTATTCATATCGAAATGATCATTATTTCATTTTGACAGGAGGGATTATTTATGTACGCAACATTCTGGGCCCTGGTTCCGCCTCTGGTAGCAATAGCGCTGGCTCTCATAACCAAGGAGGTCTACAGCTCGCTTTTCATCGGTATCATCGTAGGCGGACTCTTTTACTCGGGCTTCAACCCTGTAGGCACCCTAAATCATATCTTCGGCGAAGGCATGATCGCTCAGCTTTCCGATTCATATAACGTCGGAATTCTTATTTTCCTTGTGTTCTTAGGAATCATGGTGTCGCTTATGAACAAAGCCGGAGGCTCCGCCGCTTTCGGGCGCTGGGCTTCATCCCACGTTAAGACCCGGGTAGGCGCACAGCTTTCCACGATCCTTCTGGGTGTATTAATATTCATCGACGACTATTTCAACTGCCTCACCGTAGGAAGCGTTATGCGTCCGGTTACCGACAGGGCCAAGATATCCCGTGCAAAGCTGGCATATCTTATCGATGCGACCGCCGCACCGGTCTGTATCATCGCCCCCATCTCCTCATGGGCAGCCGCAGTATCAGGCTTTGCTCCAGAGGGAACGAACGGCCTGCTCCTTTTCATACGGGCTATTCCCTACAACTACTACGCATTGCTCACCCTGGTAATGATGATCTGCATGGTGCTCTTTAAGGTGGATTTCGGTCCCATGGCGACACATGAGAAAAACGCGCTCAAAGGTGACCTGTTCACGGTTCCCGCTCCTCCCTACAAAGAGGACGAGGTGGTTTCCGAAAAAGGAAAGGTCATCGACCTTGTGCTTCCGATATTGGTACTTATTATATGCTGTGTAGTCGGAATGATCTATACGGGAGGCTTTTTCGATGGCTCAAGCTTCGTAGACTCCTTCGCGAATTCCGATGCCTCTGTTGGCCTGGTCCTCGGCTCCTTTGTGGGACTCTTCGTAACGATAATCTTCTATATCGTCCGCCGCGTCCTCGGCTTCAGAGAATGCATGAGCTGCATATCTGATGGCTTTAAGGCCATGGTTCCGGCGATAACGATACTGACCCTCGCCTGGACCCTGAAGTCCATGACAGATTCCCTTGGCGCTGCTGAATACGTTGCCTCGGTAGTAGAAAAAAGCGCAGGCTCACTTCTGAGCTTCCTGCCCGCGATAATATTTGTGATAGCGTTTTTCCTCGCTTTCGCCACCGGAACCTCATGGGGCACCTTCGGAATACTCATTCCCATAACCCTTAAGGTCTTCCCTATCGAAAGCGGAAATCCCCTGGCCATCATCTGCGTTTCAGCATGTATGGCGGGAGCTGTCTGCGGCGACCACTGCTCGCCTATCTCCGACACGACGATAATGTCCTCCGCCGGAGCTCAATGTGACCATATAGCCCACGTTTCAACCCAGATATATTATGCAATGACCTGCGCGGCAGTATCCTTCGTAACCTTTATAATCGCCGGCTTCGTACACAACGCCGTGATCTCGCTGCTTGTAGGGATAATACTGATGATATGCACGACCTTCATCCTGCACAAAAAATTCCCGGAAATTAAGGGACTGTAAACAACTTAACTGATCAGATTGCGCAGAATTTTTCTTCGAGATCGTAGGTCGGGATGAGGGCGCATAGCGGGCTATGTAACCGAAGCCCGACCTGCGAGATCGGGGAAAAAGTCAAGCAAGCCGCAGGGACAACCACTCCTCCCAGGAGGACATCCCCTCCCCGGTCTTGGCTGAGACCTTAAAGATCTTTATATCAGGATTCAGACGTTTTACGGCCGATACGCATTTTTCTTCATCGAAGGAAAAGAAATCCGCAGTGTCGGCCTTGGTTATGATCAGGGCGTCGCTCTCAGAAAACATAAGGGGATATTTAAGCGGCTTGTCATCCCCCTCGGGCACGCTCAGCAGCATGACTTTTAAATGAGCTCCGGTATCATATTCGGCAGGACAGATGAGATTTCCCACGTTCTCCAGAAATATGAGCCGGAGCCCTTCATATCCCATCTCCTTTAAGGCGCGCTCAGTCATTCCCGCATCCACATGGCACATCCCGTCAGTATGCATCTGAATGCTCTTCGCTCCCGCTGCCTCAATTCGCACGGCATCCACCTCCGAGGCAATATCCGCCTCCATAACTCCGATAGATACCCTGTCCTTCAGGTCCGCGATAGTCTTCGACAAAAAGGTGGTCTTCCCCGAACCGGGAGAGCTCATGATATTGATGAGCAAAACCCCCTCAGCTGTCAGGCGCTCCCGCAGCTTCCTCGCGTCTTCATCATTCGATTCCGTTATACTTTTGTTAAGCTCAATTATCTTCAACCGGCCTTCCACTCCTCAATACGTGCTTTAAGATAGTCTATCCATGCCTTCGTCCCGTCTCCCTTGAGTGCGCTCAAGGGAATTATCTCCATACCGGGATTGAGCTGCCCCACTCTTTCCCTGAGGGCTTCCAGGTCAAAATCGAAAACCTCTGCGGCATCCAGCTTGCTTACCAGCAGGCAGTCACTCACCTCAAACATCAGCGGGTACTTCAAAGGCTTATCGTCTCCCTCCGGAACGCTCAAAAGCATGACCTGCAGAGCCGCTCCGATATCAAATTCCGCAGGGCACACCAGATTGCCTATATTCTCAATGAAAATAACCTCCGGCCTTTCCTCTCCGGCCTCCGCTATCAGCTTTCCCAGTCCTTCCCCTGCCATTTTGGCGTCCAGGTGACACAGTCCTCCGGTATGCAGCTGAATGACCCTTGCGCCGCTCTCAGCAATGCTTTCCGCGTCCACAGCCGAATCCACATCCGCCTCTATCACTGCGACCTTGTATTCGTCCCTTAAGCCTTCGATAGTCCTCTTTAATAGCGTAGTCTTCCCGGCCCCCGGCGAACCCATTATATTTACCAGAAAAATATTATCCCCCCGCAGTCTCTCCCGATTTCCTTTCGCCAGCTCGTCGTTATTATTCAGGATACTCTCGCGAACCTCGAGGGTGGTGATCGTTTGCATAATTCTTTCCCCTAAAATTTCATTTCCCGGATGTCTTTTATGGTCTCGGCATAAGGTTTTATCTTCCCGAAAAGAAGGGTGGTGCCGAGCACAAAACCCCTTACGCCCATGGGTGCAAACTTCTGAATCTTGTCCGCGCTGCAGGCCCCGTCCCAATATACCTCAAAACCCATCTCATCCTTTATCTTCAGCAATGTTTCAAACTTTTTACCCACATAGGGCAGAAACATCTGACCTGCATTTCCGGGATTTACCGACATTACCAGAACCTTTCTGACGATTCGCAGCATTTCATGAACAGTCTCCACACTGGTGCCCGGATTTATGGCAATACCCGGAATCAGTCCGGCGTTTATGATTTTCTGAAGCGTCGTTGAAGGATGGTATTCCGCCTCCGGATGAATATATATCGTATCCCCTTCACACAAATTATCTATAAAAAGCCCTATGGTGTTATTTGGATGCTCCACCATAAGATGCACATCCAACGGTTTATCGGTTGCCGCCCTTATAAAACGCATATCGTTTAAGGACATGGCAAAATTTGGCACGTACCTTCCGTCCATGATATCACTGTGGAAGGAATCAATGCCCCCTTTGTCCAGATTTTTAACCTCATCCCTAAGGCAGCCATAGTCGGCGCACATCATAGATGCCATTAATTCAAAATTCATCGTTAAACCCTCATTTCTCCCGTGCTTTCACCGCCTCTTCAAACCGAACGAGGTCGGCCGGACTTGTAATCTTAAAATTATCCTCATCCCCCGGTATCATGGCAATATCCATTCCCGCCAGGATCGCAGGCTCAGTGGACCCGTTGATCTTTAAGATCTCATCCGGCATAAGCCTTTCATTTGCCTCAATATATTCGAAAAGCTTAAAAAGCTCTGGAGCCTGTCCGGCATATATAGTGCTGCGGTCAAGCAGTGAAGTCACGGTTTTTCCCCCATTAGCACTCTGATACACCGTATCCTTCATAGGCAGGACCGGAAGAACTCCGTCATGCCCGTTTAAAGCGGCAATACATTCGGAGATCTGTTTATTGGTTAAACAGGGCCTTGCCGCGTCATGAACCAGAACCGCTGCAGTCTCATCCGCATATTTTATGATATCCTTCAGTCCATTATAAATTGAAAGCTGTCTTGTCAACCCCGGCAGGGAAAAGCCCTTAAATTTATGGTGTGCATCTGTCTCCGCTACCCAGCTTTCGATGCTGTCCTGCCACAGCTCATCCGCCACGATTTGAATGGCATCGATTTCTTCATGAAGCAGAAGGGTTTCAAGAGAATAGGTAATAACAGCCTTTTTTCCAATTTCGATATATTGCTTGGGTATTGAGGATCCCAGCCTTGTTCCGGTACCTCCGGATAAAATAAGTGCGATTATCATGCTCTGAAAAATTTAAATGTTTCTACCGCTCATGGCAGCCCTGTTTTTTATGCCGTGCCCTATAGTTTACTGCAATATCATTATTTTGCAATAATCTTCCGATTTATTCTTCATAATATTTAAGCCCTTATCCAGCTGCGACAGTTCAAATCTATGTGTGATCAAATTCTGTGGGCTGATTTTCCCTTCGGACAGATGCTCTGTCACATAGTGCCAATCGTCGGAGGCACTTCCTGTAAACGACGAATTCCATATTCCTGAAACTGTGAGCTGGCTTCTAAGAATCTTCCAATATGTATTTCTGTCCAAATTCATATCCGAGTGCGGATTTCCTACTAATATGACCCTGCCCTCCGGCCCTGCACTATCTATCCCTAGCGCCATGGTTTCGTTTCTGCCTACACACTCGAAAAAGATATCTGCACCTTCATCCCCGCTGCCCAGCCTCAAAAGCTCCGCCTTGTTCCGGCTGTCTATATACCTTGCCTCTGAAATACCCAGCTTTAGTATCTCTCTCCTTTGGAAATCCTTATTTCCAATCACGTATAAATTTTCATACCCTGCATCCAGCAGAAACATCACCAGCAGCAGTCCTATTGTCCCCAAACCGCAAACCACAATCTTAACATCCTTCGGCAGACTCGTATCAGGCTTTCCAAGGCCCGCACGCATGGCGTGTACTGCCACCGCCATGGGCTCCAGCATCGCCGCTGCTTCATAGGATATCCCCTCCGGTATCTCTATCAGGTTCGTTACAGGCACATTTACATATTCCGCAAAGGCGCCGTCACACCTGGAGCCTAAATAGCTGTAGTTTTTGCACATCTCATATTTTTCCTTCAGACAAGATTTTCACTTACCACAGTAAAGAAGGGGAAAGATCCCGACACGCTTGTCAAGCCACGTATTATCTGTCCCTTTTCCCAGACCCTCGACATACCCTGAAAATTCATGTCCGGGAATTAGCGGCATTACATGGGCTCCGGTCTCAAATATCCGCGGAATATCCGAGCCACAGATTCCCGCAGCCTTCACCCTTATCCGCACTTCATCCTCTCCCGGCTCTGGCTTAGCCACCTCCGTAAAACCTATATCTCCGATTCTATTCAAGCGCCATGCTTTCACGATTTATCCTCCGGGTATACCTTACGCATCTTACTAAATTCCTGGATAATTCCACTTCAGTATGAATGATTTTTGTTCAATCTCTCGATCCTGCAGCTGTGCTCCTTGGTCTTCTCATCATAGTTTATGCCCACGAACAGCAGCTCCCCTTTATAGTGTTCCAAGGAATCATAATACTTCTTCTCTTTTATCTGATCCAGTGCACTTTC
>JAGBNT010000067.1 GCA_017634255.1 Lachnospiraceae bacterium
GGCAGAGGATGTGGACTTTTACTCGAGGATAATGGATGAAAACCAGCTGAGGGTCGAAATAATAAAGCTTTTTGAAGAACAGAACTCGACCTACAATGTTTTGAAAAAGATATACCCCGACAAGCTGGTGCTCCTGGACAGCGGGAAGTTTAATTTCTTTGAGATAAACAGGGATCTGAACCCCTGTGAATATGTCAGGGAATATTTTACATATGATGAAGACAGCGGAGAAATGGCCTACGCCCTGGACGGGGAGGTCAAGTCCGTTAAGGGAATAGACATTTCAAAGTATAACGGTGAGATAAATTGGGAAAAGGTGGCCTCCTCAGGAGTAAAATACGCCTATATCAGAGCCGGTGTGAGGGGCTATGTCTCGGGGGAGATCGTCAAGGACGATACCTTTGAAAAAAATATGGAAGAGGCCGGAGAAGCCGGACTGGATCTCGGCGTATATATATTCTCGCAGGCCGCGGACGTTAAAGAAGCCGAAGAGGAAGCCGACTTTGTGCTGGAATGTATCGAGGGGAAGGATATAAGCTGTCCCGTGGTCATAGATATAGAAAAGATAGACAATCCGGATACCGAGCCCAGGACCCTGCAGCTTACACAGGAGCAGAGGACGGATATCGCCATTGCCTTCTGCGAAAGGATACGAAGCGCCGGGTACACTCCGATGATATATGGAAATCTCTATACCTTCTTAAGGCTTCTCGATATGCAGAGGCTTGAGGAGTATGACAAGTGGTTTGCGGACTACATCTCGGATGAGGACAGGACTCCGTATTTTGCATATAAATTCAAGGTATGGCAGTATGCCTCGGACGGAAAATGCCCCGGCATATCCGACGGGTGTGATGTAAATATCGCGTTTTATTGAGGACAGAGCTATGGAGGACTACGTAAAGCTAAAGGATATACCAAAATATTTTGGTCTGGAAAGGGGAGACAGCGTATGGCTCGCATCGGATGCAAAAAGGCTGCTGTACTCCTGCATAGAGCATGGGGATGACAGCGACCTCAATGTTTTGATAGATGGGATGATCGACGTCATAGGACCCGAGGGGACCATAATGATACCGACCTTCAACTGGGAATTCTGCAAGGGAAAGACCTTCGACAGAAAAAAGACCCCGTGCAAGACAGGCATAATAGGGAAAACGGCATTAAAGAGGGATGATTTCATAAGGACCCAGCACCCTATATACAGCTTTGCCGTTTGGGGCCGGGACGCCAGGGAGCTGGCGGATATGACTAATAAAAGCTCCTTCGGCGTGGATTCGCCCTTTACTTACTGCAAGGAAAACAACACCAAAAACGTGTTTATAGACGTGGAATGCCAGCATTCATTTACCTTTGTCCACTATGTCGAGGAGATGTGCGGCGTTCCTTACAGGTATTTGAAGGATTTTACCGCCGGATACATAGATTATGACGGGAGCGAGAGCACGAGGACCTATTCAATGAACGTAAGGGACCTGGATATGGATATCTTTGTGACCATATATCCCTTTGAAGAGGAATTTACGGAGATCGGAGCCGCAAGGAGATATACGGTCAACGAGATTCCTATGAAAACTATAGAAATGGGGCCGACTTACGATATAATAAAGAAGGACGTGCTGGAGAACAGGAGCAGAAAGGTCTGCACATATAAAGGACAATAAAACAGGAGGAATCATTATGAGAGTATTGGACACAAAATTTGTAAGAGGCTTTATAAAAATGGCGGATGACGGCTTTCAGCAGGGCTGGCATGAGCGAAACGGTGGAAACTTGAGCTATCGCCTTACACCCCACGAGGTAGATGGAATAAGCTCGCGTCTTTCCGACAGGGAGGATTGGGCGCCCATAGGGACCTCCGTACCCGGCCTGGCAGGAGAATATTTCCTCGTGACGGGCTCAGGAAAGTATTTCAGAAATATTATCGTGGATCCGGAAGCCTGTATAGCGATAATCGAGGTGGACAGCAAGGGAGAAAATTATCGTATAAGATGGGGCCTCGTGGAGGGCGGAGTTCCCACCTCCGAGCTCGATACGCACCTTATGAATCACGAGGTTAAAAAGAGAGTTACAAATAATAAGCACAGGGTCATCTATCACGCCCATACCACCAACACGATAGCGCTTACCTTCCTCCTTCCTCTGAAGGATGAGGTCTTTACCCGTGAGCTGTGGGAATGCGCTACCGAGTGTCCGGTCGTATTTCCCGAGGGAGTCGGAGTAGTGGGCTGGATGGTCCCCGGCGGCAGGGATATCGCCGTAGCTACCTCCAAGCTCATGGAGCAGTACAACGTGGCGATCTGGGCCCATCACGGGATGTTCTGCTCGGGCGTAGATTTTGACGAGACCTTCGGACTTATGCATACCGTCGAGAAGTCCGCGGAGATCCTCATAAAGATACTTTCGGTATCGCCCAAGCGTCTGCAATCCATACAGCCGCAGGATTTCAGGGATCTTGCAAAGGACTTCCACGTTACGCTCCCTGAAAAATTCCTATACGAGAAATAAGAACGAAAGAGAGACATAATGGACAGGCAGGAGATAATGGAGAGGATAAACGTCATATTCAGGGACGTTTTTGACGACGATACACTTGTCATAGTGGATTCGACGAATGCCGAAGATATAGAGGATTGGGATTCGCTGGAGCACATAAACCTTATCATGGCTATGGAAAAGGACTTCGACCTGAAATTTAATCTAAAGGAGGTTGGGGAGCTGGCCAACGTCGGTGAGATGGCAGATCTGATAGAGAGGAAGCTTAAAGAAAAATGAATTCCTACAGCTATGATGAAATTGAGGTCGGCCAGAAGGAGGGCTTTTCCGTAACGGTCACCGAGGAAGCCCTGGACACCTTTAAGGGCATTACCGGGGACGTCAACCCGCTTCATAATGATGCGGACTTTGCGGTAAAAAAAGGATATAAGGGCAGGGTAGGCTATGGAATGCTGACCGCGGCCTATCTCTCCACTTTGGCGGGAGTATATCTGCCGGGGGAGAAAAGCCTTATACAGGGGGTGGAGCTTAAGTTTTCCCAGCCTGTGTACGCAGGAGACGTCCTTAATATTCAGGGCGAGGTGACGGAAAAGAACGACACCTTCAAGGTCATTAAGGTAAAGGTCACGATAAAAAACGGGGACAATAAAAAGGTACTTAAGGGAAGCATGCAGA
Organism: Lachnospiraceae bacterium; assembly: GCA_017634255.1. The sequence goes on from JAGBNT010000067.1 coordinate 3,172, forward strand.
TAGGAGTTATGGAATAAGATGGACAAAGAAAAGCTGGAAAAACTGCAGAAAATAATAGATGGCTCGAGCAGGATAGTTTTCTTCGGCGGAGCGGGAGTTTCCACCGAAAGCGGCATACCCGATTTCAGGTCGGTGGACGGACTTTATAATCAAAAATATGATTACCCTCCCGAAGAGATCTTAAGCCATACCTTTTTTGTGAGAAATACAGAGGAATTTTACAGGTTCTATTTTGATAAGATAGTGCTCGCAGGCTCGGACGTCGAGCCGAATAAGGCGCATTACAAGCTGGCTGAGCTGGAGCAGAAGAATAAGCTCATAGCCGTCGTTACCCAGAATATAGACGGCCTGCACCAGAAGGCCGGAAGCAAAAAGGTCTATGAGCTTCACGGGACCATATTGAAGAACCGCTGTACCCGCTGCGGCAAGTTCTTTGACCTGGACTATATGATAGCTCACAAGGACGATGGCGTACCCAAATGTGACGAGCCGGGCTGCGGCGGGACGATAAAGCCTGAGGTGGTGCTCTATGAAGAGGGCCTGGACCAGGATACCATAGAGGGAGCGGTACAGGCCATACGCTCGGCGGATACCCTTATAATAGGGGGGACCTCCCTTGTCGTTTATCCGGCAGCGGGACTCATAGATTATTTTAACGGAGACAACCTTGTGGTGATAAATAAGTCGTCCACGTCCAGGGACGGCAATGCCGACCTTGTAATAGAGGACAGCATAGGAGAGGTACTGGGCAGCATCAATATTTAGTGGTCTATGGGTGTTTGAATAACAACATATGTATATAAGTAAAAACACCTTGCTTTAATAAAAAACACATGTTAAAATACTGACTCGTGATGTATCCTTGCCCATACGAAGAGTATGAGCCAATTAAGACCAAAGGGAGGTTAAAAGATGAACAAGTATGAGTTAGCCCTTGCGGTTAGCGGTAAGCTTGACAGCGAAGCAGCGAATGCAGTCGTTGACAAGGCAAAGGCGTTGATCGAACGCTTCGGCGGAAAAATCAATTCGGTAGATGCCTGGGGAAAGAAGACATTCGCTTATGAAGTCCACAAGCAGAGGGACGGATATTACAACTTCGTTAAGTTCGAAGCAGAGCCCACCGCACCGGAAGAAATTGAGAAACGTATGCGCATTATGGACAACGTTTTGCGTTACCTCATCGTATCCGATGAAGACGAGGTTCAGGTAGGAGCTCCGAAGGAGGAGCAGCGCTACGAGGGAGAGACAGCAACAGCAGCACCTGCTGCAAGTGAAGCTCCTGAGCAGGCTGAGTCCGCTGATGAGCCCGAAGCCAGAGACACTGCTGAAGAGGCACCGGCTGGAGAAGCTGAAGCAGCATCGGAAACAGAAGCTGAATAATTGGATTTAATAAAGAAAGTAGGGCAGATATGAATAAAGTAATATTAATGGGGCGCCTTACAAGAGATCCTGATATTCGCCAGTCACAGGGCGAAAACGCTATGACCATAGCCCGTTATACTCTTGCAGTCGACAGAAGGTTCAGGAGAAACGGAGCTGAACAGCAGGCTGATTTTATCAATATAGTCGCTTTCGGAAAGTCGGCTGAGTTTATTGAGAAATATGCCCACAAGGGAACAAAGCTTGTAGTCAGCGGTCGTATTCAGACAGGTAGTTACACAAATAAAGACGGACAGAAGGTTTATACAACGGACATAGTTGCCGAGGATCAGGAGTTTGCTGAGAGCAAAGCCTCTGCCGGTTCCTATCAGGGGGACAGCGGTTCTGCATATATCCCCAGAGAAGAGCCCTCGGGTATCGACGACGGGTTTGTGAACGTTCCGGACGGTATAGACGAAGAGCTTCCGTTTAATTAGACTTAAAGAATCGAGGTAGATATAATGCCGTACAATAAAAGTAATGAACACTCAGATTCTCCTATGAGAAGGAGAGGCGGGATGCGCAGAAGGAAGAAGGTCTGTGTTTTCTGCGGAAAAGACAACATAATTAATTATAAGGATGTTACAAAGCTGAGAAGATTTATTTCAGAAAGAGGAAAGATACTTCCCAGACGTATAACGGGCAACTGTGCCAAGCATCAGAGAGCTCTTACCGTTGCCATTAAAAGAGCGCGTCATTTAGCATTGCTTCCTTATGTTGTTGAATAAGAATTATAAAGGAGACCGCCGCTATAAAGTGACGGTCTCTGTTGTTAAAATATGAGTAACCGTTCAGAACCCCTTGGGTTCCGAACAGTTACTGAAGCCCGCAATTAAGATTTGCTTCGCAAATGAGCGGGCTTCCTGCTAAATTTTCTTTTTTGGTACGCCCTCAGTATCAAGTGCAAAACATGCCAGTGGCATGTTTTGAATGCCGTTTAGATGCGCTGAGCGCATCTGGCATCGTTTTCGGGCTGTTCTGAATAGTTACAATTATGATTCGTATAATAATCAATGGGGATGATTTCGGCATAAGCCGGGAGGTAAATAAGGCTATATCGGAGTGCTTCGAGGAGAGGATACTCACATCGACTACACTCATGGTAAACATGCCTTATGCGGGTGAAGCTGTTGAGCTTGCAAAGGAACAGGGGTTTTATGAGAGCGTCGGTCTGCATTTCAACCTTACCGGGGGAACTCCGCTGACTGACAACATTAAGGCTATGAAAAGGTTCTGCAGAAAAGACGGGACCTTTAACGCATATTTTCAAAAGCACACGGCAAGCCGGTTGAAGCTTACAAAAGAGGAGCTTGCCTGTGTTGCCGAGGAGGCCGAGGCGCAGATAAGGAAGTATATTTCCTATGGGCTGCCTGCAAGGCATTTGGATTCTCACCACCATGTCCATACTAATATGCCGGTATGGAAGGTACTGGTTCCTTTGCTCCATAAGTATGATTTTCGCTCAGTCAGACTCAGCCGCAATCTCTTCAAACGAACAGCCCCTTTGAACGCAGTGTATAAGAAATTTTTTAATTCCGGTCTGAAAAAAAGCCGGTTTGTTACGACCGATTATTTCGGTTCCTTTAAGGATCTGCAGAAATGCAGGAGGATGCTTAAAGACAATACACTTTTAGAGCTTATGCTCCACCCCATGTATTCTGAGGATGGAGAGCTTTGCGACACCAGGAATCCCATGAGTGATGTCCTGGGACTTTTGGAGAGTATCGACGCCCAAAGGGTCGGCTATTCGGTGTTATAAGGTAGAACGGAGATTTTCATAATGAAAAAATTAAAAGCGGGAGGCAGGATATCGGCATATGGAAAAGCGCCGCTTCTGCTCTCAATTCTGCTTTTAGTAGCTTTATTTCCAATATGGACGGTATCCTTTCGAGCCGGAATGATCGCAACGGCAGTATGGCTGATTTATATTGTCATTGCGGTAATAGTCTATTTTTACGGGAGACACGGCATACGGATAGATCTGGTGAACTTTGCGACCCGCTACGGACAGGTACAGAAGGGTCTGCTTAAAGGTCTTGCGATTCCCTATGTTTTGTGCGACGAAAACGGCAAGATACTATGGAGTAATGCGGGGTTTGCGGCTGTAGTGCACAAGGACAGGATCGCGTCCAAATCCATTGCCTCTTTTTTCCCTGACCTTACAAAGGACAAACTGCCCGAGGATCAGCGCCCGGTTACGATCCACATTTCCTATGAGCGGCGCGACTACAGGGTCGACATGAGAAAGATAAATATCAACGACGGCTTTGAGTCAGAGATTTATTTTGACGGTTGTATCGTGGCTGTCTTCTTCTTCGATGAGACCGATATCAATATGTATATCCGGCTGAATAAAGAGCAGTCGATGGTAACGGGACTTGTCTATCTGGACAATTACGACGAGACGCTGGAGAGTGTGGAGGATGTACGGCGTTCCCTCCTGACGGCCCTGATAGACAGGAAGATCAACAAGTATTTTTCCAATATTGACGCAGTCGTTAAGAAGATAGAGAAAGACAAGTATTTTGTGGTCATGAAGCGGATCAATTTTGAGAAGCTCGTGGAAAGTAAGTTTGATATCCTGGAAGAGGTAAAGACCGTAAATATTGGAAATGAGATGAATGTGACCCTCTCTATAGGCTTCGGCCTGGATACGGAAAGCTTCCTTCAGGATAACCAGTTTGCAAGGAATGCCATAGACCTGGCTCTGGGCAGAGGCGGGGATCAGGCCGTGGTAAAAACTCCGGGCAAGGTCTCCTATTTCGGAGGAAAGAGCGAGCAGATCGCTAAAAATACAAGGGTAAAGGCCCGTGTAAAGGCCCACGCCCTGAAGGAGATAATCGGAACCAAGGACCAGCTCATCGTAATGGGGCACAAGAATTCCGATGTGGATTCCTTCGGCGCTTCCATAGGTATTTTCAGGGCTGCCGCGCATTTCGGAAAGAAGTGCTATATAGTCATAAATGATGTGACCTCAGCCATTAAGCCGCTGATGGATATGTTCGTAGACAATGCCGATTATGATCCGGGGATGTTTATTACCAACAGTGAAGCCCTCCAGATCAACAATCAGAACACGGCAGTAGTTGTGGTAGATACCAATAAGGTAAGCTATACACAGTGTCCTGAGCTTCTTTCGGAGAGCAGGACCATAGTAGTTTTGGATCACCACCGTGCGGGGGAGGGCAGGATAGAGAACGCCACCCTAAGCTATGTGGAGTCCTATGCCTCCAGCGCTTGTGAGATGGTTGCTGAGGTCTTGCAGTATTTGGACGATTCCATCAAGATAAAGAGCATAGAGGCCGACTGTCTTTACGCCGGCATTATGATAGATACAAATAATTTCATGGCGAAGACCGGAGTCAGGACCTTCGAGGCTGCGGCCTTCCTGAGGAGAAACGGCGCCGATATAACCCATGTAAGAAAGCTTTTCAGAAATGACCTTGTGGACTACAAAGCCAGGGCAGATGCGGTCAGAAATGCTGAAATGTTTAAGGGTAAGTATGCGATATCACAGTGCAAATTCGGGGATGACATAGGTAGTCCGACAGTGGTAGGAGCGCAGGCCGCTAATGAGCTGCTGAATATCAATCAGGTCAAGGCCTCCTTTGTGCTGACGGAATTCCAGGGCCTGATCTACATATCGGCCCGTGCTATTGACGAGATAAACGTTCAGCTGATAATGGAAAGACTGGGCGGAGGCGGACATATCAATATAGCGGGGGCGCAGCTTAAGGATGTGACCCTTGACGAGGCGGTGAAGATGCTTAAGCAGGCGATAATAGAGGTCGCTGAGGAAGGTACAGAGTGACGGGATGACGGTCTTTCGGCACAGCTGACGAGATGGCAGGTCGAGAAAAACAGGCGTACCGTTGTTGAATTACAGGAGGACAAGGGACAATGAAAGTAATACTTTTGCAGGATGTTAAGTCAAAGGGTAAGAGGGATGATATCATCGACGTAAGCGACGGATATGCAAGAAATTTCCTGCTTCCGAAGAATCTTGCGGTAGAAGCGACCCCCAAAAATCTGAACGACATTAAATTAAAGAAGGCTAATGAGGCTCATATCGCTGCGGAGGAGCTGGCTGCGGCAAAGGAAGAGGCAGCAAAGATAGAAAAGGCCAGCGTTACTTTGAGGATACGGGCGGGAGAGGGCGGAAAGACCTTCGGCTCCGTAACCAGCAAGGAGATCGCAGAGGCGGCAAAGGAGCAGGCGGATCTCAGCATAGACAAGAAAAAGATCGTGCTTCCCGAGCCCATAAAGGCCATCGGAAGCTATAAGATAACCGTAAAGCTTCATCCGGAGGTCAGCACCGAGCTTGCGGTAAATGTAGAAGCACAGTAATAAGGCAGCTTAAATATGGATGGTTCTGATATAAAACGCATTCCGCCTCATTCAACTGACGCGGAGCAGTCCGTTATCGGAGCGATGTTCCTGGATAAGGAAGCTATAATAACCGCTCAGGGAATACTTAAGGGCAATGATTTTTACGAAAGGCAATACGGTATTCTGTTTGAGGCGATAGTGGAGCTTTCCAATGAAGGCAAGTCCCCCGATACCGTGACGGTGACCGAAAAACTGAAGCAGAAGCAGGCTCCTCAGGAGCTGATGAATCCTGTTTTTCTTGGCGAGCTTGTAAACAGGGTGCCTACCAGTGCGTCCATAAAGAGCTACTGTGATATTGTAAAAAACCATGCCATAAAACGGACTCTGATAAGAGTCAGTGAGGGTATAGCGGAGGAGGCCTATAAAGGCGCTCTGAGCACCGGGGACCTTTTAAACGAGACCGAAAAGAAGGTCTTTGACCTTGTACAGTCCAAGGGCAGCTCTGATATACGCTCGATAGACGAGGTGGTCTTAGCCACCCTCGATCATATACAGGATATCGCGAGATCCAGCGACTTTATTACGGGAGTGCCTACGGGCTTTTCGGAGCTGGATTATCATACGGCGGGATTCCAGAGGTCAAATCTTATCCTCATTGCCGCCAGGCCTTCCATGGGTAAAACGGCATTCGCGCTGAATATAGCCTCTTATGCGGTTTTAAAGAAAAACAAAAAGGTCATGATCTTTTCTCTGTAAATGTCGGACGAGGATCTGATGCGCAGGCTCATATCCATGGATTCCGGAGTCGATTCAAAAAAGATAAGAACGGCCGATCTCAAGGATTCCGAGTGGGAAAAAATAATAAACAGCGCCGGAAGGTTCGCCCGCTCAGGACTTACCATAGATGATACACCGGCAATTTCTGTAGCGGAGATGCGCTCCAAGTGCAGGAGAAGAAAGCTGGAGCAGGGGCTGGATATGGTAATGGTGGACTATCTCCAGCTTATGAGCGGAGGCACTCAAAACTATTCGGGGGCCAGCAGACAGCAGGAGATATCCGATATATCCAGGTCGCTGAAGGCTCTGGCCAGAGAGCTGGACTGTCCGGTCGTGGCGCTGTCACAGCTTTCACGTGCACCCGAGCTAAGGCAGGACCATCGGCCCATCCTTTCCGACTTGAGAGAATCCGGAGCAATAGAGCAGGATGCGGACCTGGTAATGTTTATTTACAGGGATGAATATTATACAAAGGCGGAATCGAAAAAACCTGGAATAGCTGAGGTCTCCATAGCTAAGCAGAGAAACGGGGGCCTTGCTAATATTGATCTCAAGTGGGTCGGAGAGCTTACAAAGTTTATGAATATAGACAGGTCGGCATTGGGAGATGGGGCCGCCCAGAGCTACGTTCCTCCTGTGCAGCAGCCCGCCGCGGGTACAGGCGCTCCCCAGGAAGACGAGGACGA
>JAGBNT010000068.1 GCA_017634255.1 Lachnospiraceae bacterium
GGCGAACCTGATTTCCGGCCTGTATCAACCGTGGAGCGGCGAGATTGTGTTTGACGGAAAGCCGATTTCCGAGATTGATCGGAGTGTCTTCACCGGCTCCGTTGCGGTGGTGGATCAGGATATCATCCTTTTTGAGGATACGATAGCGAATAATATTAAGATGTGGGACGAATCCATAGAGGATTTCGAGGTCATCCTCGCCGCCAAGGACGCCCATCTGCATGAGGATATAATGATGAGGGACGGAGGGTATTCCTATTATCTTACCGAGGGAGGTAAGGATTTCTCCGGCGGTCAGAGGCAGAGACTGGAGATAGCCAGAGTCCTGGCGCAGGACCCCACACTTATCATAATGGATGAAGCTACAAGTGCGCTGGATGCACAGACGGAATATGAGGTTGTAAACGCGATAAAGGCGAGGGGGATAACTCTGGTGGTAATAGCCCACCGGCTTTCGACCATAAGGGATTGCGATGAGATACTGTCCTATTACAAGGTCAACTCCCGGGAGGTGCCGGATAATATTGAAAAAATGGATGAGATATTGGAGTATCTCCTGCAGCCCTCGGGGATAATGATAAGAGAGGTTAAGAAAGCGGAACGAGAAAAAACATCAATACAAAGGCGGAGGAGCTTTTTAACAACAGGGCATATGCTTTCTATAAGCCCTTTCCAATGAAAAAGCTCAAGGTCACAAGTCTCCTTTTATACATATGGGAGAATATAGAAAAATCAAATTTCATCTGGTACCTCATATTTACCGGTATAGTTACACTTGTGGGTATGCTGGTGCCGTATTTTAATGAGAGGATATTTTCCGACGTTATCAGCTCGAGGAGTATTCAGATACTGGTGGCGATCTCGGTCTTTATGATCTTTTCCTCAGTCAGCAGGCTGCTCTTCGACAAGGTTAAGGAAATGCTCTTAAATAAGATCAGCGTAAAGCTGGACTTAAGCGTGGAGGCGGCAACGATGATGAGGATACTCTCGCTCCCTCCGGCATTTTTCAGGAATTACAGCGCAGGAGAGCTCTCAAACCGCGCCGAATATATCAGCAACCTGGTGGATATCCTCCTTAATACCCTGGTCTCCACGGGGATTACCTCGATTTTTTCACTCGTATATATAGGTCAGGTCTTTGTTTATGCCCCTGCCCTGGTGGCGCCGGCTCTTACGGTCACCATAGCGAACGTCGCCCTGTCCGTAACCACCTCCTTTTATCAGATGAGGATAACCCGCGAACAGATGGAATACGAGGCTAAGGAGAGCGGTATAGCCTATGCCTTTACTTCTCTTGGAAGCATAGCCTTTTCAGTGGCGCAGATAAAGCCGACACTGGATATGGCAAGACCGCTGATGGAGGCTGAGCACGAGGTGGCGGAGAATAAGAGGGTGGTGGAAAGGCTTTCCGGAGGAATAGAGTTAAATAACATTACCTTCAGCTATTCAGAGTCTTCCCCGCTGGTTCTGGACAACCTTTCATTAAAGATAACTCCCGGACAGTATGTGGCTATCGTAGGCAGGACGCCTGGGAGGCGGCGTAGCTGGCAGGGATAGCAGAGGATATAAGGGAGATGCCATGGGGATGGCGACGATAATTTCCGAGGGTCAGGGAGGCATTTCAGGAGGACAGAATCGGATGCGCTGGATTCGCTAAAATGCACCCGGATAGTCATAGCCCACAGGCTTTCCACCATAAAGAACTGCGACCGCATCGTTGTCTTAAACGAGGGGCGCATCGCCGAGGACGGCACATACGAGGAGCTGCTTAAAAAAGGCGGCTTCTTCGCCGCGCTGGTCGCCAGGCAGCAGGTGGAGAGAGGGGAGTAGGGCAGAGATGAGCCGGGGCTTAAGTCTCCTTCTTTCCTTCGAAGAAATTGTCGATATAGGCTTCAAGGCGGTAGCGGTCCGAGGACTTTAAGATATAGCCCTCGGGCTTTTGATTTAGAGCCTGCATGACAGAATCCGTATCAGACTTTCCCGTGAGGAAAAAGATCGGGATCTTTGCGGTCCTGCTCTCCGCACGTATCATTTCCATGACCTGGGGACCGCTGGTTATAGGCATCTCGAAATCAAGCAGGATGAGATCCGGAGTATTTGTAGCAAGGTAGGTAATGGCCTGCATACCGGAATTAACTATGATGACATGGTAGCGCTTTCCCAGCCAGGAGCGGGCAAGCTTTAAGAAATCTCCGTCGTCGTCCACCAGAAGGATCGTGCGTTTCTTTACAAGGTCGGCATTTTGCTTTAAAAGCCTGTCCACACCCTCTATCAGGGCTTTTATATCCAGAGGTCGTGCGAAAACCTCAAATATTATCTCCTCGGGCAGGGCTTTATGGGCTACCTTAAGCTCTCCCTCGTCTCCCACAAGGATTATGGACTGCTCGCCTCCGAGGCACAGATCTCTTATGTAAACCAAAACCTCCCGGTCGGTGTAGATATAATCATCCAGATAGATGATCATAGCCTTGGTGTCCTCCCGGTGGGCATTGAGCTTTTCAACCGTAGGCTCCACGGGGATGACTCCGTAGCCGGCTTCCTTGAGGTTTTTGATTATGGCGCTTATCATGAAGCTGGTGCTGTCCCCGCCCACAAAGAGTATGGAGCGCTCAATAGTCTCTTCATCATCAAAACTAAATCCGTCAAACATAAAAACTCCCTTCTAAATGTAGTGACCAATTTTGATTTATCAAAATTGGCGTAGCAGGCTCACAATGTATCAGGATCCAGGATGCCTGCTAACTTGTCCCAATCGGGAATGGCTGCCGCGACCTTTAAAGCCTCGTAGCGCTCCCTTTCGCTGTCTGGGAATCTGTAGCCTTTAAGTGAATCCATTATCATTGTAAGCGTATCAAAGTCAAAGGAAGAGGATATCTCCCTTATGGTATTGTAGGCGTCCTTTATCTGCGAATCCTTTATAAGCGGAAGAGCAGGATCCTTATCCGGCTTTTCATCGCCGTCTATGGGGTTTAAGGCCTTTCCGAACGAACGGTACATTTTAAGAAAGCCCTTTGTGTCACGGTGGATCTTCTCCATATCCCCGTTATCTCCGGCATGCTCTAAAGCCTCGGACAGCTCGAAGAGCTCTGTGGCTCCCACGGAACGCGCCATACTCTTTAGGGCATGGACCTTAATCGTATAATTATTCCAGTCAGATCTGTTGTACGCCTGCTCCACATCGGAGGCCTTTGCCTCGATGGAGGAGTGGAAGATCTTTAATGCCTCCAGATACCCGTTTACTGTGCCGCAGTACTGCAGTCCCTTTTTGGTATCGAGACCGCTTACGGATTTCAGCCACGCAGGAAGCTCAGCATTTGTTTTATTTTTCTTTTCTCCAGTGTCCCCGGTAAGATATACCTTATTCTTCGGGAGGTATTTTATCAGCATGTTTTCAAGCAGGTCGCTTATAACAGGCTTGGTGAGGTAATCGGTAAAGCCAGCCTTGATATATTGCTCCCTGGCTCCCGAGATGGCGTTTGCAGTCAGGCAGATGACAGGGGTTTTGGCAGCCTTGGCGGCAAAGCGCCTCTTCATCTCATTGAGGGTTTCTATGCCGTCCATATCCGACATCCTGTGATCCAAAAAGACCATGTCGTAGTCCTTTGTGGAAAATTTTACAAGGGCTTCGGCTCCGCTCTCGGCGGTGTCCACCTGTATCATGGTAGTCTTTAAAAGCCCGCGGATGACAGTAAGATTCATGGGAGTGTCGTCCACAACGAGTATCTTGGCAGATGGAGCGTTGAGCTTCTCCCGGTATTTAACATTCTTATCGGAAAGGGAGCTTAGGGCCTTTTCGATATCGCCTATCTCATCAGGGTTAATGATACGCTGCTCCAGCTCAAAGGAGAAGACCGAGCCCTCCCCGTAGACACTCTCTACTTCAAGGCGGCTGTCCATCATTTCAAGGAGGGACTGGGTAATGCTCATTCCAAGCCCTGTACCCTCTATGTGGCGGTTTCTTGAGCTTTCGATCCGGTCGAAGGCGGAGAAGAGCTTTGTCATGTCCTCCTCCTTTATTCCGATCCCGGAGTCCTTTACAGCGACCTTTAAGGTTATGGTATTGCTGTCCTTTTTATGCCCCTCTATTTTTAAGGTGAAGGAACCTTTTTCCGTATATTTTACAGCGTTTGTAAGCAGGTTCGTTATGATCTGGCGCACCCTGATCTCATCGCCGAAGAGTACGGAGGGGAGAGTGGGATCAATCTCGGTCTTAAATTCCAGCTTCTTATCCTCGGCACGTTTTTTGATCATGACGATAAGATCGCTAATCCTGAATTATTCACGGAGACATCGTTTCAAGTATAAATGCCTCCAATCTGTTGTTTAAGATTGTTGCCTATGACAACACCCGGCGAATAGCCGTAAAAAAGAGGGCACTATCCCCATATAAGCTTTGGTGTCGTCATATGA
>JAGBNT010000069.1 GCA_017634255.1 Lachnospiraceae bacterium
GCCTTGCCCAGGAGACGAGACCGTTTTCCCGACTTTATGCGAAGCTTCGCATAAAGTCGGAAAGACCACCACCAGAATAATGCCGACCGTAAAAAGCAGACTGAGCCTTCTTTTCATAATGTTCCTCCGTGAAGGGGCAAAAACAACTGAGTTAAAGTATAACAAATCCGGCAAAAAAATGTGGCATAGGTTGACAAAAATGTTATACTAATTAGGGTTTTTTTACAATTCGGTCCTGAGCCACGCACTCTGCTGCGTGGCTACAGGCCAATAAAGTATTGGAGTAGGCGAGCCGCCCATCTGCGAAGCAGATTTAATTGTGGCGAGCGCGTTGCACTTCAGTGGTTTAGCCACTGAAGTGTAATGATTTTTTGCATTATAGGATGTATCATAAAAAAGAGGAAGCTTAAATGAATTATTCACCGATGGGGGTCAGGCGCCGGCAGAGGCAGCTGAAGTCCCGTTTACCTAAGATATCAAATATGTTCTTTATAACCTTCTTCCGTATCTTCATTTTGGGGATGATCGCCGTGGCCGCCATAGGAACGGCAGCGGGCATAGGCACCTTTAAGGGAGTCCTGGCCTCCTCCCCGGAGATAAACGAGAAGGATATAAGGCCTGTGGGCTATTCCTCCACGGTCTACGATGCCGAGGGAAACAGGATGACCAAGCTGGTGGCGGCGGATTCCAACAGAATTTATCAGACCATTGACAAGATTCCCTTAGACCTCCAGCATGCCTTTGTGGCCATAGAGGACGAGCGTTTTTATGAGCACAACGGCATAGATCTCAAGGGTATAGTGCGTGCCGCGTACACCGGTATCACTACCAGGGATTTTTCCCAGGGAGCTTCCACTATAACCCAGCAGCTCATCAAGAATAACGTATTTACCTCCTGGACCTCGGAGTCCTCCTTTGCCGAGAAGCTGAAGCGTAAGATTCAGGAGCAGTTTCTGGCCGTCCAGCTGGAAAAGCAGGATACGGTGAATAAGGACATAATCCTCGAGCTGTATCTGAATACCATAAACCTGGGGCAGAATACCCTCGGAGTTCAGGCGGCGTCCTTGAGATATTTTAATAAGAACGTATCCGACTTAAATCTTTCCGAGGATGCGGTCATCGCGGGGATAACCCAGAATCCCTCCCGGTATAACCCGATTTCACACCCGGACAATAACGCCGAGAGACGTTCAAAGGTATTGAGGAATATGCTGGAGCAGGGCTATATCACGGAGCAGGCCTATAAGGAGGCCTTGGATGACGACGTATATTCCAGGATACAGACCATAAACGCCCAGAGTGAGGAAAATTCGATAAACTCATATTTCGTGGATGCCCTTACCAAGCAGATAATGGAGGATATGGAGGAAAAGCTGGGCTTTTCGGAGACCCAGGCCTACAACCAGCTCTATTCCGGCGGACTTTCCATATATACCACTCAGGACCCGAAAATACAGGCTATCGCGGATGAGGTCACCGCAAATGAGGACAACTATCCGGCCAGCACCAGATATCTTCTGGACTACAGACTTACCGTAACAGATGCCGAGGGAGAGTACCACAATTTCTCTTCCGAGGCCATGCAGAAATATTTCAGGGAGAGCAATTCGGGCTACGAGAGGCTCTATAAGACGGTCTCGGACGCCAATGCAGGGGCTGAGGCCTATAAGGAGTACATTCTTTCCCAGGGCTACGAATTTGTGGACGAGGTAGTGTCCACGACTCCCCAGCCGCAGATCTCCATGACTATCGAGGACCAGAAGACAGGCTACGTCAAGGCCATAATCGGAGGCAGGGGAAAGAAGGAGGCTTCGCTTACCCTGAACCGCGCCACCGATACTACGAGGCAGCCGGGTTCCACCTTCAAGGTGGTCTCCACCTATGCGCCGGCTCTGGATACGGGCTTAAAGACCCTCGGAGACGTGCAGATAGACGAGCCCTATGCCTATGCCAACGGGCGCCCGGTCAACAACTGGTATTCGGGCTACAAGGGCCCCTGTACATTGCGCTATGGTATAGAGCAGTCCCTGAATATAGTGGCCGTAAAGACGCTGACGGACATCACTCCGCAGCTGGGCTTTGACTACCTACAGCGCATGGGCTTCACCACCCTGGTGGAAAAGAGGGAGACCTCAGACGGCAGGATATTCTCCGATATCACCCAGACCCTCGCCCTCGGAGGAATCACTGATGGAGTGAAGAATCTGGAGCTTAACGCGGCCTATGCGACCATTGCCAACGGAGGCGAATATATCAAGCCTAAATTCTATACGAAGATCTTAGATCACGACGGAAACGTCCTACTGGAGAACGAAAAGGAGAGCTCCCAGGTATTGAAGCCCACTACGGCCTGGCTCCTGACGAGCGCCATGGAGGACGTTGTTACAAAGGGTACCGGCGGACGGGTAAGATTTGACGGTATGTCCATAGCGGGTAAGACCGGAACTACCTCCGATGAAAACGACGTGTGGTTCTCCGGCTTTACGCCTTACTATACCTGTACGACCTGGGCCGGCTTTGACAATAACGTCGACCTTAAATCCGGAGACGAGGCCAATCTGGCCAAGACGATCTGGAGGGAGACTATGAGCCGCATACACGAGGGCCTCGATGATCCGGGCTTCCCGATGCCGGCAGGAATAACCACAGCGGTAGCCTGCAACAAGACCGGCAAGCTGGCTCTGGATTCCGTATGTGCCCTTGACGGCAGTGCCCACAGCGAATACTATGCAGAGGGAACGGTGCCCAAGGAATACTGCAACGGGGTTCACAGCTTCGGAACTCAGCAGTTATATGTATGTGCTCTCACCGGACAGGTGGCGACGGAGAGCTGTCCCTATAAGGTGCCGACGGCGAGCGTAAATCCTGCGCTGGGCTTCTGCCCTCATTCCGTCGATGCGGCCACGGCAGCGGCAGCGGCTCAGAACGCGGCCCTGCAGCAGAGTATAAACGATGCTAACGCGGCGGCAGCTGCGGCAGCGGCCGCTCTTCAGCAGCAGCTTATGTCAGGTGTCCAATAGGATAAAATTAAGATCAGGATGCCGCACCCGGGAATTGAAGAATCAGAGATCCGGCAGGTGTTTCGATGTGCCGGCGTGTTTTAGTTGGAGTTATTTTATGAAAAAATTTTTCAAAGTGTTGCCTTTGTTTGTTTTGGGAGCGGCCCTGACCGGCTGCTCCGTGCTTGGGGAAAATGCGGGAAGCGCAAGCAGCGTTGCGGCTGTCAGAGCGGCCGCGGCCTCCTATAACGGCCTGGCGCCGGAGGACATCTTCAACGATTCGCTGAATCTGGGGGCCGTGAATAAGGATTCGGATAAGCGGAGTGAGGCGACGCCCTTTGAGAACGTGGCACAGTCCCTGGATGAGGTGGGAGTGGTGGACGGAGAGGAGATAGCCATCACCGTGTCCTTTCCCTTCGAGGACAGCATGAAGGGCTATTCCCTTTTATATATTAAGGCCCCGGAAAAGGCCTTTATGCGCCTTTTTGATGCCAAGGGCAATCTGGTTCAGGAATTCGGGGATATGGACATACAGGGAGTCCCCTATTTCAGATATGACAATCTGGTCTCCGGCGGGGAGTACAAGGGCTTTTCGGTATTTGACCCGGAAAAGAGCAGTGAGGAGTACAGCGGCTATTATTATATCCTGGATGAGAATGGCAAAAAATTTAATTTCGACGCCATAAGCGTACCGGCCTATGAGGGCCTGCTGGAGGGCACCTACAACATCCTCCTGTACACCGAGGAGAGAAAGGAAATGTCGGGCAGCAGGGACTTTTACCAGGTCTTCTGGGAGGCGGGAAAGTGCCCGAAGGTAAAGCGCTGGGAATATGAGGTAGCAGAGGGAAATTACGAGAAGACCTCCATGAGGATCTTTGACGCCATGGAGGATAAGCTCATATACGAGGGTCCGATGGAGCTCGACAACGACCTCGAGCCGATAAATCAGGATTTCTATAAGTCCATGATAATCAATAATCTCCAGGTCTATGCCGAAGATATCCCGGACGAGGTCATTTTCTATACGGGAGAGCTCAAGGAGAAGCCCCAGGCGGATAAAAAGACGGGCTCCGGGGAGGAGACAGAGGGCGAAGAGCAGGAGATTCCGGAGCAGATAACGGAGGAATACAAGGACCTTAACGAGTGTCTCAAGGCCAAGGGCCTCGATGAAAAGTCCGCTATAGGCGAATATGTGGACGAATTCGGCAACAAGGAATTTGAGGTATATTACGATACGAAGAGCGGTCAGGGACTGGCCGTGGCATATCGCTGGTACTACGACCTCACCCTTAAGAAGAAGGCGTCGCTCGAGGCCTTTCCAATCGCCAAATATGAGAGGTCGAAGAAGACATATTCCTTCCAGCCCATGAGCCTTAACGCCGAGGAGAGGATGTCGGGATATTCCAAGACCTCGGAGTATATTTCTGGGCAGCTCAGGAACCTGGAGATAAGGGATTTCGACAGGACGATGGAGGATAGTCCCGGCTATGAGACCCTGATCAGGGAAAATTTCGTCTACAGGGACGACGGAAGCCTCTATTACCATGGCCGTTCCCATAACGCATATTACTACGGCATTGACTATATGGCGATGAATGAAAAATACGATCTTTCATCCAGACTCGTCTATTCCTCGGCTCTGGTCATGACCGGCTCCAACGAGCTTTACAATTTCTATGAAGGGGATTCCAAGAAGATAAAATATCAGATCTTCCTGGATAAGTCAGACGACGGAACTGTCAGCATTGAGATCAACGAGGTCAAATGAGAGGGGCGGTCACCGGGTTTAGAGGATGAAGGATAAGAAGGAAGAAAATCAGGCCATAAAAAGCTGGAAGATACTATTTAACAAGGATGATGAGATAAACATTACCTCCTGCCGCATGGTATGTGTTATTTTTGCAATTATCTGCGGGCTTTTTGTCCCCATCAACCTCTACGCCGGAAGTCCGAACATGGCCGTCGCAAACGGGATCATATGCATCGTCATGCTGGTCAACCTTATCGGGATCATAAGGTTCAACACCGTGAAGTACGCCACACCCACACTGGTAGTGCTAATGGTCGTAGTAACCATCTATTATCTGTATTCCGGAACGACGGAGGGCTTCAGTATTTTGTGGATAGTCCTGGTGCCC
>JAGBNT010000070.1 GCA_017634255.1 Lachnospiraceae bacterium
CTTCACCGCCTCGGCAACTACAGCCTTTGCTGCGCTCTCCTTATCCGCATTGATAACGGTAGCGTCGTTTCCTACCTCGCCTAAAAGGGGCTCCGCCACCGCAACCGTCTCGAACTTATCCTTATACTTGTCAAGAGCCGCGTTAAGCTCGTCATACTCAGCGCCATGCATAAGGTGTGTGGGCTGGATAACAAGATTCTTTACTCCGTTGCTTACCGCCCTTTCAAGTGCCTGCTCCATATTGTCTATCTTCTCATTGTCCCGCGCCTGGATGTGATTTATTATGATCTGTGCGGTAAAGGCGCGGCGCACCGACCAGTCGGGATATGCGACGATAAGCGCCTTCTCGATACCGCCTATATCAGCTACACGGCTGTCGTTAAAGGAGGTTCCGAAGCTTACCACTAAAAGCTCGTTTTCTCCGATATCATCCTGATTTAAGGGGTCGTCTAAGGTCGCATCCCCTGTATCTCTTCCAAAATAGTCGGGATCAGCAAATTCGCCCTCCACAAGCTCCTTCTGTGCGTCAGTCAGGGCGTCCCACCCTGCCTTTGCCGCCTCGCACTGTGCGTCGGTCTCCGCAGTCCTCTCCTGTACGTAGATTGCGTCAATACGGGCTGCCACCTCGTCTGCCGCTGCCTTATCGTCCACGGGCGCTTCCTGCGCTGTCTCTGCCGCTTCTGCCGTCTCCTGCGGAGCCTCTGCTGTTTCTGCTGCTGCCGTATCCGCCGGAGCTGCCGTTTCAGCCCCTGTTCCGGTACATCCGGATAAAAGTGACATTGCCAGCACGGTTGACATAATTACTGTAAATGGTTTTTTCATGTTTTCCTCCTCTTTAATAATCTCTTACTTGGTGTTTTTAACTGGTGCAAAATATATAGCAAACGACTCAGCCAGTTCAAAACTCCCATCTCATATTAACCAACGCTTACAATACTACTAATCTAAAAATATTTCAATAAACTTTAATTATTTTTGCAGGATTCTTGTTGCTGTTCACAAGTGGGGGCTGTCGCAACTGCCCCCGGTGAAAGTATCTTGTTACTGCATCGTTACTGTTCACAGCCTTTCAGGCTGCGAACGTAACGGGTTTTGCCAATTAAATCGCCTTCGGCGATGGGGCAAAACCCATTTAAACTACAACACATTGGGGCGTAACTGCGCAGTAAATGCGCAGTTCGCCTGTGAACAGTAACACTGCATCCTCTACCTGTTTTTCTTTTTATAGATATAGACACATGAGATCGCTGAGAACAGAGCGAGATAGACTATCAGGACCAGTATCCCTGTGGGAGGGAAGGGTGAAGCAAAGGCTATGGAGCGCATCATTCCTGAGGTCTGTGAAAGCGGCAGTATCCCTATCAGCTGCCTGAACCCTGCCGGGAGCGAATCCACAGAAAAAAAGGTGTTGCATAAAAAAGACATCGGTACGATTATGTAGGAATTGTACCTCGGGGCATCGGAATAGCTCTTTGCAAAAAATGACAGCACAAGAGCCAATGTAGAAAACACCATCCCGTTAAGCAGCATAATGAAAAATGAAAGCGGCGTAAACCTGAGCCCTGCCTGAAAAGGCAGGGTTATGAGGATGATGACTGAGCCGGCGTAGAGTCCCCTTAAACCCCCGCCGATTATCTGTCCGAAGAGGAACTGCCACAGCGGAGTCGGGGAGATCATGACCTGGTCGAGCGCCCTCTCATAGAGCCGCTGCACGCTCATATTCTGCGCCACCGCTCCGAAGCTTCCCGTCATCGTAGCCATTGCAGCCATGCCGGGGATTAGATACTGGAGATAGGGTCTGCCGTCTATATCGGTCTTTATCCCTATTCCGAAAACAATAAGGTACATTACCGGCGCTATTACCACCGAAAGGGTGATCTTTAAAAAATCCCTTTTAAATTCCAGCCATTTTTCCCAAAGGACCGTGACTATACCCATCTGTCCCCCACTGTCTCCAAAAAAACATCCTCGAGCCCGGTATTTCTGAAGGTTCCGTTACCGCCCTCTCCGCTCTCCGATAAAAAGGAGATGGCAGCCTCCCTTTCCTTAAAATACCGCGTCGTCTGTTTTTCATTTATAGTTATGTCAACCGCAAATTCTCCGAGCTCCTTTATAAGCGCCCCGGGAGAATTTAACGCCGCTATCCGCCCCTTGTTGATGAGGGCGACTCTGTCGCACAGGCTCTCTGCCTCTTCAAGATAGTGGGTGGTGAGTATTACGCTTAAGCCCTTTTTGTTAAGCTCCTTTAAAAGTCCCCAGGTATGTCGCCTTGAAATGGCATCCATGCCCGCCGTAGGCTCGTCTAGGAGCAAAAGCTTCGGCTCGGTCAAAAGCGAGCGGATTATCATAAGCCGTCTCTTCATACCGCCCGATAAATGCCGCACCCTCTTCCATCTATGCTCAATGAGACCTGCAAAGGATAAAAGCTTCTCCCGCCTCTCCTTAATGACCTCAGCCGGAAGCATGTAAAGACGCCCCTGATACTCTAAGACCTCCTCCACGTTCATATCCTGGCGCATCGAATATTCCTGCGTCACGACGCTTATCGACCTCTTCCTCCTGTCGGAATGTCTGCTGAGCTTAACCCCGTCTAAGAGAACCTCCCCCGACGTAGGCAGGAGCACGGTTGATATCATATCTATGGTAGTGCTCTTTCCCACCCCGTTGGGTCCAAGAAGACCGAAAAATTCCCCGTCCTCAACGGTAAAGGAAATATCATCCACAGCGGTAAGATCCCCGAATTTTTTTGTTAGTCCCCTTATCTCAAGCATTCCGGCTTTATTCTTTAGCTTGCTGCTCTTTGGAGATTATAAGCGAAAAATAGCCTGCGTCGTCGGGTATCTCATTAAGGCTCCGGTATACCTTCTCGTTTTCCATCCCGCAGTTTTCGACCATGACAGCCCCTCTGCCGTTTAGGCGCAGCTGCTCCTTGACCTCGCGCATTTTGCTCCCGGACTTCATAAGCACGTAATTGCCCTCCATTTCGTAGCTCTCATCCAGCTTATGCAGAGCAGGGATTATATGCAAAGGCTCATTCCACAGCGACAAATGGATGCCAAGCCGCGCCGCGGCTGCACAAAATGACGGTATTCCGCTCACGAGCTCCACCTTATAGCCATCCTGCTCAAGTATTTCCTGCAGGTAGGCAAAGGTGCAGTAAACCGTGGAATCTCCAAGGGTAAGGTAGACCACGTTCTTTCCCTCCGCGGCATAGGACTCCATCAAAAGAGCCCCTTCCTCCTGGGCCCGACGCTGCACCTCCTTATCCTTCGTCATAGGCATATCTATCGCCAGCAA
>JAGBNT010000071.1 GCA_017634255.1 Lachnospiraceae bacterium
AAAAAAGGCGTAGGATCCGCAGATATATACAGATATTCATCGCCTGTGCGGTCATCTATTTTGTTTTGGATTTTTCCGTGCGCCGGACAGGGTTTTTGAGATTCGGGGACAGCATAGGCATAAAGAACTTCCTGGCCATAATCATGGGACTGGTCTTCGGTCCCTACGGGGCTTTTGGCTGCTGTGCGGGCTGCATTTTGGCCGGTGGCCTTTCGTCTGCGGCTATTACGGATATATTGGGTGAATGTGTGGCGGACCTCATCGTAGGAATAGGCATTTGGGCCCTATGGCATAAGATTCCTCCTGCCAACGGAACGGTCTTTTTGAAAAGGCGTCAGGAATATATAAAATACGGCTCCATCCTCTTTGTACTTTCGGCCATTGCGGGAGCGATAGCGGAGCTGATCTACCCGGAAACTGCTTTTGCACGTTATTTTGCGGCGTATTTCGTCATGGGAATAGTAGTGGGAATACCCGTACTGATCCTGCTGACCAGTATAGTATGCATAAACCCGATCCTGCCCCCTTGGGCAACTCCGCTTAAGGAGTATGAGGGGACCCTCACCTCTGATCCGGAGAGCCTGGGCCTCTTTAACGAGGGCCTCGAGGAATATGCCTTCATGAAGCATAAGCTGACGATGAAAGAGATATTCGGAGTGCAAAACTGCATAGAAGAGGTGCATATCAGGCTGATGGAGAAAAATAAGGAAATAAAGTCGAAGGTTTGTGTCAGGTTTCACGACAGTGTTTCTATCGACTTCGAGTATGAGGGGGAGAGCGTAACACCCTTCAGGGCGGAAAAAAACGTGCCCGAGGAGGATCTTATCGGCTTAAAGCTCATTCTCCACAGAGCCTTAAGGTCGTCCCACTATTATGCGGACGGTATGAATTATGTACATATTGTGATGTAAGGAAGGTTTAGAGGGGTTAGATGCTTAGCAGGTTTTTAAAAAAAAGTGACTGTAAGTCGTGTCAGTTCTGCTGCTCCTACAGGAGAAAGAGCTTATGGGAGACCCCTCCCTTTGACAGGGTAAGTAAAGAACGGCTGGAGAAAAAATATCCCTTTGCCAGATTTAAGTCCATAGGGGACGATGTATTTACAATAGATCTGGACAATGAATATAAGAGCGACGATCCTGAGGAGGAGGCCCGCTGCCCCTTCAATCAGGAGGGCTGTATCTTAGATCCTGAGGATAAGCCCTTTGTATGCGAGGTCTGGCCCCTAAGGATCATGGAAAAAGGGGACAGAAGGGTCATCGCCCTGGCGGAGGGCTGTCCGGTTTTTGCGAAGGTGGACTCAGAGGAGCTTAAGAGCTTCACCGGGGAGAAGCTTAAAGACTTTATAAGCGGCCATGTGAAAGAGCATCCCGAGGTCGTGGAGCCCTGGCACGATAACTATACCGTGATATGTGATATTTAGGGATGTGGATAAGGCTAAGGCCAATAATATGGTGTTTACCGGAGGACAAAGTAATTTAATATGATGAAGAGAAAGTCGATTTCCAAAAGAGTCCAGCGCATGCTGCTGGGATTTACCCTGGTGGCGCTGGTAATAAGCAGTATAATCGCCATGATGGGCATGGGGATAATCAGAAGCCGGGTCATCGAGGACAGTGAGTGGCTGGGAGCTTCGGCCAGCTCTGTGGCAGCGCAGGCTCTGACTGAGCAGATGGAGCAGAACCGTAAAAACGTGGCGGACAGCCGTGCGGAGTATGCGGGGGCGCAGCTTAACAGGATCTCGGGCTATGTAGAGAGCTTAAGCAGCAGCTTGGAATATCTGTACCAGCATAAGTCACAGTATAATCCGGTCCCTGTGCTTCCTCCCGATAAGAAAAATCAGGGAAAATACGTACTCATGAGGGACCTTGCGGATGAAAGCATAAAGCTCGCCGATATTCAGGAGGAGATGGAGCTTCTGGGCAATATAGAGCCCATGTGTTCGTCGGTCATCGCAGTTGGCAAGCAGGAGATCGCCACCATATTTCTGGGAACAGAGAGCGGAGTGCTCATAAGCTACGATCTCTCGTCACAGCTGGCAGATCCCGGACCCGGAAAGGAGTCGTATTATAACTATTTCGATTCTAACTGGTATGAGCCGGCCAAGAACAAGGACGGGGTTATGTTTACGGACACCTATCTGGATAACTACGGCAGGGGACTGACCATAACCTGTGCCATGCCCTTCCACAATGAAAAGGGCGAGGTCGCCGGAGTTGTGGGTATGGATATCCTCGTTTCGGACATGCTCAATTCTATCATTGCATTGGAAAGCAGTGACGGCTCCTACGTTATCTTAGTTGATAAGGAGGGAAATGTAATTGCCTCTCCCTATATGGACGAGAATTCCGAGGAGCTCAGCAATATAAGGACGGATACCAGCCAGCCCATCTTTGAGGTCGCGGATCAGATATTGGACGGAAGGAACGGCATCACGAGAACTGCCGCGAATATTTACTACTCCTATTCGGAGATTGGGCTGACAGAATGGACCCTCGTGATCTGTATACCGGCGGAAAGCATTTCCGACCCTGTTTCGAAGATTTCGGATATTATCGATGAAGGAACCGATGCCACTACGGGCTCAATAGGGCGGACCATAAGCATAACCATTACGCTGCTGGTAATAGTGCTGATAGTTATAACGGTGGCGGTCACCCTTCTTTCGGGAGCCTTTACAAAGCGTATAATTCAACCGCTCATATCCTTAAGGGACGACGTAATGCGTATCAGCGGAGGAGATCTTTCCCACAGGGCTGAGATCGTTGAAAACGACGAGATAGGTGACCTGGCCACATCTTTTAACAATATGTCGGCTTCGCTTACCGAATATATCGACAACCTGACAAAGGTTACGGCGGAGAAGGAGAGGATAGGAGCGGAGCTCAACGTAGCTACCCAGATACAGGCGGACATGCTGCCGAGAATATTCCCGCCCTTCCCGGAGAAGACGGAGCAGTTCGATATCTATGCCACGATGAATCCGGCAAAGGAGGTCGGAGGAGATTTCTACGACTTCTTCCTGCTCGATGATAACCATATAGCTATGGTCATGGCTGATGTTTCAGGTAAGGGAGTGCCCGCGGCGCTCTTCATGGTCATTGCCAAAACGCTTATCAAAAACAGGGCTCTCATGGGAGGAGAACCTGCAGAGATACTTAAATACGTAAATAACCAGCTTTGCGAGGGAAATGAGGCGGAGCTCTTTGTAACCGTATGGCTTGGAATTTTAGACCTCACAACGGGCAAGGGACTTGAGGCCAACGCAGGACACGAGCATCCGGCTATAAAGAGGGCGGACGGAAAATTCGAGCTTATCGTTAACAAGCACTCCCCTGCTGTCGCTACAATGGAGGGTATAAGGTTCAGGCAGAATGAGTTTGAGCTTCATAAAGGAGATGTTTTATACGTCTACACGGATGGAGTGGCGGAGGCTACGAACGCCAATAATGAGCTCTACGGTACGGACAGGATGATAGAAGCCCTCAACGAAAACGGCGATGCTACCATGGAGGAGCTGCTTGCAGCGGTCAAGACTTCGGTGGACGAGTTTGTGGGCGATGCGCCCCAGTTCGACGATATCACAATGCTTGGGTTTAAATTACATTAAACTTGGGATTTTGCTTTGCAAAGCCCTCGCGGGATAGTGGCATGCAAAATAATACTTTTAGAATACACTAAAAGCGGAGATTTTAAGTATGAAGGAAATCACATTAGAAGCCAGGGTTGAAAACTTAGATCAAGTGCTGATGTTTTTGGATACGCAGCTGGAGGAGATGGGCTGTCCGTTCAAGGAGCAGACGCAGCTGGATATAGCGCTGGAGGAAATGTACGTAAACGTGGCACATTATGCCTATACTCCGGATACGGGTCAGGTTAACATAAAACTTGATGTCCTGGATGATCCCTCAGGAGTGGAGCTTACCCTGACGGACAGCGGAGTGCCATACGACCCCCTGGCAAAGGAGGACCCGGACGTTACGCTTTCAGCCGAGGAAAGGGAGATCGGAGGGCTTGGCATCTATATGGTCAAGAAGAGCATGGATGAGGTTGCCTATAAGCATGTGGACGGGAAGAATATCTTCTCTATGAAAAAATTTTTCGAGTGTGAATAGGAAATGTCTTAAGAAAGGCTTTTCTTTTGCCGATATAACTTTCAAAGGTAAGTTATACTTGTTAACTGAAATGATTTCCGTTAACGGTATAACACGATGCGACCAGCCGCAAGAGGCAATCAGCCCTCGAAGCGGCAGGCGGCATGCAGCAGGCGCGGACTCATTAACGAAAAGGAAAAGAATATCGTTAATGAGTATATATTGATGCTGTGAACAAGGTGGTTTCAGATAAGAACAAGGAGGTTGATTATGAGCAACAGTATTTTTAAGGTAGGAGCAAACGACAACGTAACGTCTCTTTTTACAACGGCAAGTACTGCCAACAACAGCGCGGATACTACAGGGATTTTCGGTCTTTCATCCCAGTACAGCCAGATCAAGAACGGTTCCTATTCCAAGCTTTTAAAGCAGTATTACAAGAAGCTGGATGCTGAAGCAAAGGCTGAGAATGAGGATTCCGATACGACGCTTTCCAAGGTTAAGGCGGCGTTTAATTCCCTCGCTAAATCCGCTAAAGCCTTAAATGACAGCAGCCTCTATGCCGAGGGAGATTATGAGGTTACCTCCTCATCAGGAGAGAAGAGCAGTTCAAAATATAATTACGATGCAATATATGATAAGCTTAACAGCTTTGTGGAGTCCTACAACGATGCCATAAAGAACGGAGCCGCCTCCGATACAAAGTCCATTAACACCAAGACGTTAAATACAATATTTGCAACGACGACAAATTCAAGCCTTTTAGGCAGTATCGGGGTTTCAACGGATAAGGACGGGTATCTCTCAATAGACAGAGATAAGTTTAATTCTGCCAGCATCAGCTCCATTAAGTCGTTGTTTGACGGTCAGGGAACATATGCGGACACTGTGGCGAGCAAGGCGACCCTGACAGCAAGTATTGCAGAGGGGAAGCTTGGCGGTTCAAAGTCAACCTACAGCGCCTCCGGTGCCTCCTCCACAGCAGATCTGTCGAGTCTCTATGATACGATAGTTTAATGATCAGAGGACGGTTTCTGGTGATTACCTTGAAAGGGAGCACCAGAAACCGTCCTCTGATTTTTTTTTCTCCAAAATATTTAAGAAAGCATGGTATATAAGTATGCTGCATACGATTACGATCGACAACGTGGATGAATGTAAGGAACTGATCCACCCGGATATACTGGAAAATCTGGGAAGGGAGTATTACCGCGGGATCTATTCGACCACCGAGGAGGGGGAAGCCTGCGGCGTTATGACGTGGATACTGTGGAATATGAGAGATGGCGGCACTCCGATGTCGCATATTCAATATTTTCGCTCGGTAGACAGCATGACCGCGAGGGAGCTCCTGGAAGAATACACAAGGCAGGTCAGGGAAGTCGGAGCTGCGGCCTCCACCCTGGAACTCCTCCCCTTAAGCGACAAGGCAAAAGAAATCTTCAGATCAAATGGGTTTGAGCTGGAGGATACGGACAACTGGCTCGCGTTCGTGCCGGTCAGCTATCTCGCTCAAACGGAGCTGGGGAAGGCGAAGGTTCCCTCCGTTGTCGTCCCGTTAAAGAAGCTGTCGGTAATGGAGATCGGCAAAGCCCTGCTGTCCTATTCCAATTCCGAACCCTATAAAAATGCAGAGGACATCGAGCTTCTTCCGCCGGTCTGGTATGACGGTTCGGTTTCCTGCGCTGTAGTCCGTAAGAACCATGTGGACGGGATCTTTATGATACACCGTACGACCAGCGGAGATTTCTCACCGGAGCTTTTTATCGCCCACGGTCCCAATGACAAAAAGGATCTGTTAGCCATGATGGCTTTTGCCTTCCAGAAGATGTATGAGAACAGCAAGCCAGGAGAAGAGACTTATTTCAGGGTTCAGAGGATAAAGGACGGCAAAAAAGACCTGCTCTCACTGATCGAGGAAGACCTGCCGGTAGTGAGGGTAACACAGGGATACAGGGTGGAAAAGGAACAGATCAGCTATGATGCAGTTCTATAGTAAACGTCAGATAAATCTGCCGTTTACTATAAAGCCCCCGGCGGATGCGCACGGATTTTGTAAGGTAATATGCCGCTTGAAGCGGCCAAAATCCGGCGCAGCAAACGCCATTAGGCAAAGCCTAATGTCGTTTACTATAAAATTAAAAAAGGAGTATCATTCTAAATGCAGGGAAAGATAAGTAAGAAACAGGAAGAAATACTTGAGTTTGTAAAGGAACAGATCCTGAACAAGGGCTTTCCGCCCTCTGTCCGTGAGATCTGTGATGCAGTGGGTCTAAAGTCCACCTCTTCTGTCCATGCGCATCTCGAAACTCTGGAAAAGAATGGTTATATAAGAAGGGATCCCACCAAGTCCAGGACTATAGAGATCTTAGATGACAGCTTTGAAATGGTCAGAACAGAGATGACCAGTATTCCGATAATAGGCCAGGTGGCTGCCGGACAGCCCATTCTTGCCGAGCAGAATATCGAAGGCTATTTCCCTCTTCCAGTGGATATGCTTCCCAAGGGTGCAGGCAGCTCTGAGACCTTCTTACTGAAGGTGAAGGGTGACAGTATGATAAATATGGGGATAATGGATGGGGATGTGGTCTTTGTCCTCTCCGGAAATACTGCCAAAAATGGAGATACCGTTGTTGCCCTGATAGATGACGGCGCAACGGTAAAGACCTTCTATAAGGAAGACGGGCATATCCGCCTCCAGCCTGAAAACGATGATATGGAGCCGATCATAGTCGATAAATGCGAGATCTTAGGCCATGTCTTCGGTGTTTTCCGGCTGTATAGGTAACTAAAGGGCCTATCATATAAAAGGTTAATAGCACCTGCTACAGCTCTATCTCCTTACCATCCCTCCATATCCTTTCGAGGTCATAGAACAGCCTGTTCTCTTCATCGAAGATATGAATTATTATATCGCCGTAGTCCATGAGCACCCAATTTGCGCTTTTGTAGCCCTCGGTGCTCTTAGGCTCGATGCCCCTCTTCGAAAAGGTCTCGTCCACACTGTCCACCATGGCCTTTATCTGAGGCTCGTTAGAACCCGTGGCAATTATAAAATAATCCGCAATGACCGAAACCTCGCTTATATCGAGTATCTTTATATCCGTAGCTTTCTTATCCTCCAAAGCCGCAACCGCAAGCTTTACCTTTTCCAAAGTGTTTTCTTCCATAATTCCCTCTCTGTCAGATATCTACTTATTACAGTAATATTTGTATGTTTCTTCCGTCATCCTGTCCAGCGGCCTTTCGCTCTTGCCTACATATTCAAGGGTCGCCTTGGATATTGCCGCTATGGCTCTGTCCTTATTTTCGAAGGAAAGCCGGCGTATCTCATCCAGCCCCGGGATAGGCTTGCGGTTCGGCTCGATATAGTCCGCAATGAATATTATCTCCTCCAGCGCTGTCATGGCCGGCCTGCCGGTGGTATGGTAACGGACCGCAGAAATTATCTCCTCATCCTTTACCTTATATTCATGCTCCGCCAGATATGCCCCAAGCTTGGCGTGTATCAGGTAGGGCGCCGCTTTTTCCGTCTCATTCAATTCGATATTGTATTTTTTGCACAGCTCATACTTTTTGTCCCCGGGAATGCACTTCGCGCAGTCATGCAGCAGTCCGGCGGTAAACGCCGTATCGACGTCGCAGCCGTAGCGCATTGCAAGAGCCGCCGCAGTATAGGCCACCCCCAGGGTGTGCTGGTATCTGTCCTTGTCCAGGACCTTCTTGATCTTAACCTTTATCTTTTTCGCTTCTTCCGTCATATATATAATTCGTTTTCCTCTATATATTTTCTGACGCTCTCCGGCAGATAATATCTGACCGACTGCTTTCTTGAAATTCTCCGCCTTATCATCCTCGAAGAGATATCTATACACGAGGTAGCAAGGACCTCGATTCGCGCATTGAACCTCTCCGTAAGCTGCTCGGCCTTCTGCTTTAATTCGCTCTGGTCCACATCGTCCCGTATAGCCGCAAGAACTACGCAATTCGAAAATATCACCTCGGGCTCGATCCACTTTTCCATCATAAACAGCGTATCGGCTCCGACTATGTAATATATCTGAATTTCCGGATCGTGCTCCTTTAATTCACGAAGCGTATCCGCTGTATGAGTGGCTCCTTCCCGCTTTATCTCCATATCCGAGACCTCAAAGCGCGGATTGTCGGCCACCGCCAGCTCCGTCATCCTAAGTCTGTGTTCGCCCGGAAGAATATCCGACTGGGCCTTCATATAGGAATAGCCGCTTGGCATGAAGATGACCTTATCGAGCTTCAGCTCGTCCATGGCCTGTTCGCCCAAAATAAGATGGCCGGTATGTATGGGGTTAAAGGTTCCCCCGAGGATTCCCGTCTTTTTACCCATGATCTTTACGTCTGTCCGTTACCCTTTTTGCCTGCCTTTGGAAGCTCTATCTTCGGCTTTTTGGCCGCTTTATACAGGGTGAACTTCCTTCCCATGACCTGCACAAGTGTGGACCGGGTACGGGCAGCCACCGTTTCTGCGGTTTCGCGGATATCATCGTCGTTGCTCTTAAGTACCCCGACCTTTACAAGCTCTCGCTTGGCTAGAGCCTCGTCGATCGCCTTTATGAGCTCGGGAGTTATCTTTTCCTTTCCGACGTTGAAGATCGGTTCCATCGGCTGTGCGAGGGAACGGAGGTATGCGCGCTGTTTTGAAGTTAAAGTGATGGCCATTATATTCTCCTGTATGTTAGG
>JAGBNT010000072.1 GCA_017634255.1 Lachnospiraceae bacterium
GACAACTTAAGGGCTGACGGCACTCTCGATGCCATGACCTTTGAGGAGTATAAGGCGACCAATTCCGCAAGGACGAAGCTGGAGGTGGACGACGATATAGTCCAGGTTGTGGCAATGGCGACAGGCATACCCGCCCAGAACGTTTCCATAGTCGCTTACAGCGAGCCGATATTCATAGACAGCGAGGGCGGACCGGTATCGTGGCAGCTCATAGTCATGATAGTGCTCATCGTACTTATTCTGGGTCTCCTCGCCTTTGTAGTAATAAGATCCATGCGTGCGGAGAGGCAGGAGGAAGAGGAGCCGGCAGAGGAAGAGCTTTCGCTGGACAACATGCTTCAAAGCACCCAGGAGGTTGTGCTGGAGGATATTGGGGTGGACAACAAATCCGAGGCACGGCTCCTTATTGAGAAATTTGTGGATGAAAATCCTGAGGCCGCGGCAAACCTTTTAAGAAACTGGCTTGCGGACGAGTGGTCTTAAATAATAGTTAGACAGGACAGATTGAACAATGGCTGAAGTAAATACGCCGGCGACACCGGTAGCAGCACCTCCCGGAGGCATAGACGCGACAGTTCCAAGTGAAGCCGCAGCCCTTCCGGGGCTACAAAAAGCAGCAATACTGCTCATAGCTTTGGGACCGGAGAAGTCCTCGAAGCTGTTTAAGCATCTTAAAGAGGACGAAATAGAATCTCTGACCCTGGAGATAGCTAATACCAGATCTATAACCCCTGCTATAAAAGAGGGGGTGATAAACGAGTTTTACCAGGTCTGCCTTGCTCAGCAGTACATTGCCGAGGGCGGTATCGGATATGCCAAGGAGCTTTTGGAACAGGCTCTCGGAGAGGAGGAGGCTGTTGCGGTCATCTCGAAGCTTACTGCATCGCTGCAGGTTAAGCCCTTTGAATTTGTACGTAAGACGGATGCCTCCCAGCTTCTCAACTTCATACAGGACGAGCATCCCCAGACCATTGCCCTCATACTTTCATATCTGGCGCCCGGTCAGTCTGCACAGCTTATAGGAGCGCTTCCGCCGGATAAGCAGGCGGATGTTGCGCGAAGGATCGCAAAGATGGACAGAACCTCGCCGGATATCATCAAGGAGGTGGAGAAAGCATTGGAGATCAAGCTGTCATCTCTTGTAAATCAGGACTACACGATCGTCGGCGGTGTCGATGCTATAGTTGAGATACTCAATACGGTAGACAGAGGAACAGAGAAACATATTATGGAGACTCTGGAGATAGACGACCCCGAGCTTGCGGACGAGATCAGAAAGAAGATGTTCGTATTCGAGGATATCCTGCTTCTCGACGACCGTGCTATACAGAGAGTATTGAGGGATGTGGACAACTCAGACCTGTCCCTTGCGCTTAAGGGTGCAAATGATCAGGTTAAGACGGCTATATTCAACAACCTGTCCAGCCGTCTTGCCGCCATGATAAAAGAGGATATGGACTTTATGGGACCTGTACGTATGAAGGACGTGGAAGAGGCCCAGCAGAAGATAGTAAACATCATAAGGAAGCTGGAGGACTCTGCAGAGATCGTTATTTCCAGAGGCGGAGGAGACGAGATAGTTGTCTAGCGTTTATAAAAGACAGTTTATCGAGACACAGGAAGATAAGCTTGTCATCAATTCCAATAAAAAAATTGCAGAGCGGCTGGAGGAATTATCGAAGATAGTCGGCGGAGACGGCACTGTCTCCGCCGATGGTTTTTCAGAGGGCTTAAGTGCAGTCAACGTAAGCGGACTGGTAGAGGGAGCCGAGGAGTATGACGAAGAGGGCAACCCCATAAGCAATGTTATCAAGGCGGATGCAGCGCCCCCGCCTCCCCCTGAGCCGGAGCCCGAACCCGTCCCCCAGATAGACGTAGAGGCTATACTCGCAGAGGCAAATGAACAGGCTCAGGCGATCATCGCAGACGCCCAGGCACAGGCGGAGCAGATCCGGGCGCAGGCTGCTGAGGATGGCAGGAATGAGGGGCTCTCGGCAGGTCATGACGAGGGG
Organism: Lachnospiraceae bacterium; assembly: GCA_017634255.1. The sequence goes on from JAGBNT010000072.1 coordinate 2,013, forward strand.
TATCAGGCAGGAATGGCTGAGGTCGAGGGAATGAAGCAGCAGCTCCTGCAGGAGGAGGCAGAGCTTCAGGCTGATTTTGAAAGACGGGTGGATGAGCTGGAGCCTATTTTCATAGAGACACTTACTGGGATTTATGAGCATATCTTCCATGTGAATTTTGCGGAGCAGAAGGAGGTTATCTTCTACCTGATACAGGATGCCCTGAAAAACATAGAGGGCGGAAGAAACATGATAATCCACGTATCGGCAAATGACTACGGCTTTGTTTCCATGCAGAAGAAGGAGCTGCTGGAGGGAATATCCGGTTCGGATTCCGCGGAGATTGTGGAGGATGTGACCTTAAAGCCCAATGAATGTTATATAGAGACGGATTCGGGAATTTTTGACTGTTCGCTCGAAACCCAGCTGGCAGGTCTTAAAAGGGAGCTTAGGCTCCTGTCCTATTCGGGACATGAGGGCGGGGAAGAGGCATAGTCCGGGCAGCATAGAGATATAATCCGGGAAAAAAAGACAAAATCCGGTCGGCATGAGGTTTACATAATATGACTATATCCATGGAAAAATACAACAAGGTAAAGGGAATGACCTTTTACCGCAAGCTCGGCAAGGTTGTAAACGTTGTTGGACTGACGATAGAATCCAACGGTCCCGACGCGAAGCTTGCGGATATGTGCCAGATAATACCCGAGGACGATTCGCGTCCGCCAATACATGCGGAGGTGGTCGGCTTTAAAGGGCAGAAGACCCTGCTAATGCCCTATGAAGAGACCAACGGCATAGGAGCGGGCTGCATGGTGGTAAACTTAGGTCATCCGCTGATGGTAACGGTCAGCGACGAGCTTCTTGGAAAGACTCTGGACGGTCTGGGCCGACCCTCAGATTTCGATGGAGAAATCCACGGTACGGAGTATTCGGTGGAGCAGGCGCCGCCGGACCCGATGGACAGGGTTATAATCAGCGATATAATGCCCCTTGGAGTTAAGGCGGTGGACGGGATAATGACCATCGGAAAGGGGCAGAGGATAGGGATATTCGCCGGCTCAGGCGTTGGAAAATCCACGCTCATGGGAATGTTCGCCAGAAATACCCAGGCTCAGATAAACGTCATCGCCCTTATCGGAGAGCGGGGCAGAGAGGTGAGGGAATTTATAGAGCGGGATCTTGGCGAAGAGGGAATGAAGCGTTCGGTCGTCGTAGTGGCGACCTCTGATAAGCCGGCGCTGGTCCGCAAAAAAGCGGCTCAAACAGCCACGGCGGTAGCGGAATATTTCAGGGATCAGGGCAAGGACGTGCTGCTGATGATGGACTCCCTTACACGTTTTTCAATGGCGCAAAGGGAGATAGGTCTCGCCAGCGGGGAACCGCCAGTTACAAGGGGCTACCCTCCCTCTGTATATGCGGAGATGCCGAAGCTACTGGAGAGGGCGGGAAACGGGGCGACGGGCTCCATTACCGGACTTTATACGGTTTTAGTAGACGGAGATGATTTCAACGAGCCCATAACCGATACGGCGCGTTCGATCCTGGACGGACATATAATGCTCTCGAGACAGATAGCCCACCAGAATCATTATCCAGCGATAGACGTGCTGCAGAGCATATCCAGGTGTATGGGGCAGATAGCCACAAAGGAACATAAGGCAATGGCGGGCAGGCTTAAGAATATACTCGCCACTTACAGGGAGGCGGAGGACCTTATAAATATAGGCGCCTATCAGAAGGGCAGCAACCCGAAGATAGATGAGGCGATACTTAAGATAGATGCGGTAAATGAATACCTTATGCAGGATGTAAATGAGAAGTTCACCTTTGAAGAGGAGCTTTCGCTCTTAAAGGGGCTGTTTGAGGATAACGCGGCTCAACAGGTGATAGCATCGTAATGCGGGGCTGCATATTTTAAGAGGGTACAGCGGCTTATGTCAAAATTTATTTATCGTATGCAGAATATCCTGGAGCTTAAGGAAAAGCTGGAGACGCAGGCGAGGATGGCTTATGCTACCCAGAGGGTTGCCTTGAGCCGGGAGGAGGAAAAAAGAGATGCCCTCATCGCCCAGAAGGAGGGTATCGAGCAGTCAATAAGGGACATGTCCGGCGGACAGCTTAAGGCAGCCGAATTAAGGCATGCTTCAGAGGGGATAACTACGATGAAGTATCTCATTGAGGAGCAGGATAAGGCGGTCTTAAGGGAGAAGCGCAAACTGGATCAAAAGCGCCTGGAGCTGGAGGAGGTAATGAAGGAGAGAAAGGCTCAGGAGAAGCTTCGAGAGAAGGCATTTGAGCAGTTTTTAAAGGATGAGAATGCCGCCGAGTCCAAGGTGGTGGACGAGCTTACCAGCTACACTTTCGGCGCTAAGCGTTCCCCGAACGCTTAAGGCTTTAGTTATTTGGAGGAAACATGGCAGAACAGCAGCTTATCGAAGACAAAGACGAAGACGATAAGAAGAAAAAGAAAAAAGAAAAAAAGGATAAGAAAAAGGATAAGACCACTCCTGAGGGGATGGAGGAGGAAGACGAAGGCGGTATTCTTTCGGTCATTCTTGTCACCGTCGTCATCGTGCTTATCTGGCTTGCCATCCTTGCGCTTCTTATCAAGCTGGATGTGGGCGGCTTCGGTACGAATATAGCGACGCCCATCTTAAAAAACGTGCCGGTGGTCAATCGTGTGCTTCCGGGCTACTCCCTTACTGCCAGCAGCAACAGCATCGGCGAGGAGGACGAGTACGCGGGCTATAAGTCCATCGAGGATGCGGTGGACAGGATAAAGATCCTTGAAGAGGAGCTGCTTCTGGCTCAGGAGAGCGTCAATAATTCGCAGCAGACAATAGCGGACCTGAATGAACAGATATCGAGACTTTCTACGTTCAGGGATAATCAGGTGGCGTTTGAGAAGATCCGGGATGAATATTATAACGAGGTGGTCTTCGGGGATTCTGCGCCCAGTATCGAGGAATACAGAAAGTATTACGAGGAGATAGATCCCGTAAATGCGGAGATACTCTATAAGCAGGTGGTCCAGCAGGAGCAGGTGGATGAGAAGCTTAAAAATTATGCCAAGACTTATTCCTCGATGAAGGCCAAGGACTGTGCGGGTATCTTTGAGTCGCAGATAATGAGGGGGTATATTGAGCTGACCGCAAAGATCCTCGGGCAGATGGGAACCGATGCGAGGGCTGATGTGCTTGCCGCAATGGACCCGGAGCTCGCCGGACAGCTTACGAAGATCATGGAGCCGGATGAGAATGTAGATACTAATTTTGTGGATACGGGTGCGCTTTTGGGGCTTCCTGAGGAGGAGACGAATGCTGACGCAGCCGAGGATACTGCCTCCGACAACAGTGCTTCTGACAACAGCGCTGATTAGGAGGCTGCTGCCTCATCTCAATTCCAGTAAAATTTTTCTTTTGATAGGGGTTAAGGAATGGGCGGGAGTATCCGATAAAGAAGATGTGGGCGGATTATGTCCGCGTGAACTTTAAAAAATAAATAGAGGAAGGAGGCATGTATGGGTGCATTAAATGTCAGCTCTGCTGAGGCAATGGCAAAGATACAGGTAATAGGAAATATGCCGGGACCGCAGCAGACAAAGCAGGTTCAAAATGGCCAGGAGGGAGCAGGAAGCTTTCAGGACATGATGAACAACATCCAGACAAAGCAGCAGTCTACCAATGCGGTAACGGAGCTTAAGGGAGCGGGAGAGAGCAGGCAGCCGGTAAATGACAGCAGCAAGCAGACGGACGCCGCTTCAAAGCCCAAGGATGTAAGCCGGGGAGAAGGCGGTAATGAAAAAGGCACTGCCGATAAGACCCAGGGCGAACAGAATAAGGTCAGGGACGACTCGGGCAAAACGGAGACTGCAAAGAGCGAGACGGGAGAAAAGCTGGAAGGAGCGGTCGAAGAGATAAAGACCGTGATAGCTGAAAAGCTCAATATCTCCGAAGATGATCTTGAACAGGTAATGGAGACCTTGGGTCTTACCAATCTGGATCTCTTAAATCCGCAGACGATCCCCCAGATAGTGACTGAGGTAAATGAAACGGATATAGGAGCGGTGCTTGCAGATGAGTCTTTGTCAGGAACAGTGCAGGAGCTTATGGGCGAAGTAAGGACGACGGTAGCCCGGATAGCACAGGAACTTAACATGACACCACAGGAATTTACGGCTGCAGTTGAAGAGGCGCAGGCGGTTCCGGAGGTGGAGGTACCCGTAGAAGATCAGGAATTTACACTTGAGAGACCTCAGGAAAATTTAATATCGGATGAAGCGACACCTGTTACAGAGGAAGCGGTAAGGACCCCAGCGGAAGCCGCAGATCGAGCCACAAGGGCAGTTGACAGGCCGGACGGACAGCCGGAAGGAAACGAAATAAGGGTCGAGGTCGAAAGAATGGATGCGTCACAGCAGCAAGTGGGACGCGACGACGGCAAAGGCAGACAGGAGCACCATGAGGGCGGTCAGAGCCCCATGAACCTGTTTCAGCAAAATCTCACAAATGCCGTTCAGGAGACCTTAAATTCAAACACCACATCTGATATAAATCCTGTATTAACCTACGAAGAAGTAAGAGAAGTAATGAATCAGATCCAGTCGGCAGTGAAGATGCGGATAACCGCAGAGACGCAGTCGATGGAGATGCAGTTAAATCCCGCAAATCTGGGTAGAGTGGGACTGCAGATAGTATCCAGGGCGGGAGCTATTACGGCACAGTTCGAAGCGACCAATGCCACGGTCAAGGAGGCTTTGGAAAATCAGGTGGCTGAATTGAGAAAGCAGCTTGAGGACCAGGGCATAAAGATCGAAAAGGTTGAGGTCACACTGAGGGAACAGGGCTTCGAAGGAAACTTTTTAAACGACCAGCAGCAAAATCAGAATTTCGAAAATGAGGGCTCAAGCCGGACAAGGACGAGAAGGATATTGTTCGATCCCGAAGCAGAGGAAGAGGGAGAAGGCACGGAGGCAATAGACGAGGCGGAGGCTCTGACGAGAAGGATGATGAGGCTTAGCGGCAACAGGGTTGATTTTACAGCTTAAAGGGTATCATAAGGGGAATAACGATCATGAGAGGATGCCCCGGGGCTTTACAGAAAGGGAGTAGATTATGGCAGTTTCCGCAATTATAAAAGATGGTGAAGTTTCGAATATAGGCACAAGCTACGAAGAGCAGAAGGCAAATGCGAAGAATAATTCCTCGGTGGACAAGGAACAATTCCTGCAGCTTCTGGTAGCCCAGATGCAGTATCAGGACCCGCTTGAGCCTACCGATAATACGCAGTACGTTTCCCAGCTCGCGACCTTCTCGGAGCTGGAGCAGATGCAGAACATGGCAAAGAGCACCGATATGGCAAGGGCGCAGTCTCTTGTAGGAAAGAATGTAACGGTTAATTCCACCAATTCCACGACCGGGATTACCACTGAGATGACAGGCAAGGTTGAGAGCGTAATATCCAAGAGCAGCGGCTCTTATGTAGTAATAAACGGAGAGCTCTACGACCTCGACGACGTTGTACAGGTGCTTGACGACGATTATGCAAGTGCAACGGAATACGCCGATACATGGAACAGCATGTACGCCTCGCTTCCGGCTCTCGGCTCCATAAACGCGAGCAACGCGGCGGACTACAAGGAGACCATAGAGAAGCTGGCGAACGCATATGACGCTATGAACAGCTACCAAAAGGGCTTTATCTCGGATGACAAGATATCCGGACTCAAGGATTACATAGAGAGGATGCAGTCCTTCGGTATAGTATTCGGTGAGAGCAGCTCCTCTGAGGCTGCCGCAGATACTCAGGAAGAGGATAATGCGGTAGAGGAGGCTGCGACCGAAAAGGACAGCTCGACCGGAAATGAGAGCACTGCCACGCAAGAGGCTGCGGAAGAGACCGGCAGCACAGAAACGGCTGTGACGGAGGAAAGTAGTGAAGCTGAGGAAGCAGCAGATACGACCTCGGCTGAAGAGGTTATAGCGGCAGCTCAGGAGGAAGAGCAGGACGGACAGGAATAAGAGCCGGGCGTAAACGACAGAGGTGTTGAATATGAAGATAGAAAACGGAAATTATCTATCCATAAACGAGGTGAAGGATAAATACCTTAACTCCTCGGGAAATATAAATATCAAGGGCATGGATGCCACGAAGAGCTTCGCGGATATATTAAAGGGCAAGGAGATCGAGCAGGAGGCGGCGCCCTCCTTAAGATTTTCCAAGCACGCTTCCCAGAGACTTTCGGACAGGAATATAAACTTAAGCTCGGAGCAGCTTAACAGGCTCACGGAAGCTACAGGAAGGGCGTCAGAGAAGGGAATCAACGACTCTCTTGTAATGGTGGACAATATGGCTTTCATAGTAAATACCGGCAGCAGGACGGTGGTTACGGCAATGGATGCCATGGACACGAAGACGCAGGTCTTTTCGAATATAGACGGAGCGATATTCGCATAGAGCTTTGAGTTTTCAGCTCAATGCAGCTATGCGGCAAATCGACAATGAAGTTGCAAATATGATTACTTACAGTTAAAATTAAAATGACTTTCAATATTTTGGAGGAAATGCCTTATGATGAGATCACTTTTCTCGGGAGTTGCTGGATTAAGGACTCACCAGACGAGAATGGACGTAATCGGTAACAATATAGCAAACGTAAATACAGTAGCATATAAATCCAGCTCCATGACCTTCCAGGATCTGCTCTATCAGACCACTCAGAACGCATCCGGAGCAAATGCGGCAACGGGTCGTGCAGGTATCAACGCAAAGCAGATAGGTCTCGGTGTTGCGACTGGTTCCATTTCCACCGCCATAGCTACGGGAGGCTCCAACGAGCAGACGGGAAATCCCTTTGATATAAAGATAAACGGCTCCAGCTTTTTCGTTGTTAACGACGGAAATAACCAGTACTTTACAAGGGCAGGCGCATTTAACGTGGATGCGGAGGGAACCCTTTGCATGTCCTCCAACGGTTATAACGTAATGGGCTACAGGACCACGGAGGATGCTCTCGGAAATACCGTTATAGACACATCCCAGTTAAGGACTCTTCCGATCATGAGCGAGACCAACCAGGTTTCGGACCCCATGATGACTGAGAGAGCCTATGTCAATGGAATTATCGACCAGAACGACGATTCCCTGGATACCGACAAGGGTAAGATAGTGACCTTTGCCTTTTACGATAACTTAGGCTACAGCTATACCGCCCAGTTTTCCATAAAGCCCGTAACTACCGGAACGGCGCCCAATATCGTAAAGACCCCTCACCAGTATACGATGACGATGACGGATATCTTCAATTCCGAGGGTGAGAGTATAATGAAGGACAATACCGGTAAGGAAATGACAGCTGCGGCAAAGCAGACCGCGTTAGCCAGTGCAATTCAGCCGCAGACGCTCGTATTCAGCGAGGCGACCGGAGCCTTTGTAAGCTCCAGCGGAAAGACAATAGATACCGAAACCAAGCGCTGCGATGTTGAGATAAATCTTTCCGCCCTTGGAGCCTATAATAAGACCTTTGCTGCCACGGATATAAAGAGCAATGTGGTGGAAAACGCAACAGGACAGCATATAATGATGGACCTGGCACAGATAAAGGATATAGATAACAACGGAACCTCTACGGTCAACGGCGGACGCGGAACCGTGGAATCCACAGAGGGCGCAGGCTGGAAGGTGGGAGAGCTTTCCTCCATCTCCATATCGGTTGACGGACGTATCACCGGCGCCTATACAAACGGTCAGACAAAGCTTTTGGGGCAGATAGCCACGGCGAGCTTCGCTAATGCTTCCGGTCTTGAGAAGTCAGGAGATAACCTTTACAGCCAGACCGCAAACTCCGGAGAAGCTATAATCGGAGATATCACAGCCGACGGCGGCTCCATGAACACCGGTAACCTTGAGATGAGTAACGTGGATCTTTCCCAGGAGTTCACTACAATGATAACCACCCAGAGAGGCTTCCAGGCTAACAGCCGTGTCATCACCGTTTCCGATACCCTGCTTGAGGAGCTCGTAAATCTTAAGAGGTAATTATTGAACATCTTATTATTATTGTACATCTTAGCGGCGGTGGGCTCCTTTGCGGAGCTCATCGCATTTCGCATATTTGTAAAAAGACCCAGACCGGAATTTGTGCTGTTTTTTATGGCATGCCTTATAGCCAATCTGGGTTATCTTGCGTTGGCATTTTCCAGAAATCTGCCGGAGGCAGTGCTCGCCAATAAGCTTACCTATCTCGGCGGGATATTTCTGCCCTTTTTCATGCTCCAGACAATAGCCGAATTTTGCAATACAAAGCTTCCGAAGCTATTGACGAAGCTGCTGTTTATCTATAGCTGCGTGGTCTTTGTACTGGTGTGCACCATAGGCTACAGCCAGATCTATTACCGGCAAATGGCTCTGGGAGAGTTCCTGAAGGTCAGGTATCTATGGAAGACCTACGGACCGGCGCACATCCTTTTTCCTATACTGCTTTATACCGAGATAGCCCTGGCGGTGGTAATAGTCCTAAGGTCGATAAGGAAGCAGAAAAATGTGGCGCTCAGGACGACGGTTATGCTGCTGTGGGGACTTGTATTTTCTATCCTCGCCTATGTCATCGAGAGAACCTTTGGGCTGCCGGTGGAGCTGGTGGGCTTTTCCTACGTCATTTTCGCCTTTTTCCATATAGATATAGCCGCCCGGATGCAGATTTACGACATAGACTACAACATAGAGGAGGTCTTCGGTCATTCCCAGTCAAACGGCTACATTTCCTTTAACAGCAGCTTCTGCCTTATGAACTACAATTCCCTGGCGGCGGACTATTTTAATGAGCTCAAGAAGCTGCAAAGGGGGTCCAACAAGTACGAGGACAGCTCAGGCATCAACAGATATATCATAAACTGGTTAAGGAGTCTGGATGCGCAGGCGGAATTTCCGGTATGTACTACCTTTGACCACAACGACAGGAATTTCCGGTGCAGCGCCAACCGCCTTAACGGTATCGGGAAGAAAACCTACGGCTATATGGTAGAGATAGTGGACGATACCGCCTCCCGACAGTATATAAGGCTTCTAAATAATTACAATAAAACCCTGGAGGAATCCGTTGAGACGGCGGAGAAGGCGGACCGGGCAAAGTCGAGATTCCTTGCCAACATGTCCCATGAGATACGAACCCCCATAAACGTTATCCTCGGAATGAACGAGATGACCTTAAGGGAGGCTAAGGATGAGAATATCATTGAGTATTCAAACAATATACGGACGGCAGGTCGTACCCTTCTTGCCCTTATCAACTCCATCCTGGATTTCTCCAAGATAGAGGACGGCAAGATGGATATTGTGACCGTGGACTATGATACTGCCGGTCTTATAAACGAGCTCATAATAATGGCGCAGGAGAGGGCAGACGAGAAGGGGCTTACCCTTCAAAGCGAGATATCCGGGGAGCTGCCATCGAAGCTGCACGGTGATGATGTGAGAGTGCGCCAGATAATCACCAATCTCCTGACCAATGCGATAAAGTATACCTCGGAGGGAAGAGTAACTTTAAGGATAAGTGTCAGGGAAGCCGCGGAGAAAAGCGTTCGGCTGCTGGTGGAGGTGGAGGACACCGGTATCGGTATTCGCGACGAGGACAGGGGAAGGCTCTTTGCCTCCTTCGAAAGACTAGAGGAGGAGAAAAACAGGAATATCGAGGGAACGGGTCTGGGAATATCCATTGTACAAAGACTTCTTGAGATGATGGGAAGCGAGCTTAAGGTCGATTCCACCTATGGAAAGGGCTCCCGCTTTTACTTCGAGCTGGAGCAGGGGATAGCCGATGCGGCGCCTATGGGACTTCTCGATAAGAGGGAGGGAATTGCCGCGGATCAGGAAAATGACAGGTTTATATATGCGCCGGAGGCAGAGGTTTTACTGGTGGACGATAACAGGATGAATCTCATGGTTGCAAAGGGGCTCCTAAAGCGAAACGGAGTAAGGCTTACCCTGGCTGAAAGCGGTATAAAGGCTCTCGAACTCGCGGAAAAGCACAGCTTCGATATCATATTCCTGGATCACCTTATGCCGGAGCTGGGCGGTATCGAAACCTTAAAGCGCCTAAGGAGCGGAGGGCTGCTTAAGGAGGATACGAAGGTCATAATGATGACCGCAAACGCCATTTTAGGCGCAAGGGAGCTCTATCTTAAGGAGGGCTTCGACGGTTATCTTTCAAAGCCCGTAAATGTAGACGACCTGGAGACTGCGTTAGCGAAGTTTCTGCCTGAGTCCATGATATCCTACAAGACAAAGGAGGAGCAGGAAAAAGAGAAGAGCTCCGAGAGCCGGGATGACGCAGATGCGATACCTCCGGCATTTAAAGGCGGTCAAAGTGACTCCGCCGGAAATGGGGACATACTGTTTATCGACAGGGAAAAGGGTCTGCAGTACGCCAAGGGCGATGAAGATTTTTATAACGAGATGGTGGACTTGTATGTGGAGCTTAAGGAGGAGAGAGTGGAGGCCTTGAATACTGCTCTGGAAAACAGGGACATCAAGAGCTATGTTATCGCTTCCCACGACCTTAAGAGCAATTCCAGACTCATAGGTGCTGAGAATTTTGCCGAGCTTGCCTGGAAAATGGAGAGTGCAGGGAAACAGGAGGATATTGACTATATCGAAGCACATCACTCCGAACTTATGTCAACCTATGATAAAATTATAGAAGTATTATCAAAAATGTGATAAAATGTGCAGTGGACATTTTACCGGCAGGCTTTGGCGCGCCGGAAAGGTCAGTGCACCCGGCGAGGGAATTTCGCAGGCGACATTTTTTCTTAAAGTCGCAGGCGCGGGTGCAACAAGCAGTAAGGTTAGAGAAGACTATGATCGAGCTTACAAAACTTAATGAGACCGTTATCATGATAAATGAGGACTATATCGAGGTCATTGAGGAAACACCCGATACCGTGATCACTATGACCACAGGCAGGAAGCTCATAGTAAAAGAAAGTAGACAAGAGATAAAAAATCTAGTAAAATCGTATAAGCGAGAGATTGGCGAACAAGGGTAGATTTCGCTTATTTTTCGCGTTTTCGGATATTTTTAGGAGCTATTCATGGATTTAGGTTCGCTGATTGGATTAGTTGTATGCTTCGGTCTGATGTTCTACGGAATAGTTGGTTCCAACGGAATGTCGGCACTGATGTCTTTCCTTGACAGAGACTCCGCGTTCATCACCTTCGGAGGCGCTTTCATGGCTGTCATGGCGGGAAATACCATAGATTCCTTCGTGACAGGAGCCAAGACCTTTACTCAGATAATGAGCCTGCCGAAGATGAAGGCCTCTGATATGATCACACAGATCATCAACCTTTCTAACGTGGCAAGGCGTGAGGGTCTGCTTTCCCTGGAGGAAGCGGCGGGAAACATAGACGATGCCTTTTTGAAAAAGGGCATACTGCTTGTAGTAGACGGTACCGATCCCGAGCTTGTGCGCTCCATAATGGAAACGGAAATGGACGCGATAGAGACAAGGCACAAGACGAACATCCAGTTCTGGGAGGACGTTGGAGGCATGGGTCCCTCCTGGGGAATGATCGGTACGCTTATCGGACTTATAAACATGCTTAAGAACCTTTCGGATCCCTCCTCCATCGGACCTGCTATGGCGGTGGCACTTGTCACTACCTTCTACGGCTCGCTGCTGGCGAACTGGATATGTACCCCGGTCGCTACCAAGCTGAAGAGAAAAAATGACGCGGAAATGATGGTAAAAGGAATAGAGGTCGAGGGACTTCTTTCGATACAGGCAGGAGAAAACCCCAGGGTTATAGAGGAGAAGCTAAAGTCCTTCCTGACACCCAAGGAAGCGGCAAGCTTCGTTTCCGAAGGCGGTGGTGAATAATGGCTAAGAAGAAAGAAGATCCGCCGAAGCCGGGAGCGCCGGCGTGGACCGCGACCTTCGGTGACCTGATGAACCTGCTCCTGTGCTTCTTCGTTCTGCTTTTCTCGATGTCTACCATTGATGCGGCGAAGTACCAGGAGATCGTTAATTCCTTTGCCGAGACCTTCAGTATCTTTCAGGCGGGAGGAAATTCCATAGGCGACGGCGTTATGATATCCAACGGCGTCAGTCAGCTGAACGAGCTTTCGACGTATTTCGATTCGATGGGATTGACCAGCGAGGGAGAAAGGGATAACGAGGAAGCCAACAACAATTCCGACTCCAGCGCCCAGGACAGCGAAAATAAGGGCGATCCGGCGGAGTTAAAGGAGGAGCTTGAACAGGCTCAGCTTGAGGCAAGTGAAAAGCTTGCAGAGCAGATAGAAGAGTATGTCAGTCAGGAAAATCTGGATCATGAGATAGATATTGATTTTACTTCGCAGTATGTACTGCTGACAATGAACGGAGCATTGCTTTTTGACTCCGGACGGGCAGAGATAAAGTCCGAGGCGGAACCGCTGGTGGACAAGATAGGCAATATCCTTATGAGGTATGCCGAATCTACGATAGAGATCGAAGGACACACCGACAATGTGCCCATACACAATGCAAACTTTGCGGATAACGACGAGCTCTCCTCAGCCAGAGCCATGAGCGTTTTCCATTATCTGATAGACAATACGATGCTGGATCCTTCGGTCATCAAGCATACCGGAAGGGGGGAGTACATTCCGATAGCGGACAACTCCACTCCCGAGGGCAGGGCTAAAAACCGGAGGGTTGAGGTAAAGATATATAATGAATTGAGCGATGCCTCATAGGTCGTAAGGGGGATATGATATGAAAAAGAACATGATGACAGTCATAATTCTCGCCCTTCTGGTCGTAAATACAGTTATTACGGGAATTATGATGTTTTCAGTAATGACCACTAATATGCAGGTGGTGGATCTCGTTAAGAAGATCTCGCTGGCAGTGGATGTGGATATGGGAACGGCTTCGGGTATTCAGGCTACGCCCAGCGGCGGCGGTGCCAATGTGGACATAGCGGATATCGCAACCTATAACATAGCGGATCAGCTTACAGTAAAGCTTAAGCACGACCCGGAGTCCACGGATGATAAGGACAGATACGCGGTTGTGGGTATTACCCTTTCGCTTAATACCAAGGATCCTGATTACGAGGGCTATTCAGCGACTCTTGCGGATCAGGAGGGTCTTATAAAGGACGAGATAAACAAGGTTATATCATCCTATACCTATGAGGATATACAGGATACTTCAACCGAGCAGATCCAGCAGAAGATCCTGCAGAGCCTTCAGAATATGTACGGTGGTTCACAGTTTATCTGCGGGGTATCCTTCAGCTCCTGGCTGACGCAATAAATGTCTTCCCTCGCGGGATAGCTACCCCGTTGGTTTATCGGTATAATACTTTTGCAATAAAGGATTTTATAGAATGGCAGATGTACTCTCGCAAAGTGAAATAGATAATCTGCTCAAAGCCTTAAGCTCGGGTGAGGTTGACGTCGATGAAATGAAGGAGACGTCGGATAAGTCCGTAAAGGAGTACGACTTCAAGCGTCCTGCGAAGTTTTCAAAGGAACACTTAAGGACACTTGAGATAATCTTCGAGCACTTCGGCAGACTTCTTTCGACTAACCTTCCGGTGTATTTGAGGAAGAATGTCCAGGTCAGCGTGGTAAACTCCGAGGCGCTTACCTTTTCAGAGTTTACAAACTCCCTTGCCAATCCGGTCATCCTGGGGATAATTAACTTCAATCCCTTAAACGGATCGGTTATGATGGAGCTGGCGGCTAACCTTGGCTTTGCAATGATAGACAGGATGCTCGGAGGTCAGGGAGAGCCCCTTGAGAAGAGCAGGGAGTTTTCCGAGATAGAGCTTTCCATAGTGGAAAGGATAATGACGATCTGTGTAAGGCTTTTAAAGGAGCCCTGGCGGAACGTTATCACGGATCTGGCGCCGGTGCTGGAGAGGGTGGAGACTAATCCGCAGTTTGCGCAGATAATAGCTCCGACCGAGATGATCTCCATCGTTACGCTGAATATGAAGATAGGCGATGTTGAGGGGCTTATGAATGTCTGCTTGCCTTTCTTTACATTAGAGAGCATAATGGATAAGCTGAATACAAAGTTCTGGTTCTCCACTATGCAGAATGCTTCGGATGAAGATTACCACGAGCATATCGAGGATATGATAAACCACGTGGATATACCTATAAAAGCCGTGCTCGGAAGCAGCACCATTACGGTTTCGGACTTTGTAAATCTGCAGATCGGCGATATAATAAAGCTGGATTCGAAGGTTGCAGAAGAGCTCAACATATATGTTGGGGACATAAGAAAATTTACAGCCCTGCCCGGAGCGGTCAAAAAGGCATATGCAGTCAGGGTTACATCGATAGTAAGAGAAGAAGAGGAGGAATAGGCGCATGGACGGTATGTTATCTCAGGATGAGATAAATGCGCTTTTAAACGGCATGAATGCCGGCGGTGATGAAGATACTCCCTCTGGCGATGCCGGTGCCGACACCTCCGGTCCGCCACAATCGTCCAGCGGTGATGAGGGTTTAACGGATTTCGAAAAGGATGCCGTCGGAGAGGTTGCCAATATAAGCATGGGAACCTCCGCCACTACCCTGTATTCACTTGTAAACAGGAAGGTCGATATTACAACACCGGTGGTCGAGATGGCTACCTGGGATTCGATAGTACAGGATTACGAAAAGCCCTGCGTATTTATACAGATACACTATAAAGAGGGACTGGACGGCACCAATATCCTGATCTTAAGGGAGGCGGATGTTAAAAGGATCACCGACCTTATGATGGGCGGTGATGGTACAAATATAGACGGAGAGCTGGGAGAACTGCACTTGAGTGCAATTTCCGAGGCGATGAACCAGATGATGGGTTCCTCGGCAACCTCGCTGTCATCCATGCTTGGCAAGATGATAGATATCTCTCCCCCGCAGGCTTCGCTGGTGGATCTGACCGATTTCGGAAGACCTGAGGATATAGCTCCTTTCCTTGCGGGAACCTTTGTAAAGATATCCTTTGCAATGCAGATAGAGGATCTGGTGGACTCCACTATCATGCAGCTCTACCCTATAGATTTTGCTAGGGAATTATACCAGCACTTTATGGGCGGAGGAGACGACGCGGGAGCAGCACCTGCTCCGGCAGCACCGGAACCCGAACCGGCTCCGGCACCTGCACCGCCGCCGATGCCGGACCCCATGGCAGCGCCGCCGCCAATGCCGACAGGACCGATGCCCGACCCCATGGGCGGACAGCCGATGGGAATGCCCCAGCAGCCGGTGAACGTCCAGACAGCTACTTTCCAGAATTTTGCAGCGGACTTAAATCCAATGCAAAGCCAGGAAAATATAGAGCTTATCAAGGATGTACCGCTTGATGTTACGGTTGAACTCGGACGAACGCATAAAGTTATTTCGGAGATACTTGATTTTGCACCCGGAACCATTATAGAATTAGATAAGATAGCAGGAGAACCGATAGACGTTCTGGTAAACGGGAAATATGTGGCAAAGGGTGAGGTAGTAGTCATTGAGGAAAGCTTCGGCGTCCGTATTACCGAGATCATAAAGTAGGTTAACAAAAACATAAGTAAAATATAAAATATATAAGGAGACATTATGGCGAAGAATATTTTAATCTGTGATGATGCAGCATTCATGAGGATGATGATCAAGGATATCCTCACAAAGAATGGTTACAACGTTGCGGGGGAGGCTGAGAACGGAGCCAAGGCAGTTGAGAAGTACGCCGAGGTTAAGCCTGATCTGGTACTCATGGATATCACAATGCCGGAGATGGACGGAATACAGGCTCTTAAAAAGATCAAGGGCTCTGATCCTTCAGCTATGGTCATCATGTGTTCTGCAATGGGTCAGCAGGCTATGGTTATCGAAGCCATTCAGGCTGGGGCTAAAGACTTTATCGTTAAGCCTTTCCAGGCGGAGCGTGTTTTGGAGGCCGTGAAAAAGGTAGTAGGCTGATGCAAGCTTCCATGCGGTCGGGGGCAATGCATGGTGTCCTTATGGCAGGCTGGGAAAATATCGGCGAATTAATTACTGTAATAGCAATTTTCATATTTGTGGTTGCAGTGACTTATTTCACTACCCGTTTTATCGGCACGTTTGAGAGGGAAAGACTTCGGGGAAGCAATATAGAGGTCATAGAATCTCAGAGGGTGGCTGCGAACAAATATATAATGATAGTCCGCGTCGCCGATAAGATGATAGCGGTTTCGGTCTCTAAAAATGAGATGAGGATGCTGACGGAGCTGGATAAGGATTGCGTTCAAAAGCTTGCCGGGAGCGGTAAGGTCGAAGCCATTCCTTTCAAGGACGTTCTAAATCGGGCTAAAGCTAAACTTACGCATAAGAAATAAAGGAAAGCGACACAAAAAATGAAATTTTTAAAGATTTCATTCTGTGCCCTGGTTTTGTGTTTTACGGCTTTCATCTTAAATCCTAAGCAGGCTGCCGCAGCGGAAAACCTGACCCCCAATACGGGGGCTACCCGTGAGGGAGCCACTACGACAGTAGAGGGCACCAGAAGGCAGGATTATAACCAACTGGGCATAGAAGACGATACAGGATATCATTCAAATACCGTTATAGATCAGCCGGGTACCGCCGAGACAGAGGACGATATCGATGATATCAATATCGGAAACAATCTAAATATAACATACAGCGGAACAAGGGGTAATCTGTCAGGTTCACTGAGAATACTTATCACACTGACACTGATTTCACTTGCTCCAACTTTAATTATTATGTTAACCTCCTTCACCAGGATCCTGGTGGTACTGCATTTTGCCCGTGCCGCTATAGGTACGCAGCAGGTTCCGCCAAATCAGGTGCTTATCGGGTTAACATTATTTTTGACCTTTTTTGTAATGCAGCCGGTCATTACCGAGATCAATACGAACGCGGTACAGCCGTTTGAAAACAGGGAGATATCGCAGTCCGAGTTTATCGAAAGGGGTCTGGCGCCCTTAAGGACCTTCATGTACGGGCAGACCCAGAAAAAGGATGTGCGGCTGTTTATGGATATCGCAAAGCTCGATATGGTGGAGGAGCTGGACGATATCCCGACCTACGTACTGGTTCCGTCCTTTGTCATTTCCGAGCTCAGAACGGCGTTTATCATAGGCTTCCTGATATATGTTCCATTTATAGTTATAGATATGGTCGTGGCATCCACCCTGATGAGTATGGGTATGATGATGCTGCCGCCTACGACGGTTTCGATGCCGTTTAAGATACTTCTGTTTGTTTTGGCGGACGGATGGAATCTTATAATCGGCTCGCTGGTAAAGACGTTTTATTAAAGAAGTTCGAGTGCCGACTAAGGTTATGAATATTTTTAAGGCACTCCGGCTGCTTTTGACATATCAAAAGCAGTCACTATGTTGTGAAAGGAGCAGGGTATGGATATTGCTACGGTTACACAGGTAATGAGCGAGGGCATATATACAACTATCATCACGGCAGCGCCGCTTTTGCTGATATCGCTGGTAGTCGGTCTTGTGGTCTCTGTTTTTCAGACGGTCACTTCGATACAGGAGCAGACCCTTACCTTCGTACCAAAGGTAATAGCGATATTTTCGGGTATGATGCTCCTGGGACATTGGATGCTTAATAATATGGTCACATATATGACGGATCTCTGGTCGGATTTCTCTTTATATATTAAGTAAGGACGATGTTTGAATATAATTTCGGAGTTTCGGATCTGCAGTATTTTCTTATAATACTGACCCGTGTATCCTGCTTTGTCTACGCCGCGCCCTTTTATTCCACGTCGAATACCCCGCAGCGAGTCAAGGTAGGACTTTCAGTCTTTATAAGCATGCTGCTGTACAGGTTTGTGACACCCCATATGGAGCTCGATTACCACACTCTTATGGGATATGCGATAATCGTTTTTAAAGAGGCTTCACTGGGTATACTGATAGGCTTTTCGGCAAATATAATAATGGGAGTCGTACAGTTTGCGGGCTCCCTTGTGGATATGGATATAGGTCTTTCGATGGTCAATATGTTCGATCCGGTCAGCCGCCAGCAGGTGGGCTTTACCGGCGCGTTCTACCAGTATGGAGTACTCCTTATCCTTATGATATCGGGGATGCACTATTATATCCTGCGGGCGCTCGTGGCCTCCTTTGAGCTCATCCCCGTGGGGAGGGTGCATTTTAATATGGATTCCATCATGGCTACGATGCTGAAGATATTCCGGGATATAATGATGCTGGGCTTCAGGATCTTCCTGCCCATATTTACGGCGATGCTGCTGCTCAACGTGGTGCTGGGCATTCTGGCAAAGGTGGCTCCGCAGCTTAATATGTTTACAGTAGGTATACAGATAAAGATAATCATCGGACTTAGTATTTTGCTTATAACAATGGCTACGCTTCCCCAGATATCGGAGATGCTGTATGAGGAAATAAAGGTTCTTGTAACGTTAGTTATCGGAGACATGGGGTAGACTCTTGGATCAAAATGGCTTATTGATAAAATACGAGCTGCAGTTCTTCGCCCAGGAGGGACCGGGAGGAGAAAAGACAGAGGAGCCCACGGCTAAAAGGCAGGAGGACACCAGAAAGAGGGGTCAGGTTGCCAAAAGCCAGGAGCTCTATAATGCAGTGAGCCTTATCACCATCTTTCTCCTTATGAGGATATACGGTCGAAGGCTGGCGGAGAACTTTTTGAACATATTCCGCTGGGTATACGAGGCGCTCATTCCTACAGTGATAAAGCCTGTGAACGGGGATATAACCATAAGGGATATGCACATCATCATATTGGCGATAATAAGGCGATATCTCCTTATGCTGCTGCCTATCCTTCTGGTCTCCTTTGTGATAGCATTTATCGTCAATCTGCTGCAGGTAAAGTGGAAGGTCAGCTGGGAGCCGATGAAGCCGAAATTCAGCAAGCTGAACCCAATAAGCGGTTTTAAGAGATTTTTCTCGGTCCAGAAGCTGGTGGAGCTTGCGAAGGCAGTATTAAAGATAGCCGTGGTCAGCATGGTCTGCTACTCTTTCTTAAGGGACAAGCTAGGCATCCTGCTCTTGATGCAGGATTTTTCCGTGAATACCGCGGTATCATTTACGGTGGACACGATTACAAACCTGGGACTCAGGATAGGTCTGGTCTACCTGATAGTCGGCTTTGCGGATTATGCATATACACGGTGGAAGCACCATAACGATATAAAGATGACCAAGCAGGAGGTCAAGGACGAGATGAAGGATTCCGAAGGAAATCCCGAGATCAAGTCCAAGATCCGTCAGAAGATGATGCAGGCTAGCCGCGCCCGTATGATGCAGGCGGTTCCCGAAGCGGACGTCGTTATCACCAACCCCACCCACTATGCAGTGGCTTTAAAGTACGACGCACAGGTCGCTTCGGCTCCGATAGTGGTAGCGAAGGGGCAGGACTATATGGCGCAGAAGATAAAGGAGCTTGCCAGGGAAAATGATGTTGAAATAGTAGAAAACAAGCCGCTTGCGCGTATGCTCTACGCCAACGTGGATGTGGATGCGCTGGTGCCGCCGGAGCTCTATCAGGCTGTGGCAGAGGTGCTCGCGTTTGTATATAATCTTAAGAAGGAGAAGGCCAGCTGATGCCGGTAGGCGGAACAAGTACCAAGAAAAAAGCGTTTAATATCCAGGATATAGCGGCAGCGCTGTATCTTCTGGCAGCGTTTGTCTTTATGATCATAACCCTGCCCTCCTGGCTGCTGGACGTATGCCTTGCCTTCAATATGGCGATAGCCTTCGCTGTGCTGTTTAACACCTTATTTACCAAGGAGGTTCTGGATATGTCCTTTTATCCTACGATCCTCCTGTTTACGACCCTGTTCAGGATATCACTTAATATTTCCTCGACAAAACTTATCCTGACCACCGGCGATCCCGGAAACGTGGTGCGTACCTTCGGTCAGTTCGTCGGAGGCAACGACCTCATAGTAGGCACCATAGTCTACATCATCCTGCTCATAGTGCAGATGGTGGTCATCAACAAGGGTTCTGAGCGTGTATCTGAGGTTACGGCGAGATTTACGCTGGACGCCATGCCCGGTAAGCAGATGGCGATAGATGCCGACCTGAATACCGGAGCGATAACCGACCAGGAGGCAAAAGAGAGGCGTGAGAAGCTGCAGAACGAGTCCACGTTTTTCGGAAGCATGGACGGTGCCGTTAAATACGTTAAGGGAGATACCACCGCGGGTCTTTTGATAACCGCGGTCAATATCATAGGCGGAATCGCCATGGGCGTCTTAAGGAGAGGAATGAGCTTTGCCGATGCCCTGCAAAATTATACGATACTTACCATAGGAGACGGACTTGTAGGTGCGATACCCTCCCTTCTTATCTCCCTTGCAACAGGTATTCTCGTAACAAAGGGCTCCAAGGAGGCGGATTTCGGTCCTACCCTTGTAAAGCAGGTGCTTGGTGTTCCGAAGGTTATGTATTTCTCGGGGGCGGTCATAGCCTTTCTGGGTATAGTTACACCCCTTAACTCCGTTATCTTCGTTCCGATGGGAGCCATCTTCATAATCGGCGGCAGGATGATAGCCAACCAGCTTACTGTGGAAGAGGTCGTTACCGAGACTAAGGAAGAAGAGACCAACGCCGAGGAGATAAGGAAGCCGGAGAATGTAGTTTCGCTTTTGAATGTCGATCCGATAGAGCTGGAATTTGGCTACGGCATCATTCCTTTGGCTGACGTAAATCAGGGCGGAGACCTGCTGGACCGTGTAGTTATGATAAGGCGGCAGATAGCTCTGGAGTTGGGTACGGTCGTGCCTATAATACGTCTTCGCGATAATATCCAGTTAAATCCCAATCAGTACATCATCAAGATAAAGGGCATTCAGGTGTCCGAGGGCGAGATCCTCTTTGACCACTATATGGCGATGAATCCCGGAGGGATAGAGGAGGAGATCGCAGGTATCTCCACTACGGAGCCCTCCTATCACCTGCCGGCTATATGGATAACCGAGAGCCAGAGGGAGAGGGCGGAGTCCCTAGGCTATACTGTCGTGGATCCACCGTCAATAATCGCGACCCACTTAACAGAGATAATAAGACAGCACATTGCCGAGCTCCTTACACGTCAGGACACCCAGAACCTTATAAACAACTTAAAGGAGAGCAATCCGGAGGTTGTGGAGGAGCTTACTCCAAAGCTCATGGGAGTCGGAGAGATACAAAAGGTACTGCAAAACCTTTTGCAGGAGGGGGTTTCCATAAGGGATCTGCTCACTATCTTCGAAACCCTGGCGGACTATTCTCCCACCACAAGGGATACGGATGTCCTTACGGAATATGTGCGGCAGGCTCTTAAACGGGCTATCAGCGCGAAATTTTTCTCGGAATATGAGGCTACCAGCGTGGTAACCCTTGATCCGAAGGTCGAGCAGGAGATAATGCAGAGTGTTAAACAGACGGAGCAGGGAGCCTATCTTACCTTGCCACCAGACCGCACAAAGGCTATAATGAACGCAACGGAGGCTGAGGTCAGGAAGCTGGAGGAAATGGGAAAGATGCCGATAATCGTGACCTCGCCCATAGTAAGGATATATTTCAAAAAGCTTTCGGAGGATTATATACAGGATCTTATCGTCATTTCCTACAATGAAGTGGATTCAGCCGTGGAGCTGCAGTCTGTAGGAATGATCACCGCATGATGACCGCATGATCGTTTTGTGGGACACCTGCTCCGGGAGATTGCGGACGGAATATTTTAATAAGCCATGATAATTAAGAAGTTTATCGGAAAAACTGAAGAAGAGGCGACCAGGGCTGCCCGGGAATCTCTTGGAGAAGGCGCGGTCGTACTGAACGCAAAGCCCTATAAGAACAAAGGCTTTTTCGGACTGTTCAGGCGCCCGAAGGTGGAGGTGACCGCGGCAATAGAGGAGGCTGACGACAGCAATATCTCAAATTCAAAGCCTGTACAGCTTCCCCCGAGGGAGGACAAGGCGTCGATTTTAAAGGATATCATTCCCGAGGATAGACCCTCGCGCCTCGACCTTAAGGCGGGGGAGGGTGAGGAGCCCTTAAAGAGCAGTACGGCTTCACAGTACGAAAAGGCGATCGACGAGAAGCTTGAGAGCATACATTCCCTTATAGAGCGCCAGATGAAGCAGGATGGCAGGGAAGAGCACAAGGGAGAAGAGGATTTCGGGGAGGAGAAGGATCCGGATTCTGAAATGCTCACCTTTATAAAGCTTATCTACAATACCCTTATAGACAACGAGGTGGATGAAAAGTACGCTGACGAGCTTTTGGACGAGGTGGAGAACCATAAGACGAAAAAGTTTTCGATGGACTATCTTCTGTCGAGCATATATCAGAAGCTGGTGCTCAAATTCGGAGAGGTCGAGCTCATCTCCAAGACGGAGGACGGCAGGGCTAAGGCGGTGTTCTTTATAGGTCCGACAGGGGTAGGAAAGACCACTACAATAGCCAAGCTGGCTTCGCTAAAATGCGTAAATGAAAAGGCGAAGGTCGCCCTGTTTACCACGGATACTTACAGGGTCAAGGCAGCGGAGCAGCTTAAGACCTACGCGGACATACTGCAGATACCGTTCAGGATAATCTATTCGCTGGAGGACCTTAGCGCGGCTATAGACGAGTTTTCGAACTATGACTATATAATGGTGGATACTGCGGGTCATTCCCCCAACAACAATGAGCAGATGGAGGCGCAGAGACAGTTTATCGAGGCGGCGGAGTCCAAGCTTTCAGTGGAGACCTATCTGGTATTGTCCATAACCACGAAATACAGGGACCTCATAAATATAGCGGATACTTACGCCCGCCAGCTCAAATACAGGATAGTGTTTACCAAGCTGGACGAGACGGGCGCATTCGGCAATATGCTGAATCTGCGGCTCAGGGTTGACGCTCCGATGTCATATGTGACAAACGGACAGAACGTGCCCGACGACATAGAAGAGTTTAACGCGCAGAAGATAGTCAGGATACTTCTGGGCGGCAGAGACTAGATGGAAGGTAAGATTTTGGATCAGGCGGAAAATTTACGTAATATAATCAAGAAAAGCCAGATCGAGGCGGCGAGTGCGGCCCGTGTCATAACGGTCACCAGCGGAAAAGGCGGAGTGGGTAAATCCAATACGGCGATAAACCTTGCGGTGCAGTTCAAGAAAAGAGGCAAGAGGGTTCTGATCTTTGATGCGGACTTCGGACTGGCAAATATCGAGGTAATGTTCGGGGCAATTCCGAAGCACTCTCTGGCGGACTTAATCTACCAGGGGATGAATATAAAGGACATCATTACCTGGGGACCCCAGGAAATCGGCTTTATTTCAGGAGGCTCCGGGATAACGGGTCTTTCGAATTTAAGCCGTGAAAATTTAAACCTGCTTATCTCAAATTTAAATGAACTGGACAGTCTCGCAGATGTTATAATAATAGATACGGGAGCCGGAATATCGGAGCAGGTTCTGGAGTTTCTGGTGGCGAGCAGGGAGATCCTGCTTATAACCACACCGGAGCCTACCTCGCTTACAGATTCCTATTCCCTACTTAAAGCCCTGAAGCACCACGCCAAGTTTAAACCGGAGATGACTTCGATAAAGATCATTTCCAATAAGGTGGATGACTACGATGAGGGAAAGCAGCTTTTTACAAAGCTCAACATGGTGGTGCAGCGGTATCTTAAGCTTCCCATGTCCTATGTGGGATGTGTGCCGCAGGACGATAAGCTGGTCAAAGCGGTAATGCAGCAAAATCCCGTATCGATCTCCGACCCGAACTCCAGGTCGGCGCGTGCTTTTGAGGATATCGCTGATACGCTCATGAACATTCCGCATGAGGAAAGAACGGCAAGAAAAGGAATGTCAGGCTTTTTTGCAAATATCTTATCCGGATGGAGAAATTGACTATGCTGAATGAATATGTGAAAGCAGGCAACGTGGTGGAGATAGTGGACAAGGATCTCGAAAACAGCGAGGAACGCAACGCTAAGACTATGCGCACCCGTATTTTCGATATAGTATCTGACGACGTTGTAAAAGTCACCATCCCCACAGTTAAGGGAAAACTCCAGCTAATTGCCACCGATGGAGAGTATGATGTCTATTTTTATACCGATAACGGTCTGTTTCAGTGTACGTGTACCGTAAAGGACCGCTACCGTACAAACGCCATACCGGTAATGGAGCTGGAATTACAGTCCAATCTTAGGAAGTACCAGAGACGTGAATACTATCGTCTCAACTGCATGCTGGAAATGAAGTGCAGGGCTTTCGATAACGAGGAAACCGATGAATATATCAAGACGGGCAATTATTCCACTGCAAGCGGGATTAGCGCCTCCAACGCCATAATGGTGGATATCAGCGGAGGCGGGGCAAGGTTTGTCTCCAGGGAGAAATATGAGACGGGGGCGCTGATCCTCTTTAGATTTTCGCTCAAACAGAAGACGGGCAACAGGGATTATTCCGTAGTGGGGAGAGTGGTATATTCCGAGCTCATGGAAAATTCCAGCGGTAATTATGAGAACAGGGCGCAGTTTGTGGACATCGAGAATACGGAGAGAGAGAGCATCATAAAGTATATCTTTGAGGAAGAGCGCCGGATACGCAAGACGAGCACGTCCAATTGAGTTTAAGAAAAAATAAAACTCGCAGGTGTATAAATAAATTTTATATTCAATATATTGTGGTTTAAGGGAAGGATAACACTAAATGGCAAAAAAAATACTGGTTGTAGATGACTCTGCACTCATGAGGAGGCTTGCGTGTGATATAATCAATTCCGACGAACGTTTTCATGTGGAAAAAATAGCACACGACGGCGAGGAAGCGCTGAAGTTCCTGGAAAAGGAACAGTTTGACGGCGTGGTATTGGATGTGAATATGCCTAAGCTCGACGGTTTGGGTCTCTTAAAGGAGCTGAACAGGAGAAAGATTAAGGCGAAAGTACTCATGTTCAGCTCGCTCACGGATGATGGCACAAAGGAAACTCTCGAGGCTCTTGAACACGGCGCCATGGATTTCATTAAAAAGCCCGAGAACATTGTCCGTGCAGATGATGATTTTAAAACAAATTTCATCAATGTGCTGTGCGTTGTTACCGGCTTAAGCCATACTTCGCGTACCCACGGTGAGTTAAAGAGTGTTAAGACGAGAGGCAGCTCCCCGATAGTCGGAGGAGAAAAGCTTGTCGCCATAGCCAGCTCCACCGGCGGACCGAAGGCACTGCAGCAGGTAATACCCTTCCTTCCCGCGAATCTTAACGCTCCTGTCCTGATAGTCCAGCATATGCCGCCTGTGTTCACAAAGTCTCTGGCGGAACGTCTGGATGCAATGAGCAAGATACACGTTAAGGAGGCCGAGGAGGGAGACATTATCCAGAAGGGTACGGTGTACCTCGCAGCAGGAGGGCGTCATATGAAAGCCGGCAAGATCGGCGGAAGGATGAAGATCTACTACACCGATGAGCCTACCCGTGAAGGAGTTCGTCCCGCGGCGAATTATATGTATGAATCACTTATCGATTCGCCGTATTCCGAAATCTGCTGTACGGTACTTACCGGAATGGGTGCGGACGGAACGGCAGGTATAAAAAACCTTGAAAAAGAAAAGAAAATATACGTTATCGCTCAGGATGCGCCCACCAGCGCAGTTTACGGTATGCCGAGGGCAATAGCCCAGACGGGACTTGTAAACGAGATCTTGCCGCTGGATAAAATAGCCGGTGCGATAACCAAAGATGTGGGGGTTAGATGATATGGATGTCAGCCAGTATTTAGGTGTATTTCTTGATGAAGCTCACGAGCATGTACAGACCCTGAGCGACCAGCTCATGGTTCTGGAGAATGATCCCGAGAACGAGGACAGTATTAACGAGATATTCAGAGCCGCCCATTCCCTTAAGGGTATGGCAGGTACCATGGGCTACAAGCGTATGCAGAAGCTCACCCATGTGACCGAGGACGTTTTCAGTGCGGTTCGAAGCGGTCAGATGAAGGTTACCGGAGGTCTGGTAGATGTTCTTTTCCAGGCTCTCGATGCCATCGAGGCGTATGTCGATAACGTTCAGAATACATCCGATGAGGGTACAGAGGATAACGAAGGTATTTTAGAGGAATTAAACAAGATACTTCAGGAGGGGACCGGCGATGTCAGCAGCGCAGGCGGTGCGGCAGCTCCGGCGGCAGAGGCGGCAGCTCCGGCAGCGGAAGCGGCTCCGGCAGGCGGCTCTGATGAAAAAGCCCTCTATAAAGCCATGAAACTCGATGATTCGCAGATAAGCACAATGAAGGATGCCATCGTCGCAGGTCAGCATGTATACGGAGCTACAGTTTATATTGATGAAAACTGTCTCCTCAAGGCTGCCCGTGCATTCCTCGTTTTCAAGGCAATAGAGGAATTTGGCGAGGTGGCAGCGGTAGAGCCTTCCTCACAGGATATCGAGGATGAAAGGTTTGAGTTCCATTTCAGCATGTTCGTGGTTACCGAGGAAACCCTCGACAAGGTTATCGAGGCTGCAAAGAGCGTGTCTGAAATAGTGGATGTGGTCGGAGAAGAATACAATGAGGAGATGCTGAGCGGTTCTACCGATGCGGCGGAGGAAGCGGCTCCTGCACAGGCGGCTGCACCGGCTGCAGAGGAAGCGGCTCCGGCAGCGGAGGCGGCAGCACCGGCTGCAAAGGCTCCGGAAGCCAAGAAGGCAGCTGCGGCAAAGCCCACAGGAAAGGCTGTTACAAACAGGACAGTCCGTGTAGATATAGAAAAGCTCGATGTTTTGATGAACCTTGTCAGCGAGCTTATCATAGCGAAAAACTCCATTGTTTCCGCTGGGGCGAACATGGGGCAGAAGGGAAGCGAGTCCAATATGGATGCTCAGTTTAATGAGCATATCGAGTATCTGGAGAGCGTGACTACCAACCTGCATGAGTCAGTTATGAAGGTTCGAATGGTTCCCATCGAGAACGCATTGCAGAAGTTCCCCAGAATGATCCGTGACCTTGAAAAGAGTCTCGGCAAGCAGATGACCCTGACCATCACCGGTGAGGAGACAGAGCTTGACAGAACCGTGGTGGATGAGCTGTCCGATCCTCTTATGCACCTTTTGAGGAACAGTGCCGATCATGGTCTGGACATGCCCGAGGAGAGAAGAAACGCAGGAAAGCCTGCTATGGGCTCCATCTTCATCAACGCTTTCCAGGATGGCAATAACGTTATCATCGAGGTTGGAGACGATGGTAGGGGAATAGATGTTGAGGCAGTAAGGAATAAGATAATAGAGAGAAATTACCTGCCCGAGGAAAGAGCTCTCCAGATGACCGACAAGGAGGTTATCGAGGTTCTCTTCGATCCCGGCTTCTCGATGGCGAAGAAGGTTACAGACCTTTCCGGCAGAGGAGTTGGACTTGACGTTGTAAAATCCAAGATAGAGGCTCTCGGCGGCGATGTCGAGGTACGCTCCAAGCTTGGAGAGGGCAGCACCTTCGTTATCAGGCTTCCCCTTACACTCGCTATCATCCAGGCTCTCATGGTTGTTGTGGGCGGAGAAAAGTTTGCCATCGCCCTTGGAAATATACAGACTATCGAGGATATCCCGATCTCGGATGTAAAGCTGGTTGAGAATAAGGAAGTTATACAGCTTAGAGGAACTGTCATTCCTATCATCAGGCTTTCCGAGATACTTGATGCGCCTTCGAAGAACGATCCGGAGGCAAATCTGGTGGTTGCTGTGGTTAAGAAGGGTGATTCCCTTGCAGGACTTGTAGTAGACGAGCTTATAGGTCAGATGGAGGTCGTTATCAAGTCCCTCGGTAAATATATCAACACAAGCAGGATAATCAGCGGCGCTACGATTTTAGGAAACGGCGAAGTTGCGCTTATCCTTGACTCGAACGCATTGTTCTAAGGAAAGACTTATCAATTAAGTCTTTGAAAACAGAAAAAGTTATTTTATGATAAAATTAAGGGGGACATTGAAAGATGGCTGAAGAACAGATTATAGACGTGTTAAATACCCACGAGTCTCATGCCGAGCTTATTCAGTATATAGTCATCACTGTGGTCAATGAGCAGTACGGTATAGACATCAAGTATATTGACAATATCGTAAGGATGCAGAGCATAACCCGCGTACCCAAGGTACAGCCCTTCTTTAAAGGGGTTATCAACCTTCGAGGCGAGGTTGTGCCGGTAATGAGTATCCGTAAGAAGATGGGTCTCGGCGAGGATGAGATTACCAATAAGAGCAGGATAATCATTTTAAAATATGAGTCCAATGCTTCCATAGGGATCGTAGTTGACGAGGTTAAGCACGTTGTTACTATTAGCTCCGACAATATTGAGAGAGTATCCCACGATTCCAAGCTCGACGCGAAGTCATTTATAAGCGGAGTAGGTAAGGTGGAAGAGGGGCTTATATCAATTCTCGACCTTGCCACCGTTATTGATGAGGAAAAGAGCGTACCTGAATCATAAGGAGCTGTTTATTATTTTTTTAAGATGAGGTCTGTCTAATGAGTGAATTTGATCTGAACCATGTAGAACCGATATATATTGATGTATTGACAGAGCTGGGTAATATCGGTGCCGGAAATGCAGCTACTTCCCTTGCACAGATGCTGAATACCCAGGTAAAGATGACGGTACCCAAGGTAGAGCTTCTCGATTTCGACAAGATCGGAGAAGCGATGGGAGGAGAGGAACAGATAATGGCCGGCATATATCTTCTGGTTGAGGGAGATATAACAGGAAGCATAATGTTCCTGCTGGATGAGCGGAGCGCTCACGTTCTTACCTCAAAGCTTATGGGAACGACGCCCACCGAGGGAGAGCTTAATGAGATGGAGGCATCGGCACTTAAGGAGATCGGTAATATAGTTACCGGAGCCTACCTTAATTCCCTCGCTGCTATCACAAACCTTACGATAACTGAATCCATTCCGGATCTCACAGTAGATATGGCAGGTGCTATCCTTTCAGTTCCCGCTATACAGTTCGGAATGGTTGGTGATAAGATATTGTTCATACAGACCGGCTTCACCGGAGATGAAGAGCTCAATGCATTTTTCCTGCTCGTTCCGGATCTTCCGTCGTATGATAAGCTGCTCAAGGCTTTGGGAGTAATGCAATAAAAATATTGTCGATTACTATTAATTGGAGTAAGGTTTATGGCTGATTTAATTAAAGTTGGAATGGCAGACCTTAAGATATGTATTCCGCCCGCAGGGATCACAACGCTGGGATTGGGTTCCTGCGTGGGCGTCGCACTAAGGGATACCGTCAATAAGGTTGGAGGACTGGCACACGTTATGCTCCCGGACAGTACCGCCATAAGAAATAATACAAATGTTGCAAAGTTTGCTGATACAGGAGTTGCGGAGCTTGTCCGTTTAATGGAGCAGGCAGGGGCAAGGCGTTCCAGAATGGTAGCAAAGATCGCCGGCGGTGCAAAGATGTTTAATTTTAACTCCGACAGCGCCATGATGCAGGTCGGGGACAGGAATGTTGAAGGTGTAAAGAAGAAGCTTAAGGAGCTGGGGATAAGGCTCCTGGCGGAAGATACAGGTTTGAATTTCGGTCGTACAGTGGAATTTTTTCCGGAAACCGGTGATTTTGTCATCAAAGCCGTAGGCAAGCCGGTAAAGACGATCTGAGATAGGGATGCCGCAGTTTAAGGTATCTGCTGAAAATAGTTTATGGCTGAAGAAAATGTAAATGTTGAGGATCTTCCCGAAGGAGCCGCTCAGGCTGCGGGAGCCGGAAATGAAGGCTCTCCCGGGGAAGAGAATTATGAGATAGAAGAAGGCGAGCAGCCGGAGGGAGAAACCCCGGAGGAGGAGAAGCCGCCTGAGGAAATACATCTAAAGACAAAATCGGTGCCGGCAGTCGTTATGCTTCTTGGAGGAGCGGCTACGGCTATTTCGTGTTTTGTCAGGGGATTTCCGCTTTTAAAGATGTTGTTTGTGGTTTTCATAGCTCTTTTTTGTTTCTGGATCGCAGGATGCATTATCAAGCTCCTTTTGGACAGGATAGTTATCGAGCCCAAGGAGGAGCAGACCGAAGAGGAAGGGAAGAACGAGGAAGAGGAAGGCGCAAACGACGGCGAAGTTATAGAGAAGAACAATAACGTAACATGATGAGGGGTCAGTCTCGAAATGGACGAAACCGCAAGGAAGAAGCTCTGGGATGAATATGCCGTCAACAGGTCGGCTGAGCTTAGGGAAAAGATAATAGTTGAATATGCTCCGCTGGTAAAGATAGTGGCAGGGCGTTTAGGAATGTACCTGGGCTATAATGTGGAATACGACGATCTTGTAGGGTACGGAGTATTCGGTTTGATAGACGCTATTGACAAGTTTGACTTTTCCAAGGATGTTAAGTTTGAAACCTATGCATCCTTAAGGATAAGAGGAGCGATACTTGATCAGATAAGAAAGATGGACTGGATTCCCAGAACCATCCGGCAGAAGCAGAAGAAGATAGATGCAGCCATAAAGGATGTAGAGACCTCCAAGGGACGGGCGGCTACAGATACGGAGATAGCGGAAAACCTCGGTATAAGCGAGGATGAATATGCAGACTGGCAGTCCCAGATGGCGGTTACCAACGTGGTTTCTCTGGACGAGTTCATAGAGCAGGGCACGGAAGCGCCCATAAAGGACAGCGCACGCTCCAGGATGGAGGGACCTGAGGAGGCTGTCGAGAAAGAAGAATTAAAGAAGATGCTCGCAGAGTCTCTGGAGCTTCTTACGGAAAAAGAGAGAAAGGTCATCGTGCTTTATTATTACGAGGAGCTGACCTTAAAGGAAATAAGCAATGTGCTTGAGGTTTCGGAGCCCAGGGTTTCGCAGCTGCATGTGCGGGCGCTGCAAAAAATGAAGGCAAAGCTTGGAAAGTATATGGGTATGTTTACGGATCAAACCTGATGGAAGGCCGCAAGCTGATCCGTGGATAACAGGAGCTTTAAATCAAGAGGTTCCTTAATTAAGGACATAAGAGGGATAATTATGGCTGATCTGAACGGATATTTTCAGCTTCATATTGATGATAAGGGGACTTTCCTGATCGTACACGCACCTCAGGGAGCCGGTAAGCCGGTGACCATGCTTGAGGTGGAAAATTATCTAAAGAAGAAAAATCTTCCATACAGCGGTACGCTACTGCGCAACGCTATCAATTCCAAATCGGAGGAGCCTATAAAGCTCCAGCAGACACCGTACTATAAAGTTAATGAAGAGACCTCGCTCAGAGCCAGCGAGGACAGGATGAGCGTTATAGCCCGTCTCTACCCTGCTGCAGGAGGGAGCGCGGTGTCTCTGGAGGAGATAAAGAACGACCTTATAAATCAGGGATATAAGGCGAAGCCGGATGAGGAGAGTATAGGCAGCTTCCTTAAGGACAGGAAGTACTGCACGGATTTTGTCATCGCCCACGGCGTACCGCCGGAGGAGAGCGAGGACGGATATGTAGAGTATTTTTTCAATACAGACCTTTCGGTGAAGCCGGCTCAAAAAGAGGACGGCAGCGTCGATTTTTTTAACTTGAAAACAGTCTGCGAATGTAAGGAGGGGGATCTTCTGGCAAGGCTCCATCCCGCAAAGCAGGGCAGCTTCGGCATAGATGTCACCGGAGAGCATGTGCTTCCGCGTCCGGTGGAGAATGTTCAGCTCCTGTTCGGCAAGAATGTCGCCATCAATCAGGAGAGGACGGAGCTTACGGCAAATTGCAGCGGACACGTGCGGCTTGTCGAGGGCATGGTGGTCGTATCGGATGTCTATGAGGTAAAGGATGTAGATACCTCTACCGGAAATATCGATTATGACGGGAATCTGCTGATCAACGGAAATGTGCACGAGGGCTTTACGGTCAAGGCTTCCGGGGATATCGAGGTACGGGGTGTTGTAGAGGGAGCCACAGTTGAGGCAGGCGGCACCGTTACTGTAGTAAGGGGAATCAACGGTAATAACGTCGGCAAGGTAACTGCCGGTGTGAATATCATCGCAAAATATATAGAAAATACGATGGTCGAGGCGGGCAACTATGTCCAGACCGAGGCTATAATAAACAGCCAGGTTACAGCAGGAAGCACGATAACCGTAGAGGGGAAGAGAGGGTTTATCACCGGAGGACCCATTAGGGCTCGTAAGAGCATTAAAGCAAAGACTATCGGCTCGGACATGGGGACGACGACGATCCTGGAGGTAGGACTCGATCCGAAGAAAAAGGAGAGGATAGGAGTTCTCCAAAAGGAAAACGTGGATATGGGAAAGCAGATTGCGCAGATGCAGCCCATCCTGCTTTCGGTAAAGCAGAAGCTGGCAGCGGGGATAAAGCTTCCTGCCGCTCAGGCTATGAGTATGAAGAAGCTTTCCGATACCTATGGGGATCTTACAAAAAAGATGCAGGCAAATACGAAGGAGCTTATGGAGCTGGAGCAGGAGATGGATATGGGAACGGATTCCTTTATCGAGGTATCTGACTATGCATATCCGGGAACCCATCTTGAAATCTCCGGTGCCAATATGGTTTTAAAGACCTCGTATCACTACTGCAAATTTATCTGTGAGCGCGGCGAAGTTGCGATGAAACCCATTTTCTAAGGAAGTTTAAGAGGTTATTATGGCTATCAATCCTTTAATGATAAACGGTTCGATAATGAACTCTCAGGATATTTCCATGTACAGGATAAACGACGACAGCCGTGCTGCAGCTGTCCAGAGTACTGTGGTCGAAGAGACCAATCAGGAAAATACGGAGCAATCCACAAGGGTAAACGAATTTGCCAATGCAGCTGAGGGAGGAGAGGGCTTTGATGCCAAAAATTCCAGTGGCAACGAGTATGCCGGAGACGGGGGAGCGCAGAGAAGAAGAAAGCTACACGATAAGGACGGGGATGTTTTTATCAAGAATAAAAGCACAACAAGCTTTAATGCTTCTGTATAATTTGCAGCGATCACGCTGATCAAGAGGTAAAAGATGACGGTTATTGAGATCGTGCTCCTATGTCTGGGAGCACTTATTTTTGCAGCCAGCTTCATAATACCCGAAAAGCTTTCAAACAGCAGGAGGGACAGCTCCGCTGGAATGGGCGGTGCGGTGAATGATATAGATGCCCGGGAAATGGTCGAGACCATGAAGGAGGACATCGACAGGCAGGTAAGACTGGCAGTGGACAGTTCCGCGGAAGCGGCAGTAGAGGATGCGGTGCTGCGCTCGGAGCGCAATATAGAGCGGGTCACAAACGAAAAGATGATGGCTATAGATGAGTATGCACAGACCGTCATGCAGGATATAAACAAGAACCACAAGGAGGTAGTGTTCCTGTATGACATGCTCGAGAACAAGACCGCAGATATCAAGAATACGGTCCGCAAGGCGGAAAATACGAAGAGCGATATAGAGGAAGCCGGCAGGAAGGTGCGCTCGGAGCTGGAGGCTATCGCAAAACGCTCTGCGGAGACTGTCATAGCCAACAGCGCAAAGGCAAAGACCAGAAAGGCAGCTGAACCTGAAAGGGATATGCAGCAGGTTCAGCCGATGCAGCCGATTCAGCCGGAGGCTGAGACAGCTGTACCGGAGAGCAAGGCTGAGACGGCGGCTTCATATGAAGCTCCGGTCAGAGAGGAGCCCAGGGTACTTAGACCGGTGACCTCGCTTCCGGAGGCTCCGGTAAATCCGGAAGCCCGGTCCGAAGTCCGGGCGGAAGCCATCAGACGCGAAGCGGAGGCTGTGGAGCACTCCATGAAGGAAAAGGGTGTGCCCAAGCTTGGACGCGCACTGGCTGCGGCATTTGCACAGGCTTCTTTGGAGAACGCGGCTCAAGAGGAGGCTGCGGCATATGAGGAAAACGCTATTTACGAGAACAGCA
The DNA here is from genome assembly GCA_017634255.1 of Lachnospiraceae bacterium. The sequence goes on from JAGBNT010000072.1 coordinate 35,844, forward strand.
CGGCATACGAGGGAAGTGCGCCCGTCGAGGTGAATACAGCCTATGACAGCAGCGCAGCTTATGATAGCGGCGCAGCTTATGATAAAAATTCAGCTTATGAGGAGGAGCCCTCTTATATGGAGGCTTTAGCGTCTCTTCAAGAGGCTGTTCCTGAACCGGAGGCGGCATTTCAGCCGGAGGCAGCCCCTGAGCCGGAAAATGAGGGGGGAGATATAATATTCAGCGACACGGACGACCTTCAGGGACTCGTAGTAAGTATGTACAGGAAGGGCATTGATGAAGTGGAGATAGCCAAGAGGCTCAGTATAGGAGTCGGAGAAGTCAGATTGATGGTGGAGCTTTACGGAAAGTAAGGGATTATGAGTTTGAGAGCATATCTTCGGGGTATAGGGATAGGAATGTTGGTCACGGCGCTTATCCTTATATTATCCTCGAAGAACGAAAAAATTTCAGACAGTGAGATCCGCTCCAGAGCCAGGGAGCTTGGCATGGTGCAGGGAAACGAGCTGCTCATAGGCACCGAGGTCTCTGCCAATTCCGCCTCCTCCAACAGGGCGGAGACGAAAAAGGATAAGGAGAGCACATCGGGAAACCAGAAGCCGAGAGTGACCTTTTCTACCGAAAAATCCCCTGCTGTGGGGAGCGAGACCACTTCCGCAAATGCAGCTTCGCCGGCGTCGCAGCCAAGAAGCACTGCGATCGTGGTGGAGCCCGAAGAAACGACAGAGCCGGAAGAGACTACGGAGCCCGAGGCAGCAACTGAGCCCGAAGAAACAGCTGAGTCCGAAGCGGCGGCTGAGAACGAAGGAACTGCGGAACCCGAAGAGGCATCGGAACCAGTTCAGAGCTCAGGGGAGACCTTTGTGCTGCATATCTCAAGGGGCGAGAGCTCATATGCCGCAGCCAAGGCACTGGAGGAAGCGGGGATAATCGACAGTGCGGTGGATTTCGACAAATACCTGGTCTCACAGGGGATAGACCGGCGTATAGATGCGGGGGATCATATCGTACCGCGCTCCGGTACATACGAGGAGATAGGACAGGCACTATTGCGGTAGGGTATTGCAATGGTGCTTTTCTTATGTTAAAATGCATTTCGCGCGTGTAACGCGGCAAGACACTATAAAACAGGTGTGCTGATAACGTAAACGGTGCATAGCGATAAGAGGGCTACGTCTTTACGGGAGTTGAGGCATACCGAAGTCAGAGGCTGAGAGCCTTTTAACCACAAGGAGGA
>JAGBNT010000073.1 GCA_017634255.1 Lachnospiraceae bacterium
AGGTCAATAAATTCATGGATGAGATCAGAAATGACGGCGAAGACGGTGACGGCGAAGAGAAGCATGAAAACGAGAAGCCCAAAAATGAGATTCATGAAAATGAGATTCATGAAAACGAGAAGCATGAAAACGAGAAGCATGAAAACGAGATAAACTAAAACGAGAAGCCCAAAAATGAGATCCATGAAGAGAAGCGCAACAACGGAAACGGTGACGAAAAGGAATTTGAGGCTGACGGAAAGATATATATAACTCTGGACAACCCTGATCTCATAGAGACGCTGGAAAGCGAGACCAGGATATATTCACCGCAGGATTATCCGGAGGAGAAGAGGCAGGAGTATCTTAAGTTCCTTAAGGACAATAACCACCAGGTGCCAAGGAATGAGGAGGATCTTATACAGATAAGGGCAGGGATGCAGGTATTGAAAACCTATACCATGGATGGCAGGGAGAAGCAGAATTACTTTTATAGAAAAGGGACCGACGCACAGCTTAAGGCGGCCTACAACTGGCTGACCGGATATTATCGGTCAAGGAGGCTCAATGACGACAGGTTTGTCTCCAGTGAGATTAAAAAGCTGGATATACCTAAGGTTAAGGTTACGGTAGAATATAAGAGAAAGTACGAGCAGCAGGGCGCCAATAACTGCTGGGCATGTACGGGATCTGCGATGTATAACCAGTTCATACTGAATACCTATAAGAATGTCAAAGAGGAAGATCTTATGAACCAGAAGTCGGTAAGGAACTTTGTGCCGGATTACCGTACATTTGAGGAGATGCAAAATGATCAGATCAACATCGATGAGAAGCGCTACAATGAGCAGCTCGCATCGGAAAAAGCCTTCTGCGGAAAGGGAAAGACACGTGTAGGAAGCGTCTTTGAGGTGGGCGATCTGTTCTTAAATAAGCATAAGGATATGATGATGAACAGGCTGACCTTCTATTCACCGAATAAATATTTTAAGGTGACAAGATCCGAAGAGGCCAAAAAGAACGATGAGGTGATACTCAATAACCAGAAAGCGATGTTCGTCACCCAGGTAAGCAAGGCGCTTAATGCAGGAAACCTGGTGGGACTCCTTACTTATACTGAAAAAGGAGGGAAGCACTATAGGACCATTAAAGCCATAGACGGGGAAAAGGTCACGGTAATGGATTCGCTGGACAACACTGAGTATGAAACGAATCTGGATGTCATATTAAATAATTCCTTTGGCAGATCGATAGAGATAACCTGGTTTGAGAAGCTTAAGAAACCGGAGGAGATGAAGAAAGAATTTTCCAATCTGGATTACGATGAGAAGAATGGATATTCCCAGAAGGTGATAACACAGGAAGCCCTGGACAACGTGGCACAAAAGCACGGGGTCTGTGTCGGGAAATTAGGCAATGATATGGATCCCAACATGAGAGCCATGGAGTGGGCAGCTTATATACCGAAGATCCCCGCGGCAGTTTGAGTAAGGGAGGGAAGAAATGAGTCCCGTAACGGGTAAGGTCAGGGAAAAAGAACATATGGAATCCAGCAGCTCCATAGAGGTTAAGGCGGAGAAGACGGCGCAGCTTAATATGGACAGAAGCACCCTCGAGGGCGCGGCGCAGGAGGCCGATGCACAAAAAGCTCCAATAAAGACCTCCGGGAAGCGGGGGAGGCTTAATTTAGCCAGAGATATCATCCGGGAGAATATGCCTCCGGTCTACGCTCCGGGACGGGAGCTGCCTTCCCTCGCGGAGGAAAGGGCAGCCGAAGCGCCGAGGGACAGCGAGGAGCTTAAGGCTATACGGATTAAACTTAAGCAGGCTGAGGACTTCTTAAATGCCCCGATGCCTCCCCTTCCCAAAAGACCGGAGGACGAGGAGAAATACAGGGACAGTCTTAAGAAAGCCTGTGCTGACGCAAGGCTAATATACAGCGAGCTGATGGAGAGTCTGGAGCAGTGGCTAAAGGAAAAGGATTCCCTGCCGGACTATTCCGAGGAGCGCTATGAGCTTATAAAGCGCATGAAGGACCAGGCTGCGGACGAAAGCGAAGGCTTTGAGTCCGCCCTCTTTGACTACCGGGAGATGATGACCGGAAGCCCCGAGACTTTAGAGGGAATCGAGCTTACCTGGGCGGATATGCTTCGGCACGAGAGGGCTGAGCTCATAGACCTCGACGCTAAGAAGATAAAGACCAGTACAGAGGGAGCCGGGACCTCGGATATCATTAAATTTGACTGGAAAGGAAAGACCTGTTATTTCAAGGCGGAAGAAAATATGGCGACGGGGAGCTTCAGCGAGGTGGCACATAAGACCGCCATGGAACAGGGACTGGATAAAAACCTTTTCGAAGGCTTTGCCAGGGCGGTGAACGATACTATTCAGACCTTTGACGGAGCCAAGATGTGGGAGAATATGCGGGATGTATTCAACTACATACGGGCGGGAGCCACCCATCTGCTGGACAAAAATGCAAACCCCATAAGCAGGTATATCCGCGGGCTTTCCAAGGGACAGGAGCCCCTTTTTGAGAAAATTTTCAAGGAGACTTATAAGAGGCAGAACTGTAAAGCCATAGCTCAGGAGAGTGCCCTAATTAAGGAGGGGAGGAATCTTTCCAGAAGAAACGTGGCTACAAGCCGTATGGCACAGCTTTTGGGAATAGATGATATCATAGCCCCCTCACACACCGTGGTCATAAAGAAGAACGGAAAGAGGATAAGAGGGAATGTGATGGAGCAGGCAAAGGGAAGCGAGGAGAGGAGTCTTAAGCAGACAAGGTGCACCTACTCCGATGAGGCAGAGGACGAGCTTATCTGCCTGCAGTTCTTTGACCTTATCTGCGGACAGATAGACAGGCACTACGGGAATTTCCTGCTCGACACCGAAAGCTCAAGCTCGGGTGAGAACGTCATAAGCGGCATCTGCGCCATAGATAACGATATGTCCTTTGGAAATATGGACTTTAAAACGGCAGCGAAAGGCACGAACCGGTTAAGGCGTTTAAGAAGAGATATGATAAAGCTTATCCCGGAGAAATTTAAAAGGGCGGTATTGGAGCTCGACCCCTCTTTCACAGGGCTGATCTTAAGGGATCTAATAGAGCAGGATGAGATTAATAGCCTTAACGACAGGATAAGGGGGCTGCAGGACTACATCCGCAGGGTAGATGCACAGGATGAGGCGGAGATACAGAAAAAGCTGGAAAGAGGTGAAAGCGAAGCGGAGCTTAGGGACAGAGAGCTTGCGAAGCTTAACTTCCTGATAGAGGCGGGGAAGGAGCCGGTAAAGAAGGTCAGGGATCAATACAGGGTGCAAAACGCCGCAGGTCTGGAAAAGGCGACTCTTTTTAGCGGTTATTTCACCGCAGAGGAGCAGGAGTACCTGGATCGTATAGAGAAGAGAAGGGCAGAGCTTAGAAGGAGCCCGGCGAGTCAGGCTCAGGGTGCATAAAGGGGTACATTGGAAATGATATTGAGCACTGTTACGGGGGAAAATGCGTACGCTTTCCGGGAGCTCTCGCCCGGAGGAGAGCTGGAGGAAGAGGATCTTGAGGGATGCTTTGCCATCGGAGCCCTCTGGGAGGAGGAAGATGGCGGGAAGACGGAAGGTAAGAAAGACGGGACACAGAGGATACCGGCGGGACTGATAATATTTGAGGCAGAGTATACCGAGCTGGGCGGCTTTCACAGCGCTGAACCGGAGCTGCATCTCATATGGCTTTATGTGCATGAAGCCTACCGGGGCAGGGGAATAGGGCGCTGCCTTATGAGAAAGGCGCTGTCTCTGGCAATATCGGCGGGGCTTAAGGGCATAAACTGCTCACTTTACATTGGAGAAAGGGAGGGAAACGAGGAGATAAAGGGCTTCCTTGAGCATTATAACTTCAGGTTCACCAGATCTGAAAGGCTGGATTTTTCCTTTCAGCTTAAGGATTTCGCAGAGCACGAGGATATTAATGCTAAGCCGGAGAAAGGCTATTCGGTGGTCTCCATCTCCAAGGTTTCAAAGGAGAGAATAGATGAATTTTTCGGCAAGCTGGGGCTTGATACCGACGAGGGGCGGCTTCGCCCCGGAGAGGTTTCCTATCTGGAGACTGTGGTAAGCTCCGCAATCTTAAAGGGGCGCTCTGTTCAGGGCGTCTTTCTTGCAGATCTGGATGATTATTATAACGGCAGCCGCATTTTGGACAATGTTTTCTTAAGGGTACTGCCGGGACTCGATCCCCGGAATATCCTGGCAATGATCATGTTCTCCTTAAGGTCTTCTCTAGCAATCTACGGAGGGGAGCTTACGATGCATGTTGCCAGCGAATATCCTCCGTCCATCAGGCTCGTGAAATATTTTGTTAAGGACGCTCCCTCCAGACAGATGGAGTACGGCGTATATAATATTGACAAGGATAAGGTACAGGAAATCCTGAAAACCAGAGAAAGGTAATGGAGGAAATTATGGAGGAAAAGAAGAAGTTCAGGCTGGTACGTCTGACAAAGGATAATATCCTTTCCTTTAAGCACTATTTTGACCAGGAGCTGATGAACGCTCTGGCGACGGACAATTTCGACGGAGTCGGGCTCTTAAAGGGCAGGACGGCAGCGGGAGGTTTCATACTTCAGGATAGAGGGAGTGATACGCACTCAATGGAGATACACGCCTTTAAGGTACATTCGGAATATTCCGGCACGGGAGGAGAAGAGCTCCTGCTAAGGGCGGCGGAGGCAATGGCGAGGGATAAGGGAAAAAGGCACCTTGTTTACCGCTACATGGATGAAGAGGACGAGGCCGCGGAGTTTTTCGGACGGGCCGGCTTTGAAGACTACGGCGTTACCGGCGAGATCATAAATATCAGCAGGAAGGAGCTTAAGGCCCTGCTGACGGATAAGAGCTCCAGCGGCGACCTGGCCAGGAAATCGGAGGAGAAGCTTAGGGCCTCCCTCAAGGGAGGGAGGCCCTACAAGGAGGCCCTTATCCTTAAGAAGGTGGAGGGCGGCTTCATCTTCAGTCTCGACCTCGGGGCGGCTCACGGATCGAAGGAGGCTCTTGGACTGATATGGTATGCCCTTGACGATGCCTGTTCGAGGCTGGGGAATGAGGATGTTTTAAGCATCTGCGTGGAGGAAGAGGAGGCGGCCGTATATGACAAGCTCTTCGGAGGAGCCCGGGATATAGACAGGCAGGCCGTCTATATTCTGCAAAAGGACGTGCAGCCTTCAATTTATGATTTTACCTCGGACAGCTTCATCTACTTTGCCCCGAGGCTCAATGCCCTTACGGACATACTCTTAGACCTCGGGCTCGAGGGAGACCTTGTAACCTCGGAGGACAACGAGACGGTATTTGAGCTCAGGGTACCCAAGGGCGAGCCCGCGAGATACTTAAGCTACGTCTTGAGCTTTGAAGAGGAGGAGGGCCACAGGATACCGGGCTTTGCCACGAGGCTTTCCACCTATATAGATTGCGGGACGCAGGAGAAGGCCAGGGAGATGATGGACAGGGCTTTAGAGAGCGACCTTATCTACTGCGACGAGGACTATCCCGAAGAGGGAGTTATCTCAGTCAATGCGCTTTTGGCGGAGGGACTTGAGATGCCTTCTCCCGGGGAATATCAGGACTTTTTAAACGGCTATGAGAGGGAAATGCAAAGGCTGTTTGGAATAAAGGCTCTGACGGTTGAAAAAGCAGCTCAAGGGCTTTACGAAGGAGGTATTAACGATGGGAGAGCTTGATAATCAAGTAAAGAATAAAAATCAGGGTCCCGTTTTCAGGTTCAGGGAAGCAGAGGATATAAGGGTCGAAGGGAATACCGTCGCGGATCTGATGCGCGACGACAACGAATATGTTTTCGGCAGCAGGATGAAGCTGAGCCTCGATGAGCATATCGAGGAGCCGCCTGAAGAGAATGATATACAAAAGGACGAGAGCAGGATAAAAAATTTCCGTCTCGTTAACCCCTTGACGGAGGCGTATAAGTACTCGGGTATCCAGACGGAGTCGGACTTAAGGCGGGACCAGGCTCTTTCCGCCTACAGAAAGTCGGCGGCGTATATGCTTAAGGACAAAAATGTGACAGAAGAGTTAAAGACCCTCCTTGAGGACGTGCAGACCTATCTTTCAGTGGACTACGATGCGCTGTCGATGGACAAGAGAGAGGCAAAGGGGAAATACGACGGAAAGTACGGCATATTCTGGCTGTGGAATTCCTTTACCCATAAGATGCGCTTTTCCAGGAAGACACAGAGCGAGAAGCTCATATACCTCAAGAAAAAGATAGAGGCACTGCCGGATGATAAGACCGAACCGGTAAAGTTCCTTAAGGCATGGATAGCCAGGATGACCACTACCGCCTTAGACCCTAAGGAGGAGGAGATAAACGATGCTACGAAGGTAAAGTTCAAGCGCACCAAGGATGGCAAAGAGAATAAGATGGAAATGGCGGACAGGAGAGGGGAGCCCCTCTTCGCCCAGGAGCCCTCAGTAAGGGACATCGTACAGGGAAGCCTCGGGGACTGCTACTTCCTTGCCAATCTCGCCGGTCTGGTCAGCAGGGATCCGGATGCGATCCGGAATATGATGAGGGACGAGGGAGATACGGTAACCGTAAGATTTTATTCCAAAGTAAAGAAGGTGGGAAGGATCGATATAGAGCCGGTCTATATCCGTGTGGACAAGCGCCTTCCCCAGAATTTCGCCAGCCACAGCTTATGGGTACAGGTATTGGAGAAGGCCTTCACGGTCTATTACGGGATCTCAAAGAAATTAAATAAGGTGGCGGAGATAAAGCTGGATAAGGACTTAGGGGAGCAGACTGTGGATTACGATGATATATCCGGAGGGTACTTAGAGGACGCCTTTCTCATGCTCACCGGACAGGAGACCGAGATAAACGCCTCCGTTTCCAATGTGACTACCAACCGCATCGAAAACCTTTTTGAAGCCCTTCCGATGAACTATGTCACCGCGCCCGAGTATCTAAAAAAAGCCCGCAGTCTTCCGATAACTGCCAGAAAGATCAAGGACGAATACAACAAAAAGATCGAGAAAGTCTGCGAGGAAATAGGGGTGGACTTAAAGATTTTTAATGAATACAAAGAGATGCAGATGAAAAAAGTGGAGTTCATGCGCTCGGGAGTGGATGAGGACAGCGAGAACAAAGAGCTCGCGAATGAGTATATCAAGGTTGAGAACTTCCTGAAAAAGCATCAGAGAAAGTTCCAGGAGGACAACATAAAGCTGGATCAGAACCAGGATTATCAGGATCTCTACAGGCAGATGCAGGAGGAGCTCTTTAAGGCGGCACAGGAAATGGAGGACCAGCTCAACAAGGGAGGCTTCTCTTTAGGAGGCTCGGACCCCTTAACGATGGACTCGTATCAGCAGGAGAAGACCCAGAAGATCCATTATTACGACCATGAGGGGGATATGAAGCTCTATGAGCTCTCCTCCTACAACGAGAAAAATGAAACGGATCCCCTTAAGATACTTAAGAATAAGCAGAGCTTTAAGGGCAGGAGCAGGCGCATATGTAAAAGTCTCCTGGCTGAGGCTGCAAAAAGGGCGGGGGTCGCGGATATTCACGGGGTGCTCGTAATGCCGGAGAAGAAGAAAAAAAAGAAGAAGGGCGAGGCCCCCGAGGAGGGGTGGACAGAATACACCCGAACCGCCAGCATCGAGGATTATCAGGAGGTGATCGCGAAACTCAGAGCATATATTGAAAGGGAGGATACGACCTTCACCTTAAAGGACGCCGGAGAGGGGGAGTTATCCTACAGCAAGGAAGCGCTTAAATCGGGGGATATAAACAAGGTATTTAAGGAGATCCTGCTTAAGAGCCTCACATATATAGAGAACAGCTTTGAGTACCAGACCCTCATAACCCACAGACCCTTAAGCGGCAAATATACCAAGGCCGCAAAGATCAAATATAAGGAGATCGAAGACGCAATAGCTGCGGGCAGGGTAGTCACCTTCGGCACCAAGCATAACTCCCGCACCAACAGGGATGGTCTCAACAAAGAATCATATTTCGAGGGTATGTACGACAGCCATGCTTACACCATTTTCGGGGTCAAAAAATTAGGAGACAGGCTCTTTATCCGTGCCAGAAACCCCTGGGGCAGGGATATGGTGAAGTACGTGGAGGGAGAAAACGGAGCTATAAAATACGACCACGAAGAGGGCTATGAAAGGGATGGCATAGGACTTATCGAGTTCAACCATTTCCTGTCAAGGTCCGACGGATATTACATACAGAAGTAAATTACAAGGAGAGGGAAGATGAGTGATATTGAGATCTACAGATTGACGCAGGAAAATGCTAAAGACGCAGCGGGGATACTGCTGCCGGAGGTGGTACAGGCTCTAAAGGAGGACAAGCCTGTCACTGTGCTGGCTGCGATGGACGGAAATACAGTCATCGGAGCCCTGGGGGGCGCCGTAGACGGGGGAGCCTTTGAGATAGCTTCGCTTTTTGTCCACCCGGATCACAGGAGACGCGGCGCGGGACAGAAGCTTATATGGAGCCTTCAGGATATTATGGAGGATGAGCTCGTAATAAAGGCGGATTACAATGTAGAGAATGAGGACAATAAGACCCTTCGTCCCTTTTTTGACAGCATGGGCTTTAAGACCGAGAGGGCGGTTTATCCCTCTTACTATATCGCCTCCCTTAACAGGCTCAGGACATCCTCGATAATTGAAAAGGAGGAGGAAAGTATCCTTTATTTTTCGGAGGTGCCGGACAGCCTTATCAGGGCGGCGTCCAATACAGGCTTCGAAAAGGGCTATCCGATGCCCGAGGGCGGTCTTCTGGCGGCGAATATAGATAAGCATATGAGCTTTTGCGTCGTGAAGGATGATAAAATGAGCGCCTATGTGGCGGTAGAGCCCATAGATGAGGAGATGGTAAAGGTTTCGGCACTGTGGTCGGAGACTCCGAATCCCAAAGAACTCATAGTGATGCTCTCCCGGATGCTCAGGGAATTAAGGGCAAAATACAGACCGGAGACAAGGGTGGCGATGCTGGCTATGAACTCCGCCTCCTATAAGCTCATTCAGTATATGTTCAGGGATGTGGAGCCAAGCTCCTACAGCGTGTATCTGGTTTAAGGCGCATTTTGGGGAGCGTCTGCCAGAAGCAAGGTAAGGCACGTATACCTATTCGGAAAAACAAATAACAGCTTTTACATAGAAATGCGGAGGAAATCATGGGCGAAGTAGATAATCAGGTAAGCAGGAAGTCACAGGCAGGGACGGTCACTTTTGCACCGAAGAATAAGGTGGAGATAGCGCTGGGAAGAAATTCCATCAACGTAGGTAAGATGGAGAATCTCAATGAGTTTAAAAAAGCCGACGAAAAGGAGAAGGAAGAAAAGCTCGAAAAGCGCAATCAATTATTTGCGCGGATGGTGGATAATTCCATGGAGCAGAACCTGAAGCTTCAGGTGCAGGCGGATCAGAAGATGGATAAGCTCATCGATTCCGGTTGGTCCAACATAAGCTTTAGCGGCGGGATCCCCAAGCAGAAGCTTGCCACGATCAGAAAGGACGGGAAGTGGTCCTCCACCGAGGGCAATAAGATAAAGGATGCCAAAAAGATCTTCAGGAACGCCGACGTCTGCACGGTCAGGGAGTTAGACGCTTTAAACGCATATTTTACACAGGTCAGGAATGAGGTAATAAACAATGATCTCTATTCGGACGATCTGTCCGATGTAGGAAAAGAGCTCTATGGAGACGATTCGGCGGAAAACATGGCGGCACCTGAAGAGAAGAAAAAGGATCCCGTGGTAGGAGATGTAGTAAGCTATGTAAGATCCATAGCCGATATGAATTTCAGCGGGGAGATGCTTACCGATGAATATCTTTCGGATCACATAGTGGATATGTATAGATTCTGCGACCGTATTCAGGAATATCCAAAGATAAAGGAAAGGAATCCCCACTTCTTTGACGGGATAGCCGACGATTCGAGGGCGATGCTCGAGGGCTATGCCGCGATGGGAGAAAACTTAAGGGCTCTTCTGGACTTCCATTTAAAGCTTCACGGTATCGAGCTCGTAAAGGAAAAGAATGATTTCGGGGAAGAGACAGGATTCATGATTGCCCGCCTTTACAGGGAGGACGAAAATAAGTCCAAGCGTCATAAGCAGAGGGAGACGAAGCAGAAGGATTATGATTGGTTAAGGCGTAATTTTCTTTTTAAGTATGTGGGAGATAATGAGATAAGGAAGGCGGAGACCTATTCCGGCGATGCCTTTAACGTAAAAAACTCCATGGCAGGCGTGGAAGGCCTTATAAAGAAATGTGTCAGGGAATATAACCTCAACAAGGATGAGGTGGACAAGGCAGTCGGGCAGATGAAGGAGATCATCGAGCTCAGGACCTCCATCATTGAGGAAGAGAAGGAGCAGCTTCAGGGCTACAAGACTGCCAAGGGGGATGATCTGGCCCGCTTCAGGGCTGCCCTGAAAAAGAACAACCGCCGTATAAACCTGCTTACTAAAAATATATCCCGCTATCAGCAGTACATATCCTTTGCCCTGGGGCAGAGGGAGACGCTGCATCCCAATACGATCGAATTTCTCGGGAAGGAGGGGATGGACGACCTTCTGGAGCTTGTCCGTATAAGAACCCTTGTGGACGCCTCCGACGAGGCCATTGCCATTGCAAAGGGAGAAGCTAATGTCAAAAAAAGGACAGCGGCGGAATTTATGGATATGTACGCCGATGCCAAACAAAAGGCTGCACATACAAAAGAGCTCCTGGATAGAGCCTACACCGGACGCAATGAGGCGGTGGACAAGGGGGTGGAGTTAGCCGAAAAATACCGCCTCAAGCCAACTACCTCCACCTCAAGACTCTCCGGAATGCTGCTCGATGGAGCAGGAACCTTTAAAGAGTACGGCTGGGATGTAGAGTGGATCCATCTTGCTGTTTCCTATGAGCCCACGGAGTATACTCCGGAATTCATTAAAAA
>JAGBNT010000074.1 GCA_017634255.1 Lachnospiraceae bacterium
ATCCTCATCCTGATTGGGGTCATAGTGTGGGGCTCGGTGGCTGAGCTGGATACAACGGTAGATGCCCCCGTCATAATAGAGGATGAAAATGCCATCTTTTACGTAAAGGCCGAGGACGCCTTAAAGGTGACGATTGGAAAGCCTGTCAGGATAGCGAAGGTGGAGGGAAAGGTCGTAAATATCGGAGTTGACAGCGTCAAGGCCGAGGAAGTTCTCGGAGACTTTGCCCTTATTGACGCCGGGTACGATGATGATACTATAGTATATCCTGTAAAGGCAGAGATAAATATCAATGATGGAATATACAGAGGCCAGATAGTCATAGACAAGGTGAGCCCTCTGTCATTCCTTGTAAAGGGAGAAAAGTAGTCAAATGGGTGCTGAAAAACCTAAAAATACGGTCAAAAGTCCTGTGCAGGGAAAGGTGGCTAAGGTACCTGTCGTAATGCAGATGGAGGCCCTGGAGTGCGGAGCCGCCTGTCTGACAATGGTACTTTCCTACTATGAAAAGTGGATACCCCTCGAACAGGTCAGAGTGGACTGCGGAGTTTCCAGAGACGGCTCCAATGCCAAAAACATACTTAAGGCTGCAAGAAATTACGGCCTCGATGCCGCAGGCTACAGGATGGAGCCGGAGGACATCAAAAATGAAGGTCTCTTCCCAGCTATCATTCACTGGAATTTCAACCATTTTGTGGTTTTAAACGGATTTAAGGGAGATAAGGCGTATTTAAACGATCCCGCAAGAGGCAGCGTCACCGTACCGATGAAGGAATTCGATGAATCCTTTACCGGCATCTGCCTGATGTTTGAGCCTACAGACGCATTTGTGCCCGAGGGCAAACCCAAGAGTATGCTGTCTTATGCCAAGGAGAGGCTCAAGGGTACCGCGGTGGCAGTGGCCTTTGTGGTCCTTACATCAATAATAACCTCTCTTCTGGGGGTTATAAATCCTGTCTTTTCGAGAATATTCATAGACAGACTGCTTCCGGGAGTCAATCCCTCCTGGGCGATGCCCTTTCTGATGGCTCTGGCAGGCTTTGCCATCCTGCAGATCGCCACGATGTGGATCAATGCCATATATTCGTTAAAAATCAACGGAAAGCTGGCTATCGTAGGAAGCTCGACCTATATGTGGAAGATACTGCATCTTCCCATGGAATTCTATTCCCAGAGGATGGCCGGAGACCTCCAGATGAGAAAGACCTCCAATGCCTCCATAGCTTCTAACCTGGTACAGACGGTGGCGCCTCTGCTGCTCAATACCATAATGATGTTTTTCTATCTTTTTATCATGCTGGCCAACAGTCCGCTGCTGACGGCACTCGGACTTTTGAGCATAATCTTCGACATAATCGTGGCCAGGATCATCTCGAAAAAGCGCGTTAACATCATGAGAGTGCAGATGATGGATTCCGGAAAGCTTGCCGGCCAGACTGTAGCCGGAATCGAGATGGTGGAGTCCATAAAGGCCAGCGGAGCCGAGAACGGCTTCTTTAAGCGCTGGTCAGGATATCAGGCCAGCGTCAATACGCAGACGAACAGATATACAAAGCTCAATTCCTATCTGGGAATGATCCCTACCATAATTTCACAGACCATCAACACCCTCATTCTTGTTATAGGTGTGTATATGACCATGAAGGGACAGTTTACTCTGGGTATGGTCATGGCCTTTGACGGTTTTCTGCAGTCCTTCCTGGCTCCGGCCAATACCCTTATAAGCGCGGGTCAGACCATTCAGGAGATGCGTACAGAGATGGAGCGCATAGAGGACGTCATGAAATATCCTGACGATGTCAGCTTCAAGTCCGAAAGAGCCATTTCCGAGGAGGATGAAAACACTACCTATGATAAGCTTAGGGGCAATATTGAAATGAAGAACGTGACCTTCGGCTACTCCCCCCTGGCAGATCCGCTTATTGAAGGCTTCGACCTCAAGATGGAGCCCGGCAGCAGGATAGCCTTTGTGGGAGGCTCCGGCTGCGGAAAGTCCACCCTGTCCAAGCTCATATCGGGACTCTATGAGCCCTGGAGCGGAGAGATCCTCTTTGACGGGAAAAAGAGGTCGGAGATAGACAGAAACGTCTTCACAGGCTCGGTGGCCGTAGTGGATCAGGATATAATCATCTTTGAGGACACCATAAGAAACAATATAAAGATGTGGGACGATTCCATAGAGGACTTCGAGATGATAATGGCTGCAAGGGATGCCCAGATCCACGAGGATATAATGCAGCGTGACGGCGGTTACGACTATAAGCTTATCGAGGGCGGAAGAAACTTTTCCGGCGGCCAGAGGCAGAGGATGGAGATCGCCCGTGTGCTGGCACAGGATCCCACCATAATCATCCTGGATGAGGCCACCAGCGCTCTCGACGCGAAGACCGAATATGAGGTAGTAAAGGCAATAAAGAACAGGGGAATAACCTGTATTGTCATTGCGCACAGACTTTCTACGATCCGGGACAGCGATGAGATAATAGTGCTCGATCACGGCAAGGTAGTGGAGCGCGGCAAACATGAAGAATTATACGCAAAGGGCGGTTACTATACAGAACTTGTAACCTCAGAATAAATAATAATTACAGCCCGAAGCATTTGCGGCTGAGGGCGTTAAACATCGGAGTAATATGGGTTGGTTTGACGAACAGATAAGACAAAGAAAAATAAGTGACGAGGAAGCCTTCAGGGAAGCCTTTGTAGACATGGCAGGAATCGTTATGGGCGCCAAGGTTAAGGCGGCGATGAACGATTCCATTGAGCAGGCGAAAAACGCGATGGAGGAAGTGCTTAAATACTACCACATCCGTTTGAAGGAGTTTAACAGAGAGTTTGACGACTGGGACGAGGAGTTGGACCACCTTCTCCATCCCTTCGGCCTTATGAAAAGAAATGTCAATCTTACCGAGGGGTGGTATCTGAATGCGGCAGGACCGATGCTGGGAGTGCTGAAATCCAACAGTACGCCGGTGGCTCTGATGCCGGGGCCCTTCGGGGGCTATTCCTTTTTTGACAGTACGAACCAGAAGCGTATTTTTATAACTGCCAAAAATGCGGAGCTTTTAGAGGATGAGGCCCTATGCTTCTATCAGCCCTTCCCCCAGAAAAAGCTCACTGCCAAAGACATAATTTCCTATATGTTTAAGAGTATATCTGTTTCAGACGTGACCTTTATGGTGGTGATCGTAGCGCTGGGAACTCTGATAGGAATGATAATGCCGAGACTCATGTACTGGCTGTATTCGGACGAGCTGATAAATACCGGCAGTGTCAATTCCCTTGTGGCTATAGCCATCTTCATGATCTGCGCACAGGTGAGCTCAACGATGATGGCTGTGCTGCAAAACCTGACTCTGACGCGCATACAGGGCAAATTGACGCTTTACGTAGAAGCGGCTTCCATGATGAGGGTGCTGTCCCTTCCAACGGAATTTTTTAAGAATTACAACTCGGGTGAGGTCGTCCAGAGAATGAATTATATTTCTTCGCTGTCGACCACCATATCGAGTATAGTTTTTTCCACGGGACTCACCTCCTTGTTCTCGTTGGTATATATAACACAGATATTCAATTATGCACCCATACTGGTAGCACCGGCTCTGACCGTGATATTTGTGACCCTGCTCGTTTCCACACTGACTACCATAGTTCAGATGAGGATAAGCAAGGAGCATATGGAACATATGGCCGCCGAAAACGGTCTTACCTATTCTCTTATCACGGGAATTCAGAAGATCAAGCTTTCCGGAGCCGAAAAGCGGGCCTTTGCCAAATGGTCCAAAAGCTATACAAATGCTGCGAAGCAGCAATATGATCCGCCCATGCTGTTAAAGATAAATGGCGTCATAAGTACCGCCATAGGATTGATTGGAACAGTAGTCATATACTTTTTTGCAATACGGGGCGGCGTTTCCGTGGCAGAATATACGGCCTTCAATGCCGCTTATGCCATGGTCTTCGGGGCGATAAGGTCGATCTTTAGCATAGCCTTTGACATAGCCGGGATAAAGCCTATATTGGAAATGGTAGAGCCCATATTCTCGGCTCTGCCCGAGGTTGCAGGGGATAAAAAGGTCGTGGAAAAGCTTTCCGGAGGAATCGAGCTCAATAACGTGACCTTCCGCTATACCGACGACGGACCGGCTATTTTGGACGACCTGTCCCTTAAGGTAAGGCCCGGGCAGTATATAGCCATTGCGGGAAAGACGGGCTGTGGAAAATCAACTCTGATGAGGATACTCTTAGGCTTTGAAATTCCTCAAAAGGGTGCGGTGTATTATGACGGCAAGGATATAAAAAAGCTGGATCTGCAGTCCCTTAGACGAAATATCGGTTCGGTCATGCAAAACGGAAAGCTCATCATGGGAAGTATCTATGAAAACCTGGTAATTTCCGCTCCGTCCCTGACTATGGAGGAAGCCTGGGCGGCAGCCGAGACCGCGGGGATAGCGCGTGACATCCGGGAGATGCCCATGGGGATGCAGACTGTTATCGGTGAGGGCAGCGGAGGAATATCCGGCGGGCAGAGACAGAGACTTCTTATAGCCAGGGCCATTGCACCCAAGCCGAAGATACTTATGTTTGATGAGGCTACAAGTGCGCTGGACAATATGACTCAAAGAGAGGTTTCAGATGCCCTGGACAACCTTAAATGTACGAGACTGGTAATAGCCCACAGACTTTCTACTATAAAAAATGCCGACCGGATAATCGTCCTTGACAAAGGAAAGATCATCGAGGACGGCAGCTATGAGGAGCTTATAGCCAACAACGGATATTTTGCGGACCTTGTTGAAAGGCAGAGATTGGATAAATAAGCTGTTTTAAAAAATTACAAAATTATTTTTGATTTTTTCTGCCACATGGGAAAAGTGGTGCGTATATATATACAAACAAGCAAATAAACAAATTCCGATTTGAAAGGAGCTAAGATCATGAAGGATATGAACGGCAAGATCAACGATGAGAGACTTGAGGAAGTTAATGGCGGCGCAGGTATAATGGACGCTCTGTTCGATAAGAGAAAAAATAATGTCAATATTGATAAGGCGATCAAGGATGATCATACCATGGTGCAGAGCAGATTTCTGGCAGGAGAGGCCAGCAAGACGGAGAAGGATCCTATGGGCTCCGGCATAGACGGCGGCATAAGTAACGGCATAGCAAGGAACACTAAGGATTTCGGAAACAATTTTGGAGCAGGCAGCGGTCTTGCATAAGAAGCTGTAAGCAGGAAATAAGGATTGCCGCCGATGAGAGTGTCCCTTTGGGACGCGGCGGCAAGTAGGAAAAACGTCCAGTGGACGGTTTTCGGACACGTTTTGACGCGCCGAGCGCGGCAGTGTCCCGTTTCAAGCCGCTAAAGCGGCTCACAAATGAAGGAGGATAAAGGTATGGGTCTCAAGGCAGGCAGAATGAATAATGATGAGCTGGAGAAGGTAAACGGCGGTTCCGAGCTTGAAGGCAGCTTTTCTGATATTTCTCAGTGCCCTCCCGGTACTATCGATATGAAGGGAAAGATTCCTGACAGCAAGGGTACTCAGAAGGTATGTCCTTACTGTGAATCAAAGAATTTAAGTGATACCACCCTTTTTGTTCCCACATGGGGGCAAGTAGTCACCGGTCAGATATGCGATGACTGCAAGGAGGTTTGGCAGTAGATCAGAGTATTGGAGAAGTAAGCTCTCCTCCGGGTATTGAGAGCGTTCTAAAATATGAATAAATATATGAAGCTTGCCGACGATCTGGCAAGGGATAATCTTAAAACAAATGCAGGCGGCCCTTTCGGAGCCTGCATTGTTATGGGCGGAAAAATAATTGGGAAGGGCTCGAACCACGTGCTTGCCAATAATGACCCTACGGCTCATGCTGAGATCATGGCCATAAGGGACGCAAGCAAGAACTTGGGCAGCTATGACCTAAGCGGGTGTGAGCTCTATACCTCCTGCTTTCCCTGTCCCATGTGTCTTTCTGCGTCCATTTGGGCGAATATAGATAAGGTATATTACGGAAATACCAAAGAGGATGCAGATGCTATAGGTTTTCGTGACGATATGATATACGACTTTATCAATAAGCTTTCGGAAGACATAGAGGATGTGGACGGAATCCTACCGCTTGAAGAGCTGGACAGGGAAGAGACCTTGTTGACCTTTAAAGCATTTGGTGATAAAACAGATAAGACGATATATTAAATAGGGAGCTGTTTATCTGTCAGCGAAAGTCTGAGGTCAGTTATGAAGCTTATAAAAACGAGGGAGGCGGCAGGGCAGGTGCTTTGCCACGATGTGACCCGGATAGTGAAGGGTGTGGAGAAGGGACCCGCCTTTAAGAAGGGGCATGTGATCACCGAGGAGGACATTCCGGTCCTTCTGGATATGGGGAAGGAAAACATCTACATATGGGAAGTAAATGAGGATATGCTGCATGAAAATGATGCAGCATTGATTTTATATGGGCTTTGCAAAAGCGAGCATCTTCATCCCTCGGAGATAATCGAGGG
>JAGBNT010000075.1 GCA_017634255.1 Lachnospiraceae bacterium
ATCCAGCTTAGGAATAAATGATGAAAATATGATTATTTTCGATGGATCTGATAGAAAGCTCGTAGAGGGTATCAGGAGGCTTCCGTTGCTTCCCGAAAGGAAATGCTCGTGAGCGTGGTACCGCACGGATTGGATAAATCAATGGTAAACAGGGTTAGGGCAGCACTTTTTTTGTGGTATCCCTTTAAAGAAGCGTCAAAGGTATTGATTGTTGGTGAAAACGAGGATGATTTAAGAGACATTCTTAATAAAAGGATAAGGGAACTGGATATCGTATCTGTGGAGGATATACCGGAAACAGGAGAGTATGACCATATCGTCTGTACATATCTGCCGGAACGCGAAAAAAACCCATATGAAATAATACAAAGCAGTCGTGCCTGTCTTAAAGAGTCGGGCACTTTTATTTTTCCTATGAATAACAGGATTGGTATACGGTACTTCTGCGGAGACAGAGATCCTTATACAAATGCAGTATTTGATGGTGTGGAAAATTACATTCATGTAAATATGCATGAAAGTAATATATCCGGAAGAATGTATACTGCAAATGAAATGAAAAGATTCATTGAGAAAGCTGGATTTAAGAAAAGTCAGTTCTTATCGGTATATTCCGGTCTTGAATACCCATTTCATATTATTTCTGAAAGATATATCCCCAATGAGGATATGGCAAACCGGATCATTCCAATGTATCACTTTCCTTATTCAGTTTTTCTGGAGGAAGAGACGTTGTATCAGACCTTATCAGAAAACGGTCTTTTGCACAAAATGGCTAATGCATATCTAGTGGAATGTGGAGCGGATGAAGCTGTGTTTAGTACTGCACAATATGTGACGTGCTCGCTGGAACGTAGTAAAGAAAATTCCATGATCACAATCATCAATCATGATGAGACGGTTGTAAAGAGAGCTTTATTTAGCGAGGGAGAGAAACGTTTACTGGTATTAAAAGAGAATCATGAAAGTCTGAACAGGAGAGGTGTCAAGGCTGTTAACATTGATGTTCACGGATTGACAGCGTCCATGCCGTATATGGAATATCCTACAGTTCAGAAGCATCTGCAGAGGCTTTTGGCGGAAGATAAGGAGAAGTATCTAAAGACACTTGACAGATTTATGGAGGAAATAGACAAATCTTCTATCATCTCAGGAACAGATGATATATATGGTCCCATTGCTGAAAAAGTATACATGGATATGGTGCCGTTGAATTGTCTATATGTTAATGGAGAATTTGTGTTCATCGATCAGGAGTTCGTATTAGAGAATTATCCAATTAACGTGGTAAAAGCAAGAGTTATGTTAACCTTTTTCTCAAAACATGATGAGCTAAGGTTTATAGAGGAAGAGCTATACGAACGATATGGACTTTTAGAAAGGAAGCCAGTGTACAGGGAAATGGAGCATGAGTTTTTACGGGAGCTTTGGAATGAAGAACAGTTAGGTACTTACCGTGGCAGATTGCAAAGGGATATTGCGATTACCAGACAAAATCGAAGGCGTATGAATTATCCATTTGGAGAATAAGGAGGATGTAAAAAATGGCAATTTTAGTATGTGGGGGAGCCGGGTATATCGGCTCCCATATTAACAAGGAGCTATACAAGGAGGGATATGAAACAATCGTATATGACAGCCTCATTTATGGTCATAAGGAGGCTGTAAAGTGGGGGAAGTTTGTTCAGGGCGACCTGGCAGATATGCAAAAGCTTGAACAGGTTTTTAAGGAGAACGATATTGAGGCTGTATTTCATTTTGCCGCATTCGCCTATGTGGGGGAATCTGTAAAAGAACCTGAAAAGTATTATTACAATAATGTGGCAAATACCCTAAACCTTTTGCATGTCATGAGAGAACACGGCTGCAATAAGATTATTTTTTCATCTACCTGTGCCACCTATGGGGAACCTGAAAGCATCCCAATTACCGAGGACATGCCACAACACCCGATCAATCCATATGGAGCAACAAAGCTTATGGTTGAGAGGATATTCAAGGATTATCACGAAGCCTATGGATTGGAATATGCTGTACTTCGCTATTTTAATGCTGCCGGGGCTGACCCTGATGGTCAGATAGGAGAAAGTCATGATCCTGAAACACATATTATACCGTTGGTGCTCGATGCAGCAGGAGGGCAGAGACAGGATATAAAAGTATTCGGTACCGATTACGATACCCCCGACGGAAGCTGTGTCAGAGATTACATCCATGTAACAGATCTGGCGAGTGCACATCTGCTTGCGCTTCACCATCTGGAAAAAGGGAAAGGGAGTGATTTCTTTAACCTTGGAAATGCAAGAGGAACCTCAGTGCTGGAAGTGATCGATTCTGTGCGTCGTGTGACAGGAAAGGAATTTAAGGTTGTGCATTCTGAAAGAAGGGCGGGGGACCCGGCAAAGCTTGTAGGGAGTTCAGACAAGGCGGTGAAGATACTTGGATGGAAGCCTCAGTATGCGGATATAGATATTATCGTGGAACATGCCTGGAAATGGCATGAGAAAAAGGAGTATTGACTTATGTATGATTATCTGATTGTAGGCGCCGGTTTATACGGCGCTATTTTTGCGCAACAAATGAAGGAAAGGGGATATAGGTGTCTGGTAATTGACAGACGAAATCATATAGCCGGAAACATTTATTCTGAAGAGATGCACGGAATACAGGTACACATATACGGACCGCATATTTTCCATACAGATTTGGAGAATGTGTGGGAATATGTGAACCGCTTCACATCTTTTAATCATTTCATATATTCTCCTGTGGCGAACTATAAGGGTGAGCTATATAACCTTCCCTTTAATATGAATACCTTTGCAAAAATGTGGGGAATAGTCACTCCCGATGAAGCGAGGGAGAAAATCAGTGAACAGATTAAGGCAGCCGGAATTACCGAGCCGGGGAATCTTGAGGAACAGGCAATATCGCTTGTTGGAACGGATATATACGAGAAGCTGATAAAGGGATATACACAGAAGCAGTGGGGAAGACCATGTACAGAGCTGCCGGCATTTATCATCAAGCGACTTCCGGTCAGGTTTATTTTTGATAACAACTATTTTAATCACCCTCATCAGGGGATACCTGTTGGAGGATATACAGCTTTTGTGGAGAAGCTCCTTGAAGGAACAGAAATCAGGCTGGGAGTAGATTACCTTAAGAACCGCGAAGAGTATGAGAAGCTGGCAAAAAAGGTAGTCTATACGGGTCCTGTCGATGAATATTTCGGTTATGAATACGGTGCCTTGGAATACAGGAGCCTCAGATTCGAAACGGAAACATTAAATATAGGGAATTATCAGGGAATAGCCGGCATGAATTTTACGGATGCCGAAACCCCTTATACAAGGATCATTGAACATAAGCATTTTGAATTTGGCAAAGGGGATCCTGATAAGACAGTTATAACACGGGAGTATTCCTGTGAATGGAAACAGGGGGATGAACCTTATTACCCGGTAAATGACGAAAGGAATATGGATCTTTATCGAAAATATGAAAAGAGGGCAGAGAGTGAGCCTAATGTTTTGTTTGGCGGGAGACTTGGCACATACAGGTATATGGATATGGACAAGATCGTAGCAGAGGCACTCAAAGCCTCGGAGAAGGAGGGGAAACAATATAATGACTAAACCTCAAAAGATAAAACTCTTTGCTTCAGGCAGGCTGTGCCTGTTTGGTGAGCACAGTGACTGGGCTGGACAGGCCAGGGCAATGAATGCGGAGGTGGAGCCGGGGCGAGCCATAGTGACGGGCATAGAACAGGGAATCTACGCAGAGGCATACAGGAGTGAAAACTTTGTTCTCATAGACAAGGTGAGCGGTATTGGAGAAAATTCCTTTTCCTGCCAGATGAACAGGGAAAAGCTCAAGGAGGCGGCTCATCAGGGAGGATATTATAGCTATGTCTGTGGTGTAGCTTCGTATATGTGTGAATGGTACAGGGTCGGGGGCATCACTGTTGAGATTTACGATCAGGATCTTCCGATCCAGAGCGGGCTGTCTTCAAGCGCGGCAGTATGTGTGCTCATTGCCCGGGCATTCAACCAGTTATATGATCTTCACCTCAATACAGAGGGGATAATGAATATAGCGTACTGGGGAGAGCAGCGTACCCCTTCGAGATGTGGAAGACTGGATCAGGCATGCGCTTACGGTGTTGCTCCGGTCGCAATGACCTTTGATGGGCATGAGGTTGACGTTGAAAGGATACCGGTAAGGGCTAACCTGTATTATGTTTTTGCGGATCTGATGGCTGGAAAAGATACAGTTAGGATACTTGCCGACCTGAACAGGGGATTTCCCTTTGCCTCGAATGATATGGAGAAGAGGGAGCATGAGGCTCTCGGCAAAGATAATCTGGAAATTACGGAGCGGGCTATGAAGTATATTTCTTCAGGTGATGCAGAAAAGCTTGGAGAACTTATGGTAGCGGCGCAAGATCTTTTTGACAGAAAGGTTGCGCCCATGTGCCCTCAGGAGCTTACTTCTCCGGTACTCCATGAGACATTAAAGGATCCCGAGATACAGAAGTATACCTATGGAGGAAAGGGAGTAGGATCACAGGGAGACGGTACTGTTCAGTTCCTTTCAAAAAATGAAGAGTGTCAGCAGAAGCTTTTTGACTATCTTACAGAGACTAAGGGAATGACTGCCTATAAACTGACTCTGAGACCTAATTCCACTGTCAAAAAGGCTATAATTCCTGTTGCAGGCTTTGGAACCAGACTATATCCGGCTACCCGAGGGATAAGGAAAGAGTTTTGCCCTGTTTTGGACAGGGATGGACTTATGAAACCTGTGATCCTTGTTCTTTTGGAGGAGCTGGATGAAGCGGGAATTGAGGAGATCTGCTTTATCATTAATCCTGAGGAGAGGAGGTTCTATGAGGATTTCTTTAAAAAACCCCTGGCCCTGGAACACTATGAAAATCTAGCTGAAGAGATGAAGCAGTATGAGGAAAAATTTCGACGGATATCAGATAAAGTCAGGTTTGTATTGCAGACAGAACAGAAGGGATTCGGACACGCGGTCTATCAGGCGAGGGATTTCGCAGGAGACGATCCGGTGATGCTCCTTTTGGGCGATACTATATATATCAGCAATACGGATGTTCCATGTACAAAGCAGCTGATGCAGGCTTTTGATACTTATGGGAAACCTATAGTAGCCGTGCATGAGGTTCCGCTTTCAGATGTCTCCAGTTACGGTATCTTTGCCGGTGCGTGGGAGGATCAGGGAAGAACGGTCATGAATCTTGACAGGATAGAGGAAAAGCCCTCACCTCAATACGCAGAGGACTATCTTGGAATGAAAAAGGGAAGCGGCAATAAAAGAAGCTATATGGCGGCATTCGGTATCTACATCCTTACTAAGGATGTTTTTTCAGAACTTGCTGCAATGTGTCGGGAGAACGAGGAAAGCAGATCAAAGGATGAGGTGGAGCTAACGGTCGCGCTGTCGCACGTGATGCGCTCCTCGGGGATGTTGGCGTTTCTGCCGAACGGTGAGTCTTTCGACATGGGAAATGTCAGGGCATATCAGGAAACGTTCTGTTATTACGCAGAGAGGAATGGAGACAGAAAAAAGGAGCCCAAGCCATATCATATAGGCTATGTAGCTGGTGCGTTCGATATGTTCCACATCGGTCATCTTAATCTTCTGCGCAGAGCGAAGGAAAGATGCGATCATCTGATCGTGGGTGTGATCTCAGATGAGAGGATGTATGAACTGAAGAAAAAGTATCCCATAATCCCTTGCAATGAAAGGATGCAGGTCGTAAGAGGATGCAGATATGCAGATCAGGTGGAGGAGCTGCCCTTTGGTGATGCCGGGATCATGGATGCATATAACAGGTTTCATTTTGACTGTATGTTCTCCGGAGATGATCACGCCACGGATCCCGGATGGCTTGCCGAGAGGGAGAGACTGCAGGAGGTCGGATCTGATATCCAGTTCGTATCGTACACGAAGGAGACAAGTTCGAGCATGATCAGGGAGAAGATGTCCAGATAGTGGTTTTTATAGGATTAAGAGCATATGGCAAGGATAGGAAAGAATATATATCAACGTAAGGACGGAAGGTACGAGGGAAGGTACATCACCGGGCGGGATGAGAACGGCAAGTCAAAGTATGCCTATGTATACGGGAAGACAAGCCATGAGGTGGAAGCAAGGCTGATGGAGATAAGGAGCGGGCTGGAGGCTGACCGAATGCAGGGAAAGACTACATTTGCGCAAATCGCCAGGAAATGGCTCGACAGCAGGAGAGAGAAGCTTTCAGAGGCTTCTGTGGATCGGTACGGGTACCTTTTGGATAAGTACGTTATTCCGGAATTTGGCGGCAAAGACGTTGAAGCAGTGACAATGGTGCAGGTATCAACCTATGTCAATGAGCTTTCAGATAAGGGAAAGTACGGGGATGCTGCCATAAGGGGCTCTATCGTAAGGAGACTCCTCAGTATCACCGGGAGTGTACTCGCATTTGCCCAAGACGGGATAGGCGGTATGCCTGCAAGGAACAGCGAGCGCTTTGAAAAACATTCCTACGAACCCTTGTCCGATGACGAGCTTAGGAGGCTTATAGCCTGTACAAGGTATAACAGGAACGAGGAAATGCTTGGGGTAATGCTCTCCCTTTTTACCGGGATTGGAACTGGAGAGATATGCGCCCTGTCCTGGGATGATTTTGATATCGGCCGCAGGGAGATATCTATATCCCACACGCTTTACCGTATCAGGAATAATGCCGAGGGCAAGGAAGAGGGTGGTAACAGGAACAGAACGAGACTGTCGGTTATGAATGTTCGAAGATCGTCTGTAAGGAGTGTTCAGTATCCGGAAGAGCTGGATAACTATGTAAGGGATTTTTACAAAAAGGGATGTGTGTTTCTTACAGGGGAAAGGGACAGGTATTTAGAGCAGCGCACTTTCTGTAATCATCTGGAAAATGCGTTCAGGCTTTATGCTCTTTCGGGAGTCACCATTGCAAGGATTAAGAAGACGTATGAGGAGGGGCTTGCGGATATCCGGTATCTTTCGGATCCATTCTACATGAAGGGTGATGGAGCCAAGGTTCAGATACAGGCAAGAGTAGATGAGAAATGGCTGGTGAAGGAAATGGAGAACGATCTGCTGCCTCTCAGGATGATTCTCGGGTTTAGCAGCTCTGAAATGGGTATCATGATGGGGATTTCAAAGGAGGAATATGAGGCGATTGAGGCAGGAGAGGTCGTAATGGGCTGGGATATGTTTCTATCCCTCCTTTTCCTTTTTAAGTATAATAGTAAAACAGAGAGCGTTGTGGATGCTCTGGGGCTGTATCCGAATGCGCTCCGGGAGCGGATAGAGAGCGTATAGCATGCATGAATTGGAGGCAATGGACAGGGATCAGCTCATTCAGAAGCTCACAGGGTCGCTTCCTGAGATACGAAGTGCTCTGGGACTTTCCCTTGAGGATTTAGAGAGGATGACGGGAATTGGAGCGAAGAGGCTGTCTGCCTTTGAAGAGAAACGCCAGATACCCAGGTGGAGCGAGTATCTGGCGATAGTCTTTGTATTATGGTCTAATGAGAAAAGCCGTAAGCTTCTAGAAGCTTCTGGTCTCTTTCCGATTGAGCTTAAAAAAGCTTTTTCAATGAATAGAAATGCTCACGAGACTACAGTGTGAGTATATCATCCCTTCGCCTGCTTCTTTAGGGTTGTCAGCACCCTGCCCCTGGGATCCTTTATCAGCAGATTGACTATCCAGATCACAAGCGCAAGTGCTATAACCGAAAAGCCGAGGAATGTATCGTTTAGCATATCCTGGGGACTCGGTGAAAAGTATTGTGCTCCAAGCTCAGCGTATTCGAATATGGCATCTGCGAGCCACATTATCGAAGCTCCCCAGAACAGGAAACAAAGTATCCCGAGCCTCATTGAATCATCCTTCCTTGAATACCATGCTGCCGTAGCGATAACTGCAGCAAATACGGTTATCAAAAGGGTCATGACTCAAACCTCCTTTGCAGAAGCTGCTCTCTTTACGATATGATCAGCCACAACACATACTACACCCCAGACAGCCGTGATAAGAACTGCCATCGTAACGCCGACTGAAGCCATTTCACGAAGCATCTCCATCGCGTCATTCGGATCGAGCATAGCCGTAAGGAACGGGAAATAGGGCACTACCTCGCCGTGCCAGATGTGCTCAAATGCGAGAAGGATAACTCCTCCCCATAACATCCATGTAAGCCACTTTAATTTTGCCGAAAAAGGTATTTTTGCCACCGTGTTCCCGGACTCTTAGCAGATAACATGCTGTTCCTTGTTCTCAACATGCTTCTCTACTGCCTTAACAACTACAGATTCAACTGCAGGAACTATAAAACAAGCCATTTGTTTCCTCCTTTAAAAAAGTGATGTAATTTTAACATATATGTACAGTAATCTACAAGTACCAGATTTTAATACGGTTTACGTTCTTCTTCTGGAGCGCTTATCCTCAAGCATATTCACATCAGCTGTAGCAAGGACCTTATCGATGTTTTTATGCTCCGAATATGCTGAAAAACCTGAAGACACCGAAAGCTTAACCGTGTGCTCTCCGATGTAGTTAATGCTTTCAACAGAGTTTCGTATTTTGTCCTCCAGCGTTAGAACCGACCGGTTTATTGCGACATGCTTTGTCTTCTTTGCCAGCTGGTGCACGATAACAAACAGTGCCCCGCCAAGTCTGGCGATAACGCTGTCAGAGCCCATATTACGGACAAGGGAATCGGCGACTCCGACAAGAACCTGATCTCCGAAGCTGTGACCGTATGTTTCATTCGCAGTTTTAAAATCGTTTATGTCGAGATAATAGACTACGAAGTCCATTCCGCCGTTTTCGTAGCTGTAAATGTATTCATCCAGAACCTTCGCAAGCCCGGTCCTGTTCAGCAGCCCGGTCAGCGTATCTGTATTTGCCGCCTTTTTTAGCTTCTTTTTCTCGTTATAGGTTTCCGTTATGTCCTCAAAGAATCCCACAAGCCCGCATATTTCTTTTTTCTCGTTTAATATCGGCATCTTTGTGGCGGAGATATGACGCACCTTCCCCTTGATAATACAGGTTCTATGCTGCTCGCAAAGCGACACTCCCTCTTTTATGACTGTGCGCTCATCCTGTTTGAAAGGCTCAGGGTCTATATGCCAGCCCATGTCCTCGTCGGTTTTTCCAAGGATGGCGTCCAGGGAGGAGAAGCCATAGTAATCTAAAAAGCTCTGGCTGGCGCCAACAAAGCGGCGCTTTGTATCCTTCCAAAAATATTTAATATTGGGAGCACTTAAAAGCGCCGCTAGTAAATCCTGTTTAGTTATTTCGGTGCTGCTCATGTCTAAATGGGACTGTTTCCTTTCCTTGCTTATCTATATGTATCTCAAAGAGCCTTTCATTCCTGCGTTTGCGAGTGCTCAGGTTGTGATGGAAATATCCTGAAGCTGGCGCTCGGTCTGAAGATTTTGAGCCTGCGCGATCATATCTATCCTGTCGGTGGCTCTGATATTGTCATTTGCGGTCGGAGAATACGCTTCCTCAAGCTGTACGGCATCATTGGCACTCTGGTTCTCAAGTCCTGCATAGGTGCTCATATCCCTTGAGAATTGCTGGTTTTCGCTCTGAACCTCCGCTATTTTCTCGCTGTTGGCTTCTTCGCGGTTTTGCATTTCTGCATCATAGTCAGCCCTTGTTATCTCTCCGGAGAGATACAGGCTTCTAAGCTGTGTATCCGTATATCCGTTAAAAGAGGTTATCCGGGAGCCTTCCATTGCTTCCCGCTCCTCGTTTTCTGCCTGAACACGAACCGGAGCATTCTGGGCAGCTTCAGCCTCCAGCTCGGCTCGTCTCTCCTCCATCGCTCTTTCTTCCCTGAGCTCAGCCCGACGTCTGGCTTCCTCCTGCTGAACCTCGATGGGATCATATGCATTTTCGTCATTCTCTTCGGTACGAGCAGGTTGGTTCTCTTCCTCAGCGTTAACTGCGTTTTCCTCCTCCTCTTCCTCTTCGTTGACAGGAGTACGCTCTACAACGGTTCCGAAAGCTTCATCCTCAAGCTCCTGCATGCTTTCGGGGCTTGCCTGGACAGTGTCCCCGTCCTCGGAAACAGAAACTATATTTTCATAGGCAGGCGCTAAAGCAGGCTGCTGCTCTTCTCCGGGTCTTACCCGGTCCGGCTGCTGCGTTCCCTCTCTGGAGGGCTGAACCGCGGGGGTGGTCGCCGGTGTCGAAATATTGTTTATATTTACCTGATTAATGGAATTAATGTTATTAATATTTAACTCAGCCATACTGCACCTCCCTGTAAGGAAAAATTCATATGAATCAATCTTATTATATCAAAAATACATCGGTTTACAAGAGGTTGATATATGGGGCTGTCGGTTACAATTCAGTGGTCTGGCTGACCACTGAATTGTAACGACTTTATCATATCCCTGTACCAGTAGCCGGAATCCTTGATTATGCGCTCCTGGCTGCGGTAATCAACGTATACTAAGCCGAAGCGCTCCTTGTAGCCATCAGCCCATTCGAAGTTGTCCAGCAGCGACCAGTGGAAGTACCCCCTGACATCGACGCCGTCCTTTTTGGCTTTTTCAAGGGCGAGCAGATATCTTTCCGTAAAATCTATCCTTTCAGGGTCATGCACCCTGCCGTCCAGTGAAACAACGTCACAGCAGGCAATGCCGTTTTCGGTAATGTAAAAGGGCAGCTTGTAGCGCTCGTAGAGGAATTTAGGACCCCAGTAAAGGGCTTCCGGAGTGATGGGCCAGCCTATCGAAGTCCTCGGGAAGCCATAGTAACGCTTAACGTCTTCCGGTTCCCCGTTTTCTCCGGCTCTTACCTCATAGCCGTTATAAATGTTCTGTCCGTAAAAATCTATGGGCTGGGAAATCAGCTTAAGGTCGTCGTCGGTAATCTTCGGCAGGCAGCTCTCATATTTTTTCAATCCCTCCTCGGGGTATTTTCCAAGGACAATGGGATCTGACCACCATGTGACGTTCCATGCCCAGTCCTCCAGGTCAGGAAGCCCGAAATAAAGCTTTTTGGCTGCCGCTATATCCTCGGGGGAATCTGTAGAAGGGTAGGCTACGCTGCCGGTAGGCGTAATTCCAATGAGAAGAGGCTGCTTCGCCTTTTCCCGAAGACGCTGAACCGCGCGACCGTGCGCCTTGAGCGCGTTATGCGCCATCTGCAGGGTCTCTGCAGGGGGGCGCTTCGCTCCAGGAGCATGTATGCCGCGAACGTAGCTTAAACCTATGAAGCATTGAGGCTCATTTATCGTGAAAAAGTGTTTTACCCGGTCGGAAAACCGCTCTGAGAGCAGGGCGGCGTAATCGCCGAACCACTCCACGATGTCAGGATTTAGCCAGCCACCGCGTTTATATATCTCGTAGGGCAGCTCCCAGTGGAAGACGCTGAGCCAGGGCTCGATACCGGCATCCAGGAGGGCGTCGATGAGCCTGTTGTAAAAGTCGATCCCCTCTTCATTGACCCGTCCGAAACCCTCGGGCAGGACACGCGCCCAGTTTACGGAAAAACGATAATTTTTAATTCCGAGCTCCTTCATTATATCTATGTCTTTCTGGTACAGCTCATAGTGGTTGCAGGCTGTATCGCCGTTCTGGTCTTCATAAATCCGGCCTTTGGCATGTGAAAATACGTCCCAGACGGTTTTTCCCGCCCCGTGCTTTCCTGCCGCGCCCTCTATCTGGTAGGATGCGGTAGCTACTCCCCATATAAAATCTTTATCAAACATAAGCATTTTCCTTCCTTTCATATATAATGAACGATGAATTAGTTCGATCTCCGATTATCCTAAAACTACCCGAACATCTACCTCTTTCTTATCAGTAACAGGCGTTATCACAGTGCCTTCTATGGTATTCCCATCGACAGTTACGGATTTTACGCCCTTTTCAACTCCCTGCGGGTTTTCAATCCCGATGTGGTAGACGACTCCTCTGTAGGTTCTGTCCACGCTGTATGCCTTTACATCCGAAGGAATACAGGGATCTATCGAGAGCCCGTCCAGAGTCGGCTTCACCCCAAGGATATACTGGCTTATGGTCGTAAATGTCCATGCCGCAGTCCCCGTAAGCCAGCTGTTTTTGCCCTCTCCGAAAGTGGGAGCGTCGCAGCCTGCTACCATTTGGCAGTAGACATAGGGCTCCGTGCGGTGGATCTCGCTTTTTTCCTCCAGATAGACAGGGCAGGTCTTTTTGAATACCTCAAAAGCCCGGTTTCCGTGACCTACAACGGTTTCGGCGCAGGCGATCCACGGGTTGTTGTGGCAGAAGATTCCGGCATTCTCCTTGTAGCCGGGCGGATAGGACGAAATTTCGCCGAGCTCCACATGATAACGTGTATACGCGGGCTGCAGGAGAACGATACCGTATTTGGTATCCAGTCTTTCCTCAACACTCTTTAGAGCTCTTTCTGCCTTGCCGTTGTCCAGACCGACCCCTGCCATAACGCACATGCCCTGAGGCTCTATATATATCTGCCCCTCTTCATTTACATGGCTGCCTACCGGATCGGACTTTGCATCGTAGGCGCGGATGAACCATTCGCCGTCCCAGCCTGCATCATTTATGCTCTCTGTCATTTTTTCCACGGAAGCTAAAACCTTTTCGGCTTCCTCTTTAAGCCCCAGATGCTCGCAGAGCTCAGCGTATTCCCTGCCGTATTTTACGAACATTCCGGCAATAAATACGCTTTCCGCTACGGGACCCTCGCTGGGACCGAAGGTTTGGAAGCTTTCTCCGGGTTCCTCCGAGAAACAGTTCAGGTTCAGGCAGTCATTCCAGTCTGCGCGCCCTATAAGCGGGAGCCCGTGGGGACCCTTGTGGGTGTCGGTGAAATTAAAGCTGCGGCGCAGGTGCTCCAATAGAGGCACCGCCTTTGAAAAATCGCTGTCGAACGCACACTTTTCATCCAGGATCGAGAAGTCCCCGGTCTCGCGGATATAGGCGCTCGTGCCTGCGATAAGCCACAGCGGATCGTCGTTAAAGCCTCCGCCGATGTCGGCGTTTCCCTTTTTTGTGAGAGGCTGGTACTGGTGATAGGTGCTGCCGTCCTCAAACTGGGTATTGGCTATATCTATAATACGCTCGCGTGCCCGTTCGGGAATAAGGTGGACAAAGCCCAGAAGGTCCT
The DNA here is from genome assembly GCA_017634255.1 of Lachnospiraceae bacterium. The sequence continues at coordinate 13,184 of JAGBNT010000075.1, forward strand.
GGCAGGAGTCTCTGAAGCCCATCCCGCGCCCCATCCCGCTCTCAAAGTAGCTGGCGCTGCGGCTCATGTTGAAGGTGACCATACACTGGTACTGGTTCCATATATTTACGAGCCGGTTGAGCTTTTCATCCTCCGTTTTTACCGTATAAGCCAGAAGGAGGTTATTCCAGTAGGCTTTAAGCTCCTCAAAGGCGGCATCTACCTGCTCGTCGGTCCTGTATTTTGCTAGCAGCCTGTCCGCCGGCTTTTTGTTTATAACGCCGGGTGCGGTGAATTTTTCCTTAACCGGATTTTCGCAATAGCCCAGCACAAATATGAAGCTCTCGCTCTCCCCGGGCTCGAGGGTAGCTTTAAGGTGGTGACTGCCGATGGGCTGCCAGCCGTGTGCGACGCTGTTTCGGCTCTTTCCCTCCAAAACGGCTTCAGGGTTTGCGAAACCGTTATATACTCCGATAAAGGCATCCCGGCTCGTGTCGAAGCCCTCTATGGGCTTATTTACAGAATAGACCGCATAATGGTTCCGCCTTTCCCTGTACTCTGTTTTATGGTAGATGGTTCCGCCCTCTACCTCCACCTCTCCCGTGGAGAAGTTCCTCTGAAAATTGGAGCTGTCATCGGCTGCATTCCACAGGCAGAACTCTATAAAACTGAAAAGATCCACTTCCTTTTTAGCCGCTGACTTATTGGTAAGGGTTATCCTGTTGACTTCACAGGGATCGTTTACGGGCACAAAAGCCAGAAGCGAGACCTCAAGACCGTTCTTTTCCGAGGTTATGCGGCTGTAGCCGAGTCCGTGGCGGCAGGAATACCTGTCGAGGGGGGTCTGCGTAGGCTGCCAGCCGGGGTTGAAAACGGTTTCGCCATCCTTAATATAGTAGTAACGACCGCCGGAATCCAGGGGACAGTTATTGTAGCGATATCTCGTGAGGCGGAGGAGCTTTGCATCCTTATAGAAGTCATAGCCCCCTGCGGTATTGGAGATCAATCCGAAAAAGTCCCTGCTCCCGAGATAATTTATCCAGGGAAGAGGGGTTTTGGGGGTGTCTATGACATACTCCCTTGCTTCGTCGTCGAAGTGACCGTATTGCATAATGGAAGTCCTCCTTAAAAAAGATGATGTTAAAATATAGAAAAATCGGACAGTCTGCCGTTAATTCCGGCAAAACGGCTGCCCCTTAAACGTTTTCGAGACCATTATAAGGGCAGATGTGTAAATTGTAAATTAAAACCGGTGCAGACGGAGCCGAATTGTGAAAATTATACAAAAATGGTCAAAAACTATTGTGAAAAACTGCGAGTTGACCGAACGGCGAAAACGATTTAGAATAAATCTGCGAAAACGTTATCGACGCCTCGCGAACCAGTAGGATTGTAAGCTAAAGGTGAAGGAGCTCGGATGGTCACCATTAAAGATATTTCTCAGAAAAGCGGATATTCGCCGGCAACTGTAAGCAAAGCACTCAACGGGTACGGAGATGTATCGGCGGAAACCCAGGAAAAGATCCGGAGCATAGCAGAAGAACTTCATTATATGCCCAATGCAGCGGCGAGGCTCTTAAAGACCAACAGGTCGCAGAATATAGGAGTAGTTTTTGAGGACGATACCTTGAGCGGACTGACTCACGGCTACTTTTCCCGGATACTAAACAGCGCGAAGAACGAGCTGGAGCGCCGGGGCTACGATATAACCTTTATCGGGCGCAATATCGGCGGAAAGTCCTTCCTGGAACATATCAGGTACAGGAATTGTGACGGAGTCCTTATCGCAAATGTGGATTTTACAGCGGGATCGGTTCTGGAGCTTGTGCACAGCGAAGTGCCTGCGGTAACGATAGACTACATATTTGATAATGTAAGCTCGGTGATGTCGGACAATGTCGAGGGTTCCTATCAGCTTACCAGATATCTGCTGGATGCAGGGCATAAAAGGATAGCTTTTATCCACGGGGAGCAGACCTCGGTTACGGCTAAGAGGCTTTCGGGATTTTTCAGAGCTCTCGCTGAGGCAGGTGTGGATGTACCGGACAGCTATGTGCTCGACGGCAGATATAACGACACCAAGACCAGCGCCGCATTGACGAGACAGCTCATGGAGATGCCTTCGCCGACGACAGCCATAATGTATCCGGATGATTTCGCATATATAGGCGGAATGAACGAGCTGGAAAAGATGAATATAAAGATACCGGACGATGTGAGCGTTGTAGGCTATGACGGGATAAACCTTTCGCAGGTCATAAGACCGAGGCTTACGACATACAGTCAGGATGCGGAGATGATCGGAAGCGAGTCAGGAAGGAAGCTGGTGGAGATTATCGAACAGGGTCGGGGAGCGGTAGCGGAGCAGATCATGGTTTCGGGCCGCCTGATAGAGGGAAAAAGCGTAAAAACAATAAAAAAGCGCTGATGTTCCGGACCTTGAAGCTTTTATTTAACGTGATGAGTAACGTCAGAAAACGGGCGTTATCATAAAGAAACTAATTTTATAAAACAAAATGGAGGAATACAAAATGAAAAAAGCAGTAAGGATGATGATTTCACTGGCTCTTACGGCTACCATGGCGATCTCCATGACAGCCTGTGGTTCTTCAGCGGCGGCTCCTGCAGCAGCGGATACAGCGGCTCCGGCGGCTGAAACCACTGAGACAGCGGACAGCGGTGCAGCACAAGAAGCGGCTCCGGCAGCCGATACGGCAGCTACAGGCGGGTCTACGGGTAAGGTTTTCAATATCTATTGTTGGAACGAGGAGTTCAAGTCAAGGGTAGAAGCACATTATCCCGGTTATGAGACGGTTGACGCTACAACCGGAAAGATCGGCGATCTGACTGTTAAGTGGGTGATCACCCCCAACCAGAACAATGCGTACCAGAATTTCCTGGATGAGTCCCTTTTAAATCAGGAAAATGCAGCTCCCGACGACAGGATAGACATGTTCCTTATCGAGGCTGACTACGCACTTAAATATGTAGACACTGAGTACACTCTTCCTGTAAAGGATCTTGGGATTACTGATGATGAGCTTGCAAACCAGTACAAGTATACAAAGGATATCGTTACGGACTCCAACGGAGTGCTCAAGGGCGTTTCATGGCAGGGTTGTCCCGGCGTCATGATCTATAACCGTGAGGCTGCAAAGGAGATCTTCGGTTCTGACGATCCCGAAACAGTTCAGGCAAAGGTTAAGGATTGGGATACCTACAATGCTACCGCAAAGGAAGTAAAGGCAAAGGGCTACAGCATGACTGCATCCTTCTGCGATCCATATCGTGTGTTCTCAAATAACGTTTCCGGTCCCTGGGTACAGGACGGCAAGATCGTTATAGATGATAATATCAAGAAGTGGATGGATTATTCCAAAGAGTGGGTAGACGCGGGGGAGACTGCCACCTACGAACTTTGGGACTCCAATACCTGGGCAAAGGGCTTCTATCCTGAAGGCAAGGTATTCTGCTACTTCGGACCCGCCTGGTTCATTGATTTCTCAATGTCTGCTGATGATGAGGCTTCTATCGCACATGCAGGCGGATGGGGAGCCTGTGAAGGACCTCAGGGCTATTTCTGGGGCGGCACATGGATCTGCGGCTGCAGCTATTCCGACAATCAGGATGTTGTAGCTGATATCATGCGCCAGATGACCACTAATGAAGAGGTCATGACCGAGATAGTTAAGGAAGATAACGATTTCGTTAACAACAAGCCGGCTATGGAGGCTATGGCTGCTGATCCCAACTATAAGAATGCGGTTCTCGGCGGACAGAATCCTCTGCCTATGTTCTGCGCAGGCGCTGACAAGATCGACCTTTCGAACCTTTCGCAGTATGACCAGACCTGTAACGAGGAGCTGCAGAATGCGATGCGTAACTACCTGAACGGCAACAGTACTCTTGACGAGGCGCTGAACCTCTTCTACACGGCGGTTGAGGAGAAGCATCCCGAATTAACGCACTGACCGGAGTAATAATATCACGTGTTATTAGACAACCCCGGGGCTGCCGCAATCCGGCAGCTCCGGGAGCTTGTCAGGGCTTGGAGGAATACAGATGAAAAAGAGTAAGGTCGTACAATATAATAAATGGGGCTATATTTTCCTGATCCCCTTTATAGTGGTTTATTTGATATTCCAGTTCGTGCCGCTTGTCAGCACAGTATGGAATTCTCTTTTTGAAAATTACCGTTCGGGTCTTACACAGGTCGGACCTAATTTCGTGGGTCTGGAAAATTTCAAAAGTATTCTTGCCAATCCTGATCTGTGGCTGTATACGAAAAATACTCTTATCATGTGGATAATCGGCTTTATTCCGCAGATATTGCTTTCGCTTCTCCTTGGTGCCTGGTTCACCGATCCCTCGCTTAGGTTAAAGGCGCAGGGCTTTTTCAAGACAGTAATATATCTTCCGAATCTTATAATGGCATCGGCTTTTGCAATGCTGTTCTTTGCCCTCTTTTCGGTAAACGGACCCATAAACTCCATTCTGATGCAGCTGGGAATAGTGGCAGAGCCTTTTAATTTCCTTCAGAATACGTGGAGTGCCCGCGGGCTGGTCGGGCTGATGAATCTCATTATGTGGTTCGGAAATACTACTATCCTGTTAATGGCGGGAATGTTGGGTATAGACCCCTCGCTCTTTGAGGCGGCTCAGGTTGACGGGGCAACCTCCACGCAGATCTTCTTTAAGATAACCCTGCCGCTGCTCCGTCCGATCCTGGTTTATGTGCTGATAACCTCGCTTATCGGCGGAATACAGATGTTCGATGTGCCCCAGGTTTTGACCAACTCAACCGGAGATCCTATGAGAAGCACCATGACGCTTATCATGTATTTGAATAAGCACCTTTACAGTAAGAATTTCGGTATGGGCGGAGCGCTTTCGGTACTCCTGTTTATAATTACCGCGATCTTAAGCCTGCTGGTATATAGATTTTCGAACGAAAAAGAAGCGTAAGGGGGGACTTATTGTGAATAAGGATGAATATAAGAATGAAGGCGGAATGAGCGTAAAGGCAAGGAGGATCATCGCGTATATCGTATTGATACTGGTGGCGTTCCTGTGTCTTATATGGTTCTACATACTGTTTATCAATGCCACAAGGTCGCATGCCGAGCTGAACCGCGGCTTTACACCGCTTCCCAGCACGCACCTTTTGGAGAACTGGACAAACCTTCTGCATGGAACACTTCCTATGTGGAGCGGGCTCTTGAACAGTTTGATCGTTGCGCTTTTAAGCGCGGCGCTCAGCACATACTTTTCAACGATGACGGCTTACGCTATCCATGCATATGATTTTAAGCTGAAAAAAGTGCTTTTTACCTTTATCTTAATGATCATGATGATACCGACCCAGGTTACCGCCCTCGGATTTTTGCAGCTGGTTACGAAGATGAAGCTGGAGAACAGCTTTATACCGCTTATCGTACCAAGTATCGCAGCGCCCATAACCTTTTTCTATATGAAGCAGTACATGGATTCCACTCTTCCGCTGTCGCTCATTGAAGCGGCAAGGATAGACGGAGCCGGTGAATTCAGAACCTTTAACACGATAGCGCTTCCGTTGATGAAGCCGGCTATCGCAGTACAGGCAATCTTTACCTTTGTAAGCAGCTGGAACAACTACTTTGTTCCTTCCCTCATACTGCATGACGACAAGAAAAAGACGCTGCCTATATTGATAGCCCAGCTAAGAAGCGCGGATTTCCTAAAGTTTGATATGGGACAGGTCTACATTATGATAGCCTTTTCCATATTCCCCGTTATCGTGGTTTACCTTATCCTTTCGAAAAGTATTGTCGGAGGAGTCACCCTGGGAGGCGTTAAGGGCTGAGAAACAGGCTGCTTTGAGTGAAGATGGCACCGTTACTGAGATCTTTAGTACGGTGCCGTTTTTTGTTTAATAAGAAATTGCTCCGTGTTTCCTATTAAACAAAAAAGCTCCGCGTAAGCGGCAAAAGCTTTTGTCGCTTACGATAGAATTGATTTTTACGCAAAGCGTTTATATAATTAGAGGCATTAGGGAAATACTGATCAAAGCGTTTCCCGCGAGAAATTCGCCGGCGCTTGCGCCTTTCTTATGCGAATTTCTGCGCATCCTGCCGGGGGCTTCTAAGAAAAGAATGTTTGTGGGAGAGAATATTGGACAGATCGAAGAGGGTTTCAGGGATCGTAACTCAGATAGGCGGTCCCTTGCTAATATTTTTGATAATACTTATTACTCTGGAACAGGTGTTTCTCATAGTTTATTATGCCAGTAATTATTACACGATCCGCAGGGAAAGCTCTCTGGAGTTTATATCCGATGCTTCCAAGGAACTGGAGAACTATGCTGCCATAGGCTGGCTCGCGGACTTCTGGCGGGAGCATTACGAGGAGATGGATTTTTGTTATGAGGAGGACGTGCTGCGCGAAAAGGAGCAGGCTTTCAGCAAAGCTTATACAGGCTCTGAATTGGCTATCAGGATAACTCCCGAGAATATTTCAGCGGAGCCTTATGAAACGCAGCTTCTTTATGCAGAGATATGCTATGGGCGGATTTCCAGCTTTCTTGACAGGCTAAAGAATAATTTTAATCCGGTGTATTTATATATGATCGATGTCGTCGGAGATGAAAAGGTATTTCTGCTCACGGGCGCCAGATCAGGGGAAAAGCGGATAAGCCAGGGGGGAGACCTCTATGAATTGGGAGTAAAGGAGCCGTATGTAAAGGGTGAATTATATGAGCTTGACCATATAATCGAGAATCATCAGTCAGAAGCGGAATTTGAGGCGATAATGGGAGGAAACGTAGATCAGGGCGGACTGTTTGCGATAGCTCCGGTGCATGACAGTAACGAAGATATTGCAATGATCGCTCTAGCCTATTATGATTGGAGATGGTTTTTCTTCCGCGGAACCGGAATGCTGCTCATAGTCGCAATCATCCTTATATGCGGAGCGATACTTATAAGCATGTGGGTAATGCATCTTATAAGGAAATATGTTGTACTTCCTATAAGTCAGGAGCAGAGTATCTTAAAGGATTTTTCGGAGACGAAGGATGCAGGACAGGCTGTCAGCAACCTTAACCTGATCCGGTCGGACAATGAAATAGAGGTTCTGGCGAATAATTTTTCGGTGATGATAACCGAGATCGATAATTATGTGAAAGACATTCGTCATATGACTGAGGAAAGGCACAGGATGGAGACGGAGCTTTCGCTTGCAAGAACCATCCAGACGGGGACGCTTCCTATGGATTTTCCCGCATTTCCGGACAGGAATGAATTTGACATCTATGCGAGTGTCAATCCTGCCAAGGAAACGGGCGGAGATTTTTATGATTTCTTCTTTATGGATGAGGATCATCTTGCGCTGGTAATAGCGGATGTATCAGGTAAGGGAATGCCGGCGGCGCTCTTTATGATGAGGGCTCTGACATTTATAAGAACAAGGGCGAAAATGCCCATCGAAAGCCCGGTAGATATTATTTCGGATGTAAATAAATGGCTGTGTGAGAGGAACGAGCAGGCGATGTTCGTTACAGCGTGGCTGGCAGTGCTGGATGTAAAAACGGGAAAGGGCATCGAGGTAAATGCCGGGCATGAGGATCCGGTGATAAAGAGAGCAGGAGGACAATACGAGCTGATAGAGTACGAGCACTCTTCGGTACTGGCTATAATAGAGGATATGCAGTTTAAGGAGCATCCCTTTGAGCTGCATCCCGGCGACAGCCTGGTGGTATATACCGATGGGGTTCCTGAGAGCAATAATATTGCGGAGGAGATGTACACCACAAACCGGCTGCTGGAGGTGTTAAACAGGAACCGGGATGCCTCTATGGAGGGGCTGGTTACAGAGGTGATAAGGGATTTAAGAAGCTTTTCAGCCGGAGTTCCGCAGTTCGATGACATTACCGTAATGGGGCTTGATTATTATGGACCTGCGGGTTCCGACATAAATATGAAAAAAGGGTGATGAAGCGCAATAAAGCGGCGTCGCCAAAGTACAACAGGTGTTATTATGAATGAAACGTTTGAAAATGAACAATACACTCGCCGGATGATCTCTAAGCTGGCTTTCGGCATGCTTGCGGGAGCCTTGATGATACAGGTTGCGGCGGTTGTCCTGAACCTGGTTCTTCCGATGTTCAATGGGCTGCTGCTGATGGATACCAATTCGGATATCATTCTTTCGGCGGTATGCGTCTACTGCGTGGGTCTGCCCTTAGCTTATCTGATATTAAAGGATATGAGGCACGTTCATCCGCATAAAAACAAGATAGGCGTCGGTCAATTTTTTAAGCTGTTTGCCGTGAGCTATGCGCTGGCATACGTAAGCAATATTTTGGGAACAGTTGTTATTACAATTTTGAGCGTCATTAAGGGCGCACCGATTGAAAATAATGTATTTGATGCGGTGATGAATACGGATATAGTGACCGAGCTGATCTTCATGGTGATCCTGGCACCGGTGGTCGAGGAACTGGTGTTCAGAAAGCTGATAATAGACAGGACACTGATCCTTGGAGACAGGACGGCAATATTTATCTCAGCGCTGTGTTTCGGGCTTTTTCACGGCAATCTCAGCCAGTTCATCTATGCATTTATGCTGGGGATGATATTCGGTTATATTTATATAAGGACAGGAAATATCCTTATTACGATAGGGCTGCATGGGATGATGAATCTTCTGGGTTCTGTAGTGGCGTCGTCGCTGCTTAAGATGATAGATCTGGAAAAATTTCTGGATATTTATGAAAGCGGCGATATCAATGAGCTTTTGATGTTTTTTGCCGATAATTCAGCGGGGATGATAATATTTTCCATATACGGGACGCTGATATTCGCAGTGGTCATCCTGGGTCTCGTATTTTTCTTTATGAATGTGAGACGCCTTACTCTCTATGAGGGCGAAATCGTTATACCCAGGGAGAGCTTTTTTAAGACTACCTTATCGAACCCCGGAATGATATTTTTTATAGTATTTTTTATAATTTTGATGATATTGCAGATAATAAAGTAAAATGTGGGATAAAGATCAGCTCAGGGCGATGCATTGGGACAAGCCCGACGAAAAGGTCATAGCGAAGGCAAGCAGCTTTATTAAGGGAGAATATGACGCAGGGGCGTTTAAGCTTCCCTACAGGCTGTTTGTGCCTGCACTTAAGGTAAAGGTGCCGATGGTAATCTATCTTCACGGCGCTGACGACAGATGGGATGATAATGCCTATCACCTTACGCACCACGAAAATGCCTGTATTTTTGCAATGGATAAATGGCAGGTAAGGCATCCCTGCTATATTCTTGCACCACACTGTCCCGAGAAGAAATTCTGGGAGCAGGACGATATGAAGCCCGCATTAAAGGGGCTGTTTGATGAGATATTGAAAAAATACACCTTTGCGGATCCCCGGAGGGTATTGATCTTCGGAAACAGCATGGGAGGGGTGGGGACACTTGCCATGATAAAGGAATATCCGGGATATTTCAGCCGTGCTCTGGCAATATGCGGAGCTACGGTAAATCAGGGACTGGAGGCTTTCGACGATATTCCACTTTGTCTCGTCCATTCGGAGGACGATAAGATCGTTAAGCCCGGACAGTATTATACCCTGACGGGACAGGAGCTTCTGGGTTCCTTCGCCCTGTATGATAAGCTTAAAGGGAATGGGAAAAAGGATATCTATCTGAAAAAATATCCTGCCGGCTCGCTTATGAAGGAATACGATATACATCCCCACTGCTCATGGTATCCTGCCCTGAGAGATGAGGAGGTTAAAAAGCTGTTTTTCGGGACAGATGGAACCCGCGAGGATAAAAAGGGTTTTCCGGGAAATTAAATGTTCTTTGAAATAACTGTCAGAGGGGCTGTTCAGGGGGTGGGCTTTCGCCCGTACATCCACGCACTTGCCGTAAAACTGAATATAGAGGGCTGTGTCTATAACGAGGCGGGAATAGTAAAGATATTTATCTGCGCCGGGGAGGAAGCTGCGCAAAAATTCATAGAAGCCATAGGCATCAAGCCGCCGGAGGGGGCGGTGATAACATCAATAACGAGCGATATTTTAAGTGAAAAGCCTCCGGTTTTTAGCGCATTGGAGGAAAAGACCGCTCCGGAGAGCTTTAAGATATTGGAAAGTCCGAAAAACAGCGGACTGACAGGAGAGGAGCTCCCGGTGATACTGCCGGATATAGGTATTTGCAGCAGCTGTCTTAAGGAAATGCTGGATCCCTCCAACAGGAGGTATGCCTATCCTCTTATAAGCTGTACTGCCTGTGGACCGCGATACAGTATTATCAAGGCGCTGCCCTATGACAGGGAGCGTACCTCCATGAGTGCCTTTGAGCTATGCCCGGAATGTACGGAGGAATACGGGGGGAGGAAAAGACCGTTAAACGCGGCGCTGCGCCATCATGCCCAGACTATAGGCTGTCATTCCTGCGGCCCCCAATATATTTTTAGAACCACCGCGGACAAAAGCTCGCCCGGCGACGCCATCCGCCTGGCTATAGCCGCCCTTTCCGCCGGAGAGGTGGTCGGGTTAAAGGGTACAGGCGGCTATCAGCTTCTGGCTGATCCTTTCAATCATGAGGCTGTAAAGTATCTGCGCGGGATAAAGGGTCGTGAAAAGAAACCCTTTGCAGTTATGTTTTCAAAGCTGGAGGATATCCGGGAATATGCTTGCGTTTCAGTGGAAGAGGAGAGGGCGCTTCGCTCTCCGGCAAGACCGATAGTGCTTTTAGATAAGAAAGCGGGGGCGGCTAAGGAGTTTGCCTATGAGACCGCCGCCGATAGCCGATATATAGGGGCGTTTCTGCCATCCATAGGAATACATAGGCTTTTATGCGATGCGCTGGGCCCCCTGATCGTAACCAGTGCGAACATTTCGAATGAGCCCATAATCATTTCCGATGAAAAATTCAAAAAAATCTTTCTTGATAAGATAGCGGGCGTTCTGGAACATGACAGAGAAATATTGTCACCCGCAGACGATTCAGTGGTTTACAATCTGCAGGAGACTCGAAGTATGCAGTATATCCGCAGGGCACGGGGCTATGCGCCGATGGCGGTTTTGCAGGGTAGAAGCGGGATCGGGAAGGGGATTTCCGAGGGTGTCTTGTACGGTGAGGACGGTCGGCACGGGGTTAACATAACTTCAAAGCCTGACATCCTCTCCTTCGGGGCGGATCTGAAGGCGGCGTTTTGCATGAGCAGAAACGGGAACGCTGTTTTATCGCAATATTTCGGGGATATGGAGAATTACGAGACCAGGGAAAACTATCTGCGGGAGCTTAAGAGGGCAGAGACGCTTTTCGGCTTTAAACCGGGTATTGCGGTATGCGATAAGCATCCCTTGTATGTTTCTTCCCGGGTGGCGGAGGACTATGCAAAGGCCAATAAGCTGCCCTGCCTTAAAGTCCAGCATCACCACGCGCATGCGGCCTCAGTAATGGCTGAGCAGGGCTGGGAAAGGGCTATAGGAGTTGTTTTTGACGGAACGGGCTACGGAGACGACGGTGCGCTCTGGGGAGGAGAGTTCCTTCTTTGCGATAAGGCGGAGTTTAGCAGGCTGGGGCAGCTTAAATACCTTACGCTCTGCGGCGGAGACTCGGTATCGGTCGATGCCGGACTTGCTGCGAGATGTTATCTCGAAGCTGCTAACGGTCTTTCCGGGATAAAGAAAGCTCTTACAGAGGGGAGAGAGGCGGAGCTTGTAAGAACGGCACTTAAAAAGAAGATAAACACCATCAAAAGCTCGAGTATGGGACGGCTCTTCGATGCGGCAGCGTACATTCTTGGCATAAGGGAAAGAAACTCATACGAGGGGGAGTGTGCCATGGCGCTTGAAAATGCCGCCGCAGAATATATGAAGCTTACCGGGAAAGAAGTTAACTTAAATGAGACGTTAAGAAACGGACGTTATTCAACAGATAGTGTAAACATAAATTTTACAGACCGGACCCAGCCTCTTGAAATTCCCGTATTTACGGGGGATGACGGGGTTTTGCTGGCTGATCAGGTGGGGTTGGTAGAGCGGCTTTTGTGTCGACATAATGCAGGAAATCATTCGCGTATTATGCAAACCAACCTTGCTTATGAATTTCATCTTGCAATAATTGACATGGTGAGGAAAATTTGTATTATTATACGTGAAAGGACAGGGGAGAAAAGGGTTGCCCTAAGCGGGGGCTGTTTTGCAAACCGTATCCTCCTTTCCGGGTGTATCCGGCTCTTAAGAGCCGAGGATTTTGATGTGGCGTGGAATGAGAAGGTTCCATCCAATGACGGAGGCATAAGCCTGGGTCAGTCGTATATAGCAGGCTTTTATTGACTGAGGAAAGATTTTTAACCTGCGTTTCTTTAAATAAGGAGAATTGAAGTTGGAAGAAAATATTCCGGTTTTTGAATTTAAAAAGGTAACAAAGGTATTTGAGGGCGGACCGCTGGTAAAAGCCCTGGATTCCATAAGCTTTAGAGTATTTGAGGGCGATACGTTCGGGATAATAGGAGAAAAGGGTGCCGGCAAGACGACACTGGTAAAGCTCTTTACACGTATTGAGGAAAGCACCTTCGGCAGTATAAGGTTTCGCGGAAAAAAGACTTCGGAAATGGAACCGGCGGAAATAAAGGAGCTAAGGCATCGGGCAGCGACCATCATATCCTCCCTGGGGCTGATAGGGCACTGTACGATCAGAAAAAATCTTGAGCTTGCGGCAGAGCTCTTCGGGCTGTCCCCGACAAACAGGCAAACCCTTATCCCCGAGCTTATGGAAAAATGTGGGATTCTGGCTTTCGAAAACGTTTTAGCCGGGGAGCTTCCCCCTGCCGAGCGCGTACTTACTGCGATTGCCAGGGCACTGCTTGGGAGCCCGGAATGCTTAATATTCGATGAGACTGACGAAGAACTGAGCGAGGATGAAACCGACAGGGTTGCGGAGGTTTTAAGCCGGCTTAAAGAGGAGTATTCCCTGACGCTGATAATTTCCACAGGGAGGATGCGTATTGTGGAAGGACTGTGCAATCATGCAATGGTGCTGGAAACGGGACATCTGGTGGAATGTGGGAGCGTATTGGATATAATCAAGAGCCCCAGCTCGGCGGCAGCAAAAAAGCTGGTCTATCCGGAGAATACCCCATTGGAGCAATACGATAGCCAGGGCAAGCGGTGTGTGCGGATAGCCTTTGACGGTACGTCAGCCAAAGAACCTGTTATAGCCGGTCTTGTTGAGGACACAGGGGAAAAGGTAAGTATTCTCTGTGCCAACACCAAGAGTATTGGGGGAGTAGGCTTCGGTCAGATGATAGTTGAGCTTCCCGACGATACAATAGGAGCTCAAAAGGTGATAAATTACTTTAAGCAAAAGGGAGTATTTGTGGAGGTTATTTATTAATGACAGCGGTTAATGAGTTTATAATAACGATTGTGATGTCTGTGATAGCCGGAATCCTTGCCTGTTTTATAGGCAGGCTGCTGGGTAAAGGTATGATGCTGTTCAAAAAAGGCGGGTTGGAGGAAAAGACGGATATTTTTAATGTGATAAATGCAGTGAATGGATTTTTTAAGTTCATTCCATATATATTACTGCTGTTATTATTAGATATCTGGCTCGGAGCATATCTGACCAGACCGTATATTATAGCTGTTTCGATATTTTTTGAACTACTTCCGCTCTTTACGTTTTCAGTATATAAGGCGATGAATAAGGTTCCGCAGGATGTTATCGATGCAGCTGTGGCAATGGGCAGCGAGACGGATGAAATTCTTGAGCTGTTTGTGCTTCCGGACGCCCGTGGTGAAATCAATAAGAAAAATATACGCACGTTATTTTATGGGCTTTTATGTACTGTCGGCGCATATCTGTGGCTGCATCTTTAAGGAAATCTTTAGCAGCTGCAGGGAACGTGGCTTTATACATATTTTAAGGCTGCTAATAATTGTCGTAACCCCATCTTTAACGAAATAGTTAGCAGCTGCAAGTAGCGCGGCTTTATACATACTTTAAGGCTGCTAATAATTGTCGTAACCCCATCTTTAACGAAATAGTTAGCAGCTGTAGGGAACACGGCTTTATACATATTTTAAGGCTGCTAACATTTCGTTAAAGATGAATTTAACGCATAGTTGGAAATCCCACCCTCTTCCCCACACCCTTCTCACGTAACCGCATAACGCGCGATAACGCGCAGTTCATTCGCTTATTTTTTAATAACCTTAAAATCGCTGGAATTGGAGCTGGTACCGGTGCCAAGATCATTGTTTTGCATCATCTTTATCGCTTCGGCACCAACTGCATAGATCTGAGACATATTTTTCAGTTCCTTTTCGGGAGAGTTAGCATAGCGCTGGCTTTGCTTCTCAAAGAACTGCCTGGCTTCTTCAATAGTGTTTTTAGAGACTACATAGCCATTGCAAAAAAGAGTCCCTGTATCGGGATTAAACCTGGAATCACCGAGCCGTGTGCTCTTAATATCCTCGTGACCCATTGAAGCTGCAAGAGCCTGAATGAGATTTTCCCGTGTGTTGTCTTCCATTTATTTCTCCTCCATATAATAACTGACGTAATATATATAAATTATGCAAGTATCTGACGGATTTTGTTAATGAGTATATATCAAACTACGGACATTCACAAGACTACGTGATACGTAATTATGTAATTTTCGAAATCGTCCTGCGGTTGACTCTGCTCCTCTTCTTCCGGCTGCGGGGCAGTGGGAGCGGGAGTGTCATCGTGCTCCAATCCGCTGTATTGCCCTCCGCTGCAGGGCGGCAGGTATACGGCGAGCTCTGTCCTTGCGTGAGTGCGGCGGTAATCGTCATCGGATTTGTTGAAATATTCATATTTTCCGCCCTCGGTATCGTCCCAGGTCACGTCGGCATTGTAATAGTCCTTATCCAGCTTTACGATATTCCAGGCGTGATCCTCTCCTGCATAGCCCGTACAGTAATAGCAGGGAATCTCAAGCTGCTGCATCAGGTACTGGAAAGCCCTTGCGTAGCCTGCACAGACCGTGCTGTCATTTACCAGGGCGCTGTAGGCGCTCTGGTTCATCTCGGCGCCGGCGTTATACTCTATCCTGTCAATTAGGGCGTTGTGGACGTATTTTTCCTTCTCGTAGTCACTTTCGAGGCTTCGCGCTCCCGCCAGTATCTCCTCTGCATTGGTTTCGAAATCGGTCTTCGAAGCCTCAAGGTCGTTTGCCGTCCTGTTAAAGCTTAAGTTTACTTCGGCGCACTGACCGTGGGGATCGTACAGACATTCATAGGAGGTATTCAGCCAGAAAAGCTCCGGATGGTCCCCTATAACAGAGGCGAAAACGTTTTTAAACCCCTGGGCTCCCAGGTCGCGCTCTACAGGGCTGAAGCGACCGTTTAAGTCCATGGCATTGGCATAGATCTGACGGTATAAATGCTTTCCCTTATCTCCGAGCATGGCATAATAGGGGTAATAGAGGGGGTCGAAATCCAGATCGTCCCCGGTATTTCCAAGCGGAAGCTCTTTATAGAGGTTAATGGCCTCTATGTCGGGAATTTCCCTCTCTTCGCCGGAAACAGGCTCATAACCCGCTCTGTTCGAAACATTTTCCGGAATCTCCAGCTCAGAGCTGCTGGGTGCCTCATATGCAGGCTCCAGGTCGAGCTCAAGACCTCCGGAGGGGTCAATCTCAGGTTCTTTAAGCTCAAGAGCGCCCACGGGAATACCGTTATTCCGGGAAATGGGGGCTGCCTGTCCAGAGGTGCCGTCCTCCGAAACAGTTTCGGAAGTGGCGCGGCTCCCCTTATTTCCGCTGAGCATGGCGCCGAGAGCCTCGGCTTTGTCAGGATTGACGATGAAAAAGGTCACCGCCCCCATGAATATGAGAAGCAGGATCCATATTGCGATTAGTATGCTTGTTAATACTTTCTTCATTAAATCTTTTTAAGGAAGCCGAAGGGCTCCTCGTCGACCAGGAAATGCATGAGCTGATAAGCGCATATGAGAGCCACGTTTTCTTCCTTCAATATCCTTCGGATCTCATCCTTGTCAGCCAGAACCACTTCGATCTCTTCTGCCTTTTCCATGTATTTATCGCTGATCTCGCCCTCTGCATAGCCATAGACGGTAGCAACGGACTCGTCGGTCAGCCCGATGGAGGTAAACCGCGGAGCTTCCAGAGCATATCCGGCATCTATGGGCTTAAAGGTAAGACCGGTTTCCTCGTGGAGCTCTCTTGTCGCTGCGGTATGGAAGTCTTCGCCGGTCTCGCAGAGCCCTGCGGGAAATTCATAAATATAGCCGTCGAGGGGATATCTGTACTGGCGGATAAGCACAACACGGTCATGCTTTTCGCCGTAGAGCGAGTATATGGCGACTCCGTCAGGCTTGTTTTCGTGAGTTTTAAGTTTCAGGGTATCAATGGAGGAGGCTCTGGATGCAAAGTAATAGTCGGTATGATGCCCTTTGCTGTTGGAGCCCTTTGCATTATACATATTTAAAAATCTGCTTTCCGTAAGCTTTCCAAGTTCATGAATCGTAGCCATTTGTGCTCTCCTTTTCTCTATGACTTTTATTATATAACTATATCATATCCCCGGGAATTGACATCAATTTTTTACAAAAAAACCCCCGCCCCGGGGTAAGCCGGAGCGAGGGAAATAAAATAGGGAGTGTTATGTTATCTGTGCCCGACCGGTGATGTCAGCCTGCAAAGCCCGGTCGAACCCTTGTGGTTTTGCGCCTCATCAGCCGCTGATCGCAATGAGCTTCTTCTCTTCTACCTCGGGCTTCTTAACGTCCTTCGGGATATTGAGGGTAAGCACGCCGTTTTCGAATTTAGCCTTGATATCGTCCTCTGCGATATCCTCGCCTACGTAGAAGGTTCTGGAGCAATGACCGGTATATCTTTCCTTCCTGATATACTTGCCCTCTTCCTTCTCGTCCTTGTTCTCAGTCCTCTCAGCGTTGATGGTAAGGTAGCCATCCTTCAGCTCAGCCTGAATATTTTCCTTGCTGTAGCCGGGAAGCTCAATGCCGAGCTCGAAGCTGTTCTCGGTCTCCTTTACATCCGTATGCATCATCATGGGGATGCTGGAGCCTTTGCTGTTCGGGAATGAAAACAT
>JAGBNT010000076.1 GCA_017634255.1 Lachnospiraceae bacterium
CTGTTCACAGGCGAACTGCGCATTTACTGCGCAGTTACGCCCCAATGTGTCGTGGTTTAAATGGGTTTTGCCCCATCGCCGAAGGCGATTTAATTGGCAAAACCCGTTACGTTCGCAGCCTGAAAGGCTGTGAACAGTAACTTCTAAACTCATAGATTATAAACTAAACGCCTATCTCATGCAAATGATACTTTCAGGGTGATCCCTCCCGTTTGCTAACTTTTTTATAATTAGGATGAAATAATTTATCGTTTACTGTATTTTCAAATTGACCTGACCCGCAAAACATTATTATAATTCTTGCTATATTGTTTTAGCGTCTCCAATGCAATTATCGCATCAGAAAAACCTTCGGAATTTTTCTTCGCGGACTGCAAAAAAGCAGCAGAAAGGAAACTATGGACAGCAGACTGTTAGAAAAAAAATGGTACCTTTATATAACGGAATTTTTCTCCGGCATGGCTGTAATGGCTGTGGAGCTGGGCGCGAGCCGTCTTCTCGCCCCCTATTTCTCCTCCTCGCAGATCGTCTGGACCATCATAATCGGCACCATAATGATAGCCATGGCTTTAGGAAACGTCTACGGGGGCTTGAGCTCGGATAAAAACCCCGATCCCGCAAGGCTATACAGGCGCCTTATCATAACCGCGGTCTGGATAGCCGCCATACCCGTTGTCGGAAAATACATCATAATCGCCATAACCGGACTTCTAATAGTCACCATAAGCACGAACCTCCTAATATGGGCGGCATTCATCGCCTGCATGGTGATCTTCGTCTTTCCCCTCTTCCTTTTGGGTACGGTCACTCCTTCCCTTACAAAATTTGCCACGAAAAGCCTGGAGGACAACGGACGGGTGGTTGGTAGCCTCGGAGCCGCCAATACCATAGGCAGTATAATCGGAACCTTCCTGCCTACCTTCGTGACCATTCCCACAGTGGGTACAGCCATAACCTTCCTCATCTTTTCCGGAATACTCCTAATTATCGGCATCGCATATTTCTTAAGCATTCATAAGGGCCATAAGGGCATAGCTGTTTCCGTCATCGTCTTTATCCTATGCTCCGCCTTCGGCAACTCCGACAGCTTTGCCTTCTGGGAAAAGGGTCTGACCTTTGAGGGAGAATCGGTATATAACTATCTTCAGGTAAGAGATACGCCGAGTGCCACCATTCTCTCCACCAATGTGCTCTTTGGAGTGCAGTCCATAAAAATGAAGACCGACGAGCTCACTGGGCTTTATTACGATTATGCCCTGGCATCCCCGTTTATGACCTCTCTTAAGGATAAGCCCGACGCAAAGGTATTGATACTCGGAATGGGAACCGGCACCTTCGCGGAGCTCTGCAAAAAATTCTTTCCCAATGCCTCGATCGAGGGAGTTGAGATCGATGAAAAGATAACCGACCTTGCCTACGAGTATTTTTCCTTAAGCCGGGATATCCCGGTTACCACCTATGATGGACGGGCGTACCTCAATTCGATCCAGGAGGACTATGACCTTATCATGGTGGATGCCTACCAGGATATCACTATACCCTTTCAGATGAGCTCAGTGGAATTTTTCAGCCTTGTCCGGGATCATCTTAAGGACGATGGGGTAATGGTGGTCAATATGAACATGCGCTCCAACGAGGAAGGGAATATTACGGATTATCTCTCCGACACCATATCGGCATGCTTTGATAATGTCTACACCGTGGATGTGGCGGGTTCCACCAACCGGGAGCTCTTCGCCTCCCAGAATCCTGAAATGCTGAGCCTCCTGTCCGAAGGCACTGCCTCCCTGAAAAATCCAAAGCTCAAGGCCATGATGGATGAGGTCAGCTCTTCTATCGTCCCCTATGAGGCGGGAAACTATATCTTCACTGATGACAAGGCTCCTGTGGAGCTCCTCGGAATGAGGGTCATAGACGGGATCATCGGCAGTGAGATCGGCTACTTCAAGGAAGCCTACAGACAGGGTGGCTTTCAAGCGCTGCTTAAGCTCATATAATGGGGCTGTCGAGATAGCATATATTCAAATGGCTCTGACCACACTAAGCTCACCGTTCGTCTTGAAGCGGCTCTCGTGTCGCTGGCACTGCGTGCGCTCAGTCGAGCCCTGCGACTCCGGTTCACTAAGTGTGTCAGGCTGAATATTTGAATATATGCTATCTCGAGAGCCCCTTAACTAAACCCGAACCGTATCTTATTCTTTGTTTTTTTTGACGCATAATCCCTGAATATGGTAAAATCAGCTATATAATTAAACGCGTATTTTAACGTCATTCAAAGTGTGACGCCGGCGCATTTTTCAGTAGGTATTTATATGGACAACAACATTATAGATCTGAGCGGTCAGCTTTTTGAGGCTTACTCTCGTGAAACCGGAAATTCATACATTTTCTATTCCGACCTTAAAAAGAAGTATTCCAGATGGTCAAGGAACGCTGTTGCCTTCTTCGGTCTTTCCGATGAGATCATGGACGACCTCGGTGAGGAATGGGAAAGCCATGTCCACCCTGACGATCTTCTTGCTTTCAGAAAAAGCATAAACGCCGTAATGAGCGGCTATACCGACACCCACCATATGGAATACCGCGCCAGGGCTCAGGACGGTTCATACGTGATCGTAACCTGTACCGGCACCATTATAAAGGACAGTAACGGTGAGCCCGCTATCTTTGCGGGAACCCTGATCAATCACGGGCTTACGGACAGCTATGACCCCGTGACAGGTCTAAACAACATAGATGAATTTATGAATCTTCTCCACCGCAAAAAGACTCAGGGCTCCCCCTACGATATCCTGCTTATAGGTGTCCGTGACTACGACAAGATGAATGATACCTACGGCTTCTCATATGCTTCCGCTGTACTAAAGGAGATCGCCGGGATATTCAAGACCTATGCCGGAGAGCTGGGTATGCTGTTCAGACTGGACGGGGTAAAGCTCGCCCTGTGCATGGACCCCATGAACGAAGCGACGGTAAAGAATTTCTATTATGAGCTGCAAAGACATTTTAAAAACGATGTAATCTGCCGGGGAACCAGAATACCCATAGAGGTTGGCGGAGGCTATCTTCAGGTGCATGACCTCAATCTCGATGTTCAGACTATATATACGAGTATTCAATTTGCCCTCCGCTCCTCGAAACGGGAACACGGAGGGGAGCTCATCACGTTCAGGGAAGGCGACAACAAAAAGAATTACAATACCCTTGAGCTTATGAATGCCATTCGTTCCAGCGTGCATAAGGACTGCGAGGGCTTCTATCTCGTATATCAGCCCGTAGTTTCCTCAAAAACAGAGGAGCTGGTGGGTATGGAGGCTCTGCTTCGCTGGCGCGGAGAGCCCTTTGGAAATGTACCTCCCAACGATTTCATCCCCTGGCTTGAACGCGATGCCCTTTTCTTCGAGCTCGGCAACTGGATACTGGAGCGCGCCATGCGGGATGGCAAGGCTATTTTGGATAAATATCCCGACTTCGTGATAAACGTAAACCTTGCCTATTCTCAGCTTGAGCGCCCGGAATTTGCAAGCCACCTGCTCCGTATAATAGATGAGGTAAAATATCCTCACAGCAATCTGTGTCTGGAGCTGACAGAGCGCTGCCGTTTCCTGGACACAAAATACCTTCGGGACCAGTGCATCCTGTTTAAATCCTACGGGATAAAGATCGCTCTTGATGATTTCGGTACAGGCTTTTCGGCTCTTAGCATCTTAAGAGACCTGCCGGTGGATACCATAAAGATAGACAGAAGCTTTGTAAAGGACATTGAAACAAATAAGACCGACCAGACTATAGTAAGCGCCCTGACAGCCTGCGCCAAAAATATGAATGTACATGTCTGTGTCGAGGGAGTGGAAACCGAATCGATGGCAGATTTCCTGCGCACCTACCATGCCACCAGCTTCCAGGGGTATCTATACTCCAAGCCGGTAGCGATGGAGGACTTCGTAAGGCTGCCTATATATTAGCCTGCGACATTTCCTATTAAACATAATAAAGGGGCTGTCGCGATAGCAAATATTCAAATATTCAGCCTGGCACACTTAGTGAACCGGAGTCGCCGGGCTCGACTGAGCGCACGCAGTGCCAGCGACACGAGAGCCGTTTCAAGACGAACGGTGAACTTAGTGTGGTCAGAGCCATTTGAATATTTGCTATTGCAGCAGCCCCGTTGCTTTGATAATCTCATGCCCTGAGAACATTGTCCCGATCCTGATATATCTCGGTTATATCCTCAAGCGATCCGTAATAAAGTCTGGATGCATTCTGTTTTCTGAGAGGGAATATACGGAAGCGTATCCAGCGCAGATCCACTCCGTCCTTCATGTAACGGATATCCGCCGTCGCCCCCTTAATGCTGTTCTCGTCGGCACGCTTGAACATATTAAAGAAAGCATCCCTGTCCTCGGGATAGATGGACTGTCTTAAATGCACCGCGTATTCGCTGTCCGCCATTACATATTCCATATCCATCATCTTGTAATACTGCTCATTTAAGCGGATAAGCTTGACAGTGTCTCCTGTAACCTCGTAAAAAGCCACAGCTCCGAGGATATTATTTATCATTTCATCGGTAAAGAGCTTCTCCTCCGAGAAGTCCATCATATGCACCTGATCCACCTCGGACATCTGGATCCCGTCGTAGTCTATCATGTTCGGATCGGAAATAAGCTCCTCATACGCCGCAACATTCAAAGGTCTGTGATAATAATAGCCCTGAGCGTATTTGCAGCCCATCTCGGTTAAGAGCTTTACCTGATCCCGCATTTCCACGCCCTCTACTATGATCGGCAGGCGAAGCTGATTAGCCATATTGACCATGGACTCAAGTATGCTCTTGCCCTTCTCCTGATTCTCATAATCTATACGGAGGAATTTCATATCTATCTTGAGCACGTCTATCTCCAGCTCCTTCAGGGAATTGAGCGAGGAGTAGCCGCTGCCGAAATCATCCATCAGAATGGTAAAGCCAGCCGTATGCAGCTTGTTTATCTCCGCTCCTACCCTGTCCAGATCCTCAATATAGGTGGTCTCGGTAATCTCCAGCTCTATCATGTTTGCAGGCAGCTGGTACTTTTCCATAAGATTTAGAAAATATTCGGTAAAGTTCAGTGAGAACATATCGTTCTTGGATACATTTACCGATATCGGAAGGGGCTCCCGCCCCGAATCTATCCAGTCCTTCTGGAACTTGCATACCTTGTCCCAGACTATCTGGCTTACCTTTGTCACAAAGCCATTCTTCTCAAGCACGGGCAGAAAGGCTGCCGGGGGGATAAGTCCCTTTTCCCTGTGGTTCCAGCGCACCAGCGCCTCGCTTCCCACTATCTTACCGTTTATCATGTTTATCTTGGGCTGAAGATAGAAGGTAAATTCGTCATTTCCCAGTGCACGCTCCACATCGCTTAAGAGCACAAACTCATCGCGCACGGTACGCACCATATCCTGGTTGTACCACGCCATAAGGTGGGTATAGTCCGTCTTTATGCTTGCCAGAGCGGTAAATGCATGGTCAACGATATCCATTATAGGCTCGGTGGAATCCTCTATTACGAATACGCCGAACTTGGGAGCGTAGCCCAGCTCATAGTCCCTGTCAAGCAGCTCCTCCCTGGCTCTCCTCTTCATATCCCCGAGGATATCCTGCCTGTTAGGGCAGAGGATGGCAAAGTCGTCTCCTCCCAGATATCCGGCGATGGCTCCGTATTTTTCCTCATATTCCTTTAAGGTGCGTCCCACCAGCTTTAAATATGAATCTCCCTTGGCTCTTCCGTAGAAACGGTTAAAGAGCTTGAAATGGTCAATATCTATCGCCACCATGCAAAGAGCCCTTCTCTGAGAATTTTTTACCTTGTCATAGACCTTGTTATAAAACGCATTTCTCAGATACAGACCCGTAAGCTCATCCCGGGTCTTTTCGCTGGATTCAAAACGCTTATCTATCTCAAACGCTATTGCTTTTTTTCTATGGAAAAGTGAAACAGTTGTCAGGACGCGGCGCAGGAAAATTCTTGCCGAAAAGGGTCTGGAAATGTAATCAATTGCCCCGAGGTCAAAGGCTTTTGCCACATTGGCATCGTCGTCGTCCACTGAGATCATTATCACCGGGATATCCTCGGTATAGTTCCTGGAATGCATATATTCCAATACCTCTATCCCGTTCTTTTCCGGCATCATCTGATCCAGCAGGACTATGGCGATATCCTCGCTGTGCGCCTCTATCATGTCGATCGCTTCATTGCCGTCAGCTGCCTCGATAACATCCATATCTTCCTGTAGAATATCCTTTAAGATCATCCTGTTTATCTCAACATCGTCGACAACAAGAGCCTTATTCCTGCCTGTTTCGTTCACGTTCATTTATACCGACCTCTGTTTAAAAGTTAAATTTCGAAAGTATTATACAACATAATATCAATATATTCCAATCAAATAATAGATGTGCTGATCTCTAATTATTACTTAGAACGTTACCGGTTACAGACCTTCGGGCTGCGAACGTAACGGGGTTGGGTTTTGCCGAGCAAATCGCAGTTAAACAAAAAAAGATGCGTCAAAGGTCATCTCTGATCACCTTTGACACATCCTGATCATTGCCTAAAAAGTTATGGCAAACAGCAGATTTATCTGACGTTTACCATAAGCTCATGCAGCTTACCTTGCGTATTTGCCGTCTACAAATACTACCTCCTCTTCAGGTCCGAATGCATTGGCACCATATGCTTTTGTCATAGCGATGATAACGTCCACCAACCACCAGATACCGCAGCCGCCAACGGTGATAAGCTTAAGTATTCCAAAGAGGATCTGACCTCTGCAAAATCTGTCTACTCCAAGCTCTCCCAGCAAAAATGCAAATACCCAGACAAATAAATTCTTATTATACCTTTTTTCCATGACTCCCTCCAAAAAAAAACAATTAATATTACCCAAGGTCAGGGAACAACAATACCCTCGTGCATACATGACAGGAATTATTCGTTTTGACCTTTACATCACATTATATAAAGAAAACAAATAAAGTCAAGGATGATGACAAACAGCATCGTTTTTAAGTTATTAATGAGGCAAAGTGCGTGGCTCAGGACTGAATTGTAACCAAAGCACTGATATGTTACAATGGAGATGCATTATTATACTCGTTAACGAAAATTATTTCCAGCAACGGTTATATCATGAATTGATCTTTATCGGGCGGTTTACATAAGTTGAAACAGCAGACTCTAAAAACAAATGATAATGCAGAGCTCACAGAATTTGTGCGAAAGCTCAGGGATACCGATCACTACAGACGCGCCAGTGCCAAGTTTATCTATGTCTGTGAGCCTGTACCTGACGAAGACTTGATCAAGGAGCATATACACATCCTTTCCGCCGAGCTTCCCGACAACAGGATCATCGGAATAAGCTCCTGCCCCTCCCGTGAAAAACACCGGGATGAAGAGGATAAGACCCTCTTTTCATTTCTTACATTCGAAAACTCCTATGTGGATATTTTTGCATACAGCTGTAAGCACGCTTCTCTCCTCGAAATAGGAAAACAGTTTCGCAGGGAGGTGCGTTACATGGACGACATTGCCCTGTGTCTCGTCTTTTCAGCGGGTGTCGTCGTGGAAATGGATGATTTTTTAAACAGCATTGAGCGCGAGGATTTCCCCACCATCGGCATTGAGGCAGGCTCCTCACCTGATTTTTCAGGCGGACACTCCTCCGTGCAGGGAGAAAAACCCCTCATCTTTTCCGAAAGAACCTGTAACCGCGGGATAATTGCAGTGGTGATACGCGGCAAAAGCCTCAAGGTCAATTATATCTATGATATCGGCTGGCACCCCATCGGCAAGGAGATGACAGCTACTGAAACGGACGGCTCCTACTGCATTTCAAGGATTGATGATGAAGAAGCCATCTTGATGTACCGCAAATACCTCGGCGTGGAGCCGGACAGATATTTTGTGGAAAACGTCCGTGAGTTCCCGATAGTGACCCTCCGCGGAAACATGAAGGTAGTCCGCTGTCCTGTGGGCTACGACCATAACGGTCGTCTCTACTTTATCTCTCAGGTGGAGCAGGGACACAAGATACGCCTTTCCTATGCCAATCCGAGGCGTCTCGTTTCCGATACCAGGCGCTACGCCCGCTCCATGTCCGGCTTTAAGCCCCAGGCTCTCTTTCTTATGATCTGTGAAACCCGCCACCAGTTCCTGGGAGACTTAGCTCACGAGGATATAAGGAGCTACTCCCGCGCCAATAAGGAGCTCATCTATGCCAGGGGCTTTGCAGGGATCATGAAAAAGGGCAGTAACGGCGGAGTCGTAAATTCCGCCCTTATAGCTGTCGGACTGCGCGAAGGTACGGCATCGGATGGTGAAAACGCCGGTCATGCGATCGAGACCTCTTCCGCGGAAATTGAGCGCAAGGGTGCCATACCCTTAAATGAAAGGCTGGCAATGTTCCTCGAGGAAACCACCCGGGAGCTTGAGGAGGCTGCTGCAGCCGCCCACGGAGCCAATGAGGCAAAGTCCTCCTTCCTTTCGAATATGTCCCATGAGATCCGAACCCCCATAAATGCAGTGCTGGGTATGAACGAAATGATAATCCGCGAAAGCAAGGACCCCCATGTCGTGCCCTATGCGCAAAAGGCATATTCCGCCAGCATGAATCTCCTTAATATAATCAATGAGATCCTGGATTTTTCCAAGATAGAAGCCGGAAAGATGGATATCCTTCCGGTTGAGTACGAGACAATTTCAATAATTAGCCTGTATTATTCACCGAATGAATCGATAGTGGTATAAAGCCGCATAGTTCCTTGGTATTTTAATACTGTTGTTTTCATCTGTTAGATGATAAAAAAAGAGCTTCTGATTTGATATAATGTAGGTGTCAAATCAAAACAA
>JAGBNT010000077.1 GCA_017634255.1 Lachnospiraceae bacterium
AACTACAAGATTTAAGGAAGGTCGTGCTTTGAAGAAAAGACTGCATTCTCTCTCATTCCGCCTGCCGTTTATCTATATATCAAGCTATGTGATCATAGCGGTAGTTTGACAGCCTAGCTACATGAAATATGTGGCAAAGCCAGTAGTGGCTTTAATTTTTTGTCAAATTTGCAGTTTTTACTTGCACGTCCCATTCAGATACTATATAATGTGTATATATCTCTTCTTCATATATACAGGATGTAGTATTTTCACCTTTGAGTATTAGGTAAAAACAGCAGAGATAGAATATGACTATGAAATTACAGCAAAAGCTTTATATCCTTTTTATAATGTTCTTCCTCGGAGCATACTGTTTTTCCGGGTGCACTGCGGATCATGCAACCCCTTCTAATCTGAAAAATGAAGTCAGGGAATATGTTGTCAATAAACGAACCGGTAAAATCCATTCTCCAGTGTGTTCGTCTATTGATAAAATGAGCGAAAAGAATAAACTTTTTGTTTCAGACACGCTTCTGGGCCTTCTCAAACAGGATTATGTGATTTGCAGGAGATGCAGAGCAGGGATCATTAAATCTCAGAAAGCTGAGATGTTGGATCGTATTTTTCACAGGAATCTGTATGGGGATGAAATCAAAATCACTGCTTCACGCAAAGATTATCTGAAGGCCGTTGATGAAACCAGCGAGTGGTACGTCAACCATGTTCCTACATATGCATCAAGAATACAGGACGAACCCTATTCCAAATATAACGGAGACTTAAAAAACTATAGGAATTACAGCCTGAAAAACAAAGGAAAAACATCGACACACCGGGCTCTTTCATCGGATGTTGATGCAAACAGCATAACTGATTTGAAGCCTGATGATCTGATTTTGAGAGGAACGGAAAATGCTGCATCTTATTACACTAACTGCTTAAAGCAGATAGATTTTGACAGACAGATAGCCTACTACCCCTGCGATTTTCTGGGAAAAGGATCCGACTACAATAAGCCTGGTGATGATTGCGTGAGATACCTGTTCGCTGTGTTTAACAGAATGGACAGTCAGTTTACGAAAAAATATGCGTTGTTGACAAAATCAAGCTACAGTCGTACCGATTCAAAAACAATGGCTACAGATTACTGGGATATAGCCTATGGCTTTATTAATCTCGGTTTCAAAATATATGACAAAGAAGAGGGCATAGTTGATGTGGACAAAGATACATATGCAGAGGGTTCCATATTTAAAATTGATAATGATTTTAAACTCCAGAAAGGCGACATCCTTGCTAGAGAAGGACATGTGCATGTTTATTTGGGCGATGGCGTTATGACAGAAGCTGACAATTTCGGTTGGGGAAGGGTCTACAGGTCATTCCCGCAGATATATGAAATCAAAAAGGAACAGCTTGACGGGAAGAATTTCATTTCCCTCAAGAACGGAAACGGTGACAAAGAATACTACAGGCGGATTTACCGATATGTCGGAACCTCAGGAGGATCTAAATGAACAGGATGAAAAAAATATTTATACTATCTGCTTCTGTATTGCTTGCGGGAATCATGCTCGTGTTTGCCGGAAACTATCTGCTTAATAAATATAGTATCCCTACAAAAGAGGAGAGGCTTAATAATCTAAAAGTTAATTACGGGATCACTGACTTAAATGATGTGGATCAATCCTTGATTGCCGGTGATATATGCGCTGCCCTCTCAAAATACACAAACTGGGACAATCTCTTTCTTTCCGAAGGCTTTAAGAAGAAGTACAAAAACAGGAGAAACGTCCTTGAAGATGTGAATAACATTGCAAACATCCACAGCGGGTTAGATTATGAAAACGGCGAATATATCGTCATCATATTTGCTGATAAGAAACACGGCATTTTTGACACCGATGAATCAGATGACATCACAACAGAATATTATTTTAAGTATGTTCGTAACGAGGCAGGGGAAATCGATGACCTGATCCTGGTAAAAAAACAGGACGTATATACCATAAACGGAGAGCCCGTTGACGGGAGCGAATGGTATGGATGGAAGGAGTGAGCGGCTATGAGGCTGGGATGGACCACAAACAAAAAATCGATCACATACCGTGCAATCAAAACGATCCGGGTGGATGGAAAAAACAAGACCCTGATAGTCAAATCCTTTGGATCGGAAAAACAGATCTGCGAAGAGCATGGCGTAACAGATGCCAAAGCCTGGGCTAAAGAGCAGGTTCGTTTGATGAATGAGGCGGAAAAAGAAGATACCGCGACATTCAATATAGAACTGTGCGCAGGTACAGATTTAAAGATGGATGATCAGCGGCGGTTCAATGGAGGATATCTGTTCCTTCAGGATATCTATTATGAGCTTGGACTTCATAAGATCTGCCGCGCTATCTCCGGCAGGCATCCTTTTGAATATGACCTTAACAACGTTCTTTCGCGCCTTGTCTATACGAGGATACTTTTCCCATCCTCAAAAAAGAGCAGTTTTGAGGATGCCAGGCGTTTTATCGAGCAGCCTTCGTTTGAACTTCACGATATTTACCGCGCCCTATCCGTCATAGCGAAAGAATCGGACTATATTCAGAGCCGCCTGTTCAAGAACAGCTCTGCCATTCAGAAGAGAAACACACAGGTGATCTACTACGACTGTACAAACTTTTATTTTGAGACCGATACTGCCAAGGATGATAAGCAGTTCGGCAAGAGTAAGGAAAACCGTCCACTTCCGATCGTAGGCATGGGACTCTTTATGGATATGGACGGCATCCCCATCTCGTTTAGTGTTTACCCCGGCAACAGAAACGAACAGATGACCATGATCCCTCTTGAAGAAAAAATGATCTCAGATTTTGATATGTCAAGATTTGTTGTCTGCACGGATGCAGGCCTGTCTTCCGCTACCAACCGCGTTTTCAACACTTACGATAAAGATGATGGCATGCGCAGTTATATCACAACACAGCCAATAAAAACACTTAAGGAATTTTTGCAGGAGTGGTGCCTTTCTGATGATGGGTGGTCTCTTGACGGGGACACTTCCGGAAAGACATACAAGATATCCGAACTGGATGAGGAACGCGATAAGGACAAGATCTTTTACAGGACAAGGTGGATCAGGGAAGAAGGTATCGTCCATACAAATAAAGGTGATAAAAAACACATCATTGAGCAGAAGCTCATCGTCTCCTACTCCATCAAATATAAAAATTTCCTCAGGCACGTACGTGAGGGACAGATCGAGCGGGCAATGAAGATAGTTGAGTCAGGTGATAAAACAATAAACAGGAAAAACCAGAACGACCCCAAACGGTTTATTAAGACGGATCATGCCACAAAAGACGGCGAGGTTGCAGATATGTCAGCAAGCTATATCGATGAAGCCGTGATCGCCAACGAGGAAAAATATGATGGCTTCTATGCAGTCTGCACAAACCTTGATGACAGTATAAGCAACATAATCAAAGCAAACAAACGCAGATGGGAGATCGAGGAATGTTTTCGGATAATGAAATCTGACTTTGAAGCACGTCCTGTCTATCTCAACCGGCAGGATCGAATACTCGCCCACTTCATCACCTGCTTCATAGCGCTTATCGTATACCGGTATCTTGAGAGAAAGCTTGATAACAAATACACCATTGAACAGATACTCCCGACCCTGCAGGAGATGGACTTTATGAAGTATGAAGGGAAGGGCTACCAGCCGGTATATACAAGGACTCAACTGACTGATGCTCTCCACGAAGCTTTCGGCTTCTGCACATCAAAACAGATCGTTCCTGTGGCAAAGATGAGAAACATCATTTCTCAGACTAAGAAGTAGGTTCGTTCCGGTATCCGAAGACAACGTGGCACAGATAAGAGGCCGACCGTAGCTCAGCGGAGGTCGGGCTTCCTTTTTTGCAAAGAAGGCCGGATAAGGGGATGTTGTAACGCGCAATTGTAAAATTTTAAAAAGTCCTGAAAGCCGCTGCCAGAGCGGATTACGGGACTTTTTTCATCAAAAAGCTGTCAAAGATGGGTATACGTCTTATTCAAAAAAATGACAAGCTTATATGATATAATATTTCAACTACAAGATTTAAGGAAGGTCGTGCTTTGAAGAAAAGACTGCATTCTCTCTCATTCCGCCTGCCGTTTATCTATATATCAAGCTATGTGATCATAGCTCTGATCATTATTTTGATCGTATATAACAGGTTTGAGCGGATGATGGAGTTCAATTATACCCGTATGGCAGCAGGCGTGACAAATCTCATGGCTGAGGCGCTGGATACAGACAAGATCGATGATTTTATCGAAAACAATTATAATTCCCGGGAATATCTGGACACCCTTAAATATTATTTTTCTTTGAGGGACAACTATCCGGATATTTATTATCTGTATATATACAGATTTCATGATGACGGGGACAAGCCTCTGGCTACGGTGGTCATAGATCTGGACGAGGAATATACCGAAACGCCTACGCAGGAAAACCTGGAATGGGTGGGAAGCGAATATGAGGTGGACGAGCCCTTTGCCTCGGAAATGGATAAGATAATCCATGGCAGGGAGCCTGTTTCCCATGTGGTCCATACCCAGGACGGCGAGCATCTTCTGTCCTACGTAAGGCCGATCCTGGATGAGAACGGGAACTACCTTTGCAGCGCCTGTGTGGATTTTTCCATGGAATATATGCATACCCAGGGTATCCGGTTTGTGATAAGGCTCATGGGGATGCTGGGAGTAATAATGCTCATTATCCTGATTTTGAATATTTATTTTATTAGAAAGCGGATTACCCGGCCGCTTGAGAGGCTGGAGGATTGTCTGGACGGCTTCGTCTACAATACTGAGACCGACCGCTTTAGAAATGTGCAGTCCCTGGAGGAGCTGGAGATACATCTTGACAACGAGATCGGGAAGCTCTATTCCAGCCTCACCTCATCCATGAAGGAAAGCCTTTATTATATGACGAATCTTAACAGGGCTAAAAATGAGATCGAGGACAAGGAAAAGGCTCTGAAGGAGATAAGCAGGATGACCTTCAAGGACGGTCTTACCGGGGTAGGGAACAAGGCTGCTTTCATGAGGGATACCGATATCAATGACAAGGAGATAATTGCCGGCAACACTGCCTTTGCAGTGGTTGTTGCAGACGTAAACAACCTAAAGCAGATAAACGATACCTATGGTCACGATGCCGGGGATAAATACATCTCGGGCTGCAGCAGGATAATATGCGAAATTTTCCGACATTCCCCGGTATACAGGATAGGCGGGGACGAGTTTGCCGTCCTCCTTACCGGCGATGATTACGAAAAGCGTCACGATCTGTATATTCATGCAGTAATGGATTTTAATACCGCCTTTTCAAAGAAAAAAGCAGAGCCCTGGGAGAGGTATTCTGCTTCCCTGGGTCTTGCGGAATATAAGAGCGGAGATACGACGGGCAGCGTTTTAAAGCGTGCCGATAAAATGATGTACGCCAACAAACAGGCTTTCAGAAATAAATACGGAAGCTACAGAGCCTGAACAGAATTTTCTGCCGCGTTTAACCGGGCTCTGTCTGCCTGCCCCTATCCGATAGGGCAAGCTGCGCACGCCGGTCCTTTAATCTCTGAACCTCTCTTCGCAGGTGCCGGATAATAAAGGCGGCGCGTATCATTTCCACAAGGGTTATGATGGAGGTCAGCTCCACGATGATAGTAACCCCTGAGTCAATATAGCTGGTAAAATCGCTTTTTTCGCTCACGAGATAGGATATAAGGGAAATTAAATTAAATAATACAAGCATTATAGCCAATACTATATATAAATTTCCGATTTTTTTTCCGTTCTTTCGCTGTCCATTGCTTTCAGCGCGGGCAGATGTCCCTACATAAATACGGGTCCACAGGTCGAACCCGACAAAGAGCCCCATAAAGAACACGGTGAAAAAAATATCGACCATCTTACCGGTAAAGGTGCTCTCGATAAATGACTGACGAACTTCATCCCTCATAAAGGTGGCAGCCAGCATCTTAATAAAGGACCAGAAGCCGAACAATATAACCGCCGAACCGATAATGGAAATTTCATTTTGATATCGCAGTAATTTCTGCTTGCTCTCTCCACCCACTTAATTTTTGATCAGCCTTTCCAGTGTTTCAAAAAGTATCTCAGGGTCCACAGGTTTGCTCAGATGGGCATTTAACCCCGCCTGAAGGCTCTGCTGTACATCCTCGTCAAATGCATTTGCCGTAAGGGCGATAATGGGTATGGAGGAGGAATCAGAGCGGGAGGCGGAGCGTATAGTCTTTGAAGCGGTAAGACCGTCCATCTCCGGCATACGCATATCCATAAGGATCGCATCATAGTAGCCCTCCGGCTTTGAATTATAGAGCTCAACAGCTTTCCTGCCGTTCTCCGCCAGGTCACTTTCAATCTTTCTTATTGACAATATCTGCTTCATTATCTCGGCGTTAATAGGCATATCCTCTGCCAGAAGCACGTGCCGTCCTTCCAGGCTGACCTTCCTGGTCTCGGAAGCCAGGGTTTCTTTTTTTCTCTTCAGTACATTTTTAAGCTCATTTAAGAGATTTTCGGTAAAGAGGGGTTTGGCTATAAAGCTGTCTACGCCCGCGCTTGTGGCTTCCTCGTAAATATCATCCCAGTTATAGGCGGTGAGGATTATGACAGCCGTATCCTTTCCGATGATGGAGCGTATCTGGCGGGTGGTCTCCACTCCGTCCATTTCCGGCATCTGCCAGTCTACGATGATAAGGTTATAGGGAGTCTGCCGCGCCTGTGAAAGCTTTACCATTTCGACAGCCTGAGTGCCCGACTGTACCGTTTCCGCCTCTATGCCCGCCTGCGACAGCACAAGACGCGCCTGGTCGCAGGCGATGGGGTCGTCGTCTATAACCAGCACCTTCATATCCTGAGGATGCACCTCCAGAGTATCAGCGTGTTCATTCAGCTTACGTTCGGAGTCTCTTAAGGTGATGTTGACGGTAAAGGTGGTGCCGACATTTTTTTCACTCTCCACGCTTATTTCGCCGTTCATCATCTCCACTATCCTTTTGGTTATAGCCATGCCGAGACCGGAGCTGCCGTATTTATTGGTTGAGCCTGCGTTTTCCTGGCTGAAGGTATCAAAGAGCTTCGGAAGGTATTCCTGGCTCATGCCGATGCCGGTATCGCTGATCTTAAATTGCAGGGCGGATTTTTCGTCGAAGCCTCCGGTCTTTTCCACGCTAAGCTCGACCCTGCCGCCCTCCGGGGTAAATTTTACTGCGTTTCCGAGTATATTTATCAATACCTGCCGGAGCTTTATGCTGTCTCCTATATAGTAATCGTTTAAATGCCCTATAATGCGGCAGTTATATTCAAGCCCCTTCTCCTGGCACTGCCCGCTGAAAATGACATTGATCTGCTCGATAAGCTTCGAGAAGGCAAATTCCTCGTTTTTCAGGATCATCCGTCCCGATTCGATCCTGGACATATCCAGAATGTCATTGATAAGGCTTAGGAGATGCTGGGCGCTGTTTCCGATCTTTTCCAGATAGTCCCTGGTCGTCGCCGAGATATCCGGCTCGTTTAAGGCAAGGGTATCCAGCCCGATGATGGCGTTCATAGGCGTGCGGATCTCATGGCTCATGCTGGAAAGGAACGTGGTTTTTGCCTTGCTTGCCTCCTCCGCCGTCTTAAGCGCATCGGAAAGAGCCTGACTTCTGGCGAGGGAATCCCACATTTCCTCGTCTATGTCCGTGAAGCCGACGCCGACGGCATGTATCAGGTCGTCGGAAGCCTCTTCACCGTTTTTAACGTCTGCCATTCGCAGCATTTCGTAACATTCATTCCCATTCTTTACCGCCAGATACCTGATGGCGATTATAGAGCTCTCCTTAAGAGCCTTTCGTATATTTTCCGGCTTTATAAAGTCAAGGAACTGCTCACGGTAATCCTTAGCGACATGCTCCTCGGCGTAGCGGGCAAATACATGGGAGAATTTAAATCTGTCATTCTGAGAAACATCATCGTCCGGGGTCTCATTCCTGTAGCATATGGCGTAATCCTGATCTAGGTTTACATAATACACACTCCTGTAGTCCGATGCCAGGGCGGTTATCATGCTGTCGAGCTGAGCCCGCTTTTTCTCCTGCTCTAAGAGCTCGTCCTGAAGAGCTATCCTCTCCTCTAGCTCCTGCTGCATGGTCTCCGCCGTCTCCTGCTCTATCGCAAGCTTGGCAGCCTTTCTGGTCTGTATGGCTATCACTGCAAAAACTCCTGCCAGCACCAGGGTAATAAGAATCGCCAGTCCCATGCTCCTTGTAACTATGCCCCGCGAGATTGCGTCGATCTGGGCGCTGATTATACTTTCCCGGATAAGATATGTAAGCATCCAGTTTGTCCGGTGAACCGGAACATAGTACATGGTCTCCCTGATATTATTGTAGGTAAAGGAGACTACCCCTGTATTGCCGTTTTTAAAATCCTCCCGGAGCTTTTCGATGTTGTAATCCTCCTCATAATCCGCATTTTCGATGGCTGTGAGCAGGTTGTCCTCACTGGCGAGACCCCCGAGTACGGTGTTTGAAAGGGAGTAGCCATCCGCGGTATAGATATTGCAGAAGGTGGTATTATTGGTGCCGGATTGAAGGGAAATATTGTCAAGCATATGCTGCATGTCTATTTCCATGAAGCATACTACGAGATAATGCCCCTGAAAAGGAAGGCGGTCTGTGGGTACGGCGATGACTACCTTTGTATTTTCATTGCCCTCGTTTTTAAGGGAAATCTCCGCTCCCGTCAGGGCTTCATAGTCAAAGGCATACTGGTCTATATCGGTTCTCGTACCCCGGGAGGTATAGATAAGCCCATCTTCGTCCACGAAGGCAAATTTTTCAAGCCCGTAAAGCTGCTTCATATGCAGCTGATATGCCTGGAGGCTTTCCGGAGAGCTTAGATCATTGGGAGTCAGCAGACCTATGGCGACATCCATATCCTTTATATAGTCATTTAAAGCGGAGGCGATGACCTGCTCTCTCCTGCCCGCCAGCTCCTCCAGGTAGAGGAGGCTTACGTTTCGCACCGCCTTTTCGGTATCCCGGCTCGCGCTTTTTCCTGTCCAGATGGTTCCGAGGATAAGTATCAGGGCGATGGCGATGCTGCCGAAGATTACAACAGCCATCAGTCTTTTATTATTTAAACTCTTCATAAATATGTCTCCATAGAATAATTATTGTTTAGAATAATTACTGCTTAGAATAATTACTGTTAAATTCAATCCTGCTGTTAATGTAACACAAAGGGTATTGCACGTCAAAAATCCAGCTCCTTCTTTCGGAAACTTAAGATAGTCAAGATAAGCGCGAGGACAACGTAGGTCAGGAACCCCTTTAAATAGAGGGCGGCACCCTCGGCAGGCAGACCCAGCACTATATCCGTAAGAGCCATGTCTGCCATGGTTCCATAATAATAACGGTCGATATGATATTGTGCCACTAAGGTCGTATCCGAAAAAAGCAGGAAGGCGCCGGGTATCAAAATGGAGCAGGCAGTATAGATCAGGACAGCCAGGGGGATGTTCCAGGTAATGAACAGGAAAAGCGCGGAGATGGTAAGATACCCCAGGCACTGGTAAAGACCCGTAATAACGGCAAAGTAGACCCAAACCGCCTGGTCATGGGTGAGATCGGCTCCGAAGGCAAGCTGGAATATAAATATGAACAGGGTCAGGATCACATTCATTACGAGGGTGACTATCACCGTATCCAGGAATTTTGCGAGCACAGCCTTTTCCCGGGTAAGCCCCCTGCCTATGGCGGTTATGAGCGCCATGGAGCTGACCTCATCTCCATAGACAAATAAAAAGGTAAGAAGCCCGAAGGTAAATTCCAAAAAGTAAAGTATCAGAAAAATTGCATCGGCAAAGACAGTCCCGTCCCAGACAAAGGTAAATTTATATCCCGCCACGGCGACAGCGAGCAGGACAATCCCCAGGATAAGGCTTATCCATAAGGTCTTTTTGTGCATTATCCTGTTTATGTCGGCACTTATGAGCCTTCTCATAGCGCAAGCTCCTTTCTCTTAAAGACAGCTGCGGTCAGGATTATCACAGGGCAGATATATAAAATGACCGCTGCCGGCAGCTGCCAGGCGATATTCCCCGCCTCTATCGCCGCATAGCCCCTATCGATGAGTCCGTAGAAGGACGCATCCAGAAAAGGCAGGTGAGCCTCCTCCTGAAACGCGGACAGGACGGGCTCTAAAATAAATATGAGTGTTATATCCGCAATCATCCCGGGCACCATGCTCCAGCATATCAGGATGAAAAATGCGCATATCCCAAGGATGATAAGCAGTCTTACCCATCCCAGGACCAGATATACGGCAAGCATATCGTACTGTCTGGAAGTAAGGACTATATCCATTAAAAAATTTTTAAAGCGTATCGTAAGGTAGAGCAGGAAAAATAAAAGGGCTGATAAAACGGCGCAATCGATGAGCTTTCCCAGAATAAGCCTGGTACGGGAGAGCCCCCGCCCTATGACACCCTGCATGGTTCCCGAGTGCAGCTCATCCCCGTAGACTGACAGCAAAACCGGCAGAGATATCATCAATATGCCGCCATAGTTTACGAAGGAATATATAAGGTCTATATTTTCCGATGGCTCCGTATCTGTAGTCCAGTATAAGCACATAAAGCACAGTATCACGGCAAAGACGTAAAAGCCGGGTTTTCGGAGGATACGCCGCAGATCACCACGGATCATTCTTCTCATAGGGCGCTGTCCTCCCTGCTAGACGGGGCAGCGTGCTCATCTTCCGCCGTTACTGGGGCGGCTGCCTCATCTTCCGCCTGTACAGGGGCAGTCTCCGCTTTTGGAGCCTCAGGGATCTCCTCCTTCGGAGGGGCGATGAGATTGAAGTAATAGTCCTCCAGCGAGGAGCGCTCCTCCACCTCGCGAAGGATCCTGACCCCGCCGGCTGAAAGCAGCTCCCGCGCCCTTGGAAGGTCGTCGATAACGATCTCCACCGCCTGCTGCTTATCCTTAAGGTCCTCCCGGGTTATCTCCCGGACCAAGACGCCCTCGTTGACTATACCGAAGCGGTCGGCGGTATGCTCCAGCTCACCGAGGATATGTGAGGAGACGATAACGGTCATATTAAACTCGTCCCGAAAACGTTTTATCATATTGCGGACATCCGCAATTCCCTGGGGATCCAGACCGTTTGTAGGCTCATCCAGTATAAGTATCTCGGGGTTTCCCAGTATGGCATTCGCAATCCCTAAGCGCTGCATCATTCCCATGGAGAAGGTTTTACAGGGCTTCTTCGTGTCCGGAAGTCCCACCAGCTCCAAAACCCGCTTTATCTCGCCGTTTATCTTTCGCTTCGGGATGCCCTTTACCGTGGCGTAGTAGTAGAGATTTTCCCTTGCGGAAAGGTATTTATAAAATCTTGCACCCACGAGAAAGCCTATCTTATTTCTGTTTTTTAAGAGCTCCCTGTTGCTGCGGCTGCCGGCGATGGACACAGCGCCCCCGTTCATTTCCGAAAGCCCCAGTATCATTTTAAATATGGTCGTCTTACCCGCTCCGTTCTTGCCGATAAGCCCATAGATATCTCCCCGGTTTACCTGCATGTTCACGCCATTTAAAACAAGGTGCCTGCCGTATCTCTTTTTTATGTTCTTAAGCTGTATTACCGCCTCTTCACCCAGACTCACCAAACCTGTATTCTCCTTTCCTTTTCAAGGTACATTCCGTCCCCGGGCTTTATATCATAGGTCTCCAGAAATTCGTCGAACTGCTGGAGCGCCACATTTATCCTGTAGAAGTTAAGGGGGTGGGAATCGACGTTAAACTGACCGCTTTCAGTCTCCAACTCGTACTGGGTAGCCCAGCAAAGGGCGTAATGGCGGAAAAATGCGTCATAGTCGAAGTCCTCATCGTTTTCGGCTATTTCGAGCACACACTTTATCCCTCCCATGTCGGCAGTGGCCTCTCCGCAGACCAGACTGCCTTCGCAGGCTCCCGAGGCCTCGTAGGGATGGAGCGTGGAATAATAAGCCGAAACCTTATCCATGCGGTCTACAAATTTTAGCTTATCATCCTCCGGGAGCCAGTCCTCCTCGACCCCCTCTTTATTGAACAGGGCTCCGCCGTCATCGAAGCCGTGGGTTATCTCATGCCCTACAGTGGTGCCTATCCCCGCTAGGAGCTGCTCCTCGGACATTTCCGGATAAAATTCGGGATCGTTTGCAATTCCCGAGAAAATGTATATCCCGTTGGTCTGCGGATCATACATGGCGTTGCAGATGGTCGTGCTGAGCTCCTGGTCGTAGGGGTCCCAGACCTGGCGGTCAAAGGGCTTAAGTGCGCGCTCCGCCCTTAAGAAATTATAATACCGGGAGCAGTCGAGAGCGGCATCGAGAAAGGTTCCGCCCTCCTTCTTTGCCGTTATATCCAGCGATGAATAGTCTACAAGCTCCGTGCTGGGGTAGATTACATGTATGCTCATGGTCTCCAGCTTGTCGAGGCAGGCGACCCTCCCCTCCTCCGAAAGCCAGTCCTCCTTTGAGAAGATATCCTTAAACTCTTCTATTATCTCCTCGGTCATGCCATAGAGCCTGTCGTATTCCCCTGCATCCGTATATTTTTCGACATACAGCTTGTCCATCGCAGCCACCATGGGGCTTTGGGCAATGTATTCATTAAAGAGTATCGAATCCAGCTCGGACTCCTCAGTATCATTAAGATTTTCGCCCTCCTGCGTCCCTTCCTCATCGCTGCCGTCCTCTTCCTCGTCCGTCCGGTATTCCGGCTCGGAGGCGTAGCTTCTGTAGGCGGCAAAGTCATAGGAATCCCTGTCCAGGTATTTTTCGGAAAAAAGGAGGTAGTGTACGATGAACATGGACTTGATATCCTCGAGCTCGCCGGAAAGGTCGAGGTCCTGGAGCCCCTGAATATATTTAAGGTCGGCAATATAGCTGTCCCTGCCCTTGTAGCCCCATTTATCGAGATATTTTTCTATCGGGTAAGCCCCTGCGGCTTCTGCGATATCAGAGCGGGTAAGGGTATTGTCAGCTTCGTTGAGATACAGGGAATCGACGCTTCTGCAGGACATATTCTCAAGGAGCTTTTTTTCAATCCTGTAGCAGCCACTGGTAACAGCCTTTATCTCATGCTGGTCATATCCAAGCCCCGAGAGCATATATTCTATGGAATATTCGATGTACTCCTTATATCTGAGCCCGCTTGTATTGATGGCAAAATAATAGTTATAGCCGCTGGATGCCGTTTCCAGAGAAAGCTGCGGAGCGAAGAGATAGACCGCGTAGGCATCGGGGTTTTCTTCGGAGCGATACGCCGAGTTCACCGTGATCAGCGCCTCCCCCAGCGGATTTGCTTCGGGATCGGTCATCCAGGAGCACAGCTCCTCCGCCGTAGAAATGCTCTGGATCGAGCCAATATACGGCTTAAGGGGGTCTGTCCCTGCGAGCGCCCTTGCGTCCCAGTCCTCTGCAAGCTCGGCGTATTTCTTAAGCTCAAGAGCCTCCTTGCTGTTAAGGGAGCTGTCTTCGAGCAGAGCCCGTTTATTGCTCAATATAACCTCGTCTATCATATCTATGGCAGAGGTTTCCCTGCCCTCTTCTGCTGAAAGTATCCAGTCCTTGTTGGCAGCGGCGGCATAGTCGTCCTGAATACGTATCTCGCTCTCCCGGGTTACGCTGCCGATGATGTCGGAATCCACCCATTTGTCTCCGGGCTCGTCCCCCGATACTGTATCTTCGAGCTCGCTGCAGCCGCTCAGGAAGGTGATCATGAGCAGCAATAGTACAGCGGTAAATTTATTAAGAGACTTTTTCATTTTTACGCCTGACTTTTTACATTTATAGTAAACGAAATTATTCATTTCGCTTACTATAAATATTGCAGTAGCCTTTACTGTATATATACGATGGCGGTCTTTCGCAGGGAGTTGACGATCCTTATCACGCCCGAATATATGATACCTGCGGAAAAGAACCAGACCACATATTTATTGTTGCCGCGAAAGATTATGCAGAGGGCGGCGATGATAATGCTGCTGGCGCCTGCAACAATACTTCTTCTCCATGCCGGGGACTGCTGCCTTTTTGCCTCTATGCCCCGCAGAAGGTGTATTACCCCCGAACCGGCGTAGATCGTCAGCAGATACAGGAGGATGAATACCCGCGGAATATCTGCAAGTGTAAGGGTAAAGCCCCCGAGATCCAGCAAAAATATGGCGGTAAACAGGATGCGTTTCCCGCCTACCATATAGCGCGCCATCGTGAGATAATATCCAAGCTTGACCAGCCCCCTAAATACCAGCAGCAGACCCAGGAAGATCATTACAAGTAAATATCCGTCCTCAGTAAAATTAAGAAATAGGCCTGCGGCTATCAGGGCAGCTCCCATAAGTATATTGCTTATTCGTCTTGCTTTTCCCATTGCCTGTTCTTCTCCGCTTCTATAAGCATCTTAAAGTCCTTAAGCCCCTTAAAGCCCTTTTCCCTGAAATCCACCGAAAAGCCCGCAAGGGTATTTCCTGACTGGAATATCCTGTTGGTCACCATGCTTTTCTGGGCGAGAGCCGCCAGGATAAACCTGCCTAAAAAGGTTTCATCCTTGTCCTCCTTAGCAGCCTCCCTGTATTCCGTTTGAAAGCCCTCAAGGTTGAAATCCCTTATCTCATATCCGCTTAAGTACTCCCCAAAAGCCTTCCAGTCCTCGGAGTCGTCTGTCCTGCGGATGGAAAGTATCTTGCGGATAGTATGCTCGAAGGGCTCTATGCTCTTCCAGGCATAGACGTTTTTCAAAAAATCATCGTATTGCCCACGAAGATACCCGAGAGCATAGACCATCTGGGCGAAGGCGTGCAGGTAATCCGATTGGTTGTCCTTTACCATCTCCTTATAATCATTCCACGCCGGAAGATACTTATACCGGATAAAGCCGTAGTCGGGGAGGTGTCCGGCTCTGCCGTGACCGAGATTCATTACCGAGTTTTCATTTGCCTGAAAGACCGTATTGGTATAGATGCCCTTATCGACATTCTCCGGGGTACTCGGATTGTGCCCGAAAACGATGGGCTTTTTATATACCTTCCCGTTCTGTTGAATGAGCTCGTAAAAATAGTCATTTGTATTGTTGATCACGAGGGAGGGGGTTCCCGCAAAATGCTGGTGCGCCCAGGTATCCGCCAAAACATGCATGGCTACCCCTGCGGCTTCCGGTCCCTTGTTTTTTGCGAGCTTAACGGTCTCCACCACAAGATCCCCGTTGGGACCGCAGATAAGGCGGAATTTGTCCATATATATTCTGGAACGCTTTCTCTTTTTTGCATAGAGATCCCGGGGCAGGAAATGGAATGAGGACCAGATCCTCGTGATATCCTGAAGTCCGAGGATATCTGTACGGGCATCCGCCATTTCCAGAGTCAGCTGGGTCGTTGCAGCCATCCGCGGACCGTTTATCTTGGCAAGGAAGGTTCTGGTGCACATATCCACAAACAGCGCACCGGAGCAGATTGTAAGGCTCTCTTCATGGGAAAAACCGGCGATGATCGCGGCACAGTATGTGGCATAGTAATGGAAATCCTTGTTCATCCGCTTATCTGGCGCATGGAAAAAATTCCAAAGCCTCTTTCATTATCCATTCCTGATCTCCCGGGTTGTCATATTCATGTCCTGCGTCCTTTAGGATATGGAGGGCGATGCCGTTTTTTCCTGCATAGTCCTCGGAATAGTGGATAGGCACCGTCTCGTCCTTATCTCCATGTATTATCAGGATTTTTTCCGGATACGGCGGCGCTTCGTCAAATATATCGTGGGCGCATAAGTCATCATAATAATCTTTCGTCAGCAGCAGGGGCTGGTCATGGCCAAAATCTACCTTTTCGCCCTTCATAAGGCGCGCGAACCTGTCCTCGCTCATGGCGGCTTTCATTACCTCCGCCATTTTAAGAGCCGGAGAACGCAGCAGGAGCTTTTCAAAAGCCTCCGGATGCCTTAAGTGGTAGTTCATGGCGAGATACCCTCCAAGGCTGGTGGCAAAGCACCATATCGGAACCCCGTATTTCTCATGAATATATTTATAGACCGTATCCATATCCTGCATGCAGTTTTCCACGGTAAGCGCTGAAAACGGGGCATCGCTCCTGCCATGCCCCGGCCAGTCAAAGGCAAATGTGCCGATCCGCTTATTTTTCATTACCCCGTGCAGCTTTTCGATAGTGGGGCTATGCTTGCTGCCGGTAAACCCGTGCAGGCACAGTATAATGGCTGTCTGCCCCACGCTGCTTCCATCCAGACAGGCAATATGATAGTCCCGGCTGGTATCTAAGTTTATCTCTTTTCTGTCCATTATTTTCCTGATTTAGCGAACCGCTTTTTCTTTAGCCCACAGGCTCATCTCGAAGTATCTCGGTACGCAGTATCTTCCTCGCTGAATTTTTAATAAAGGGATTTTCTCTAATCACAAGCTTTGAAAGCTGTCTGTATGTAGGCTGTTCCCTGTTGTAGTCATCCAGTATCTTCTGCAGGGCGGCTTTGAGCTCTTCCGCTGACATATTCTGCGACAGTGCCTCCTCAGGGAAGATGCGTGCTGTAAGCGCATTGTTGTCGCCGGTTACAACCACCTCAGAAATCAGGGGATTTAGAGCCAGCTTGCCCTCTATTTCCTCGGGGGATATATTCTCTCCGTTGGAAAGGATGATGAGGTTTTTAACCCTGCCGTTTATAAACAGGAAGCCGTCCTCGTCCATATAGCCCTTATCGCCCGTATGCAGCCAGCCGTCCTTAAGAGCCTCCGCCGTTTCCTCCTCCATTTCGTAATAGCCCCTCATAACGCTGCTGCTCCGGACGAGTATCTCGCCGTTCTCAAAGGAGATTTCGACGCCGGGAAGCGGCTTTCCGATAGAGCCCTTCTTGAAATCGTGCACCCTGTTGGAGCTGATAACGGGGGAACATTCGGACATCCCGTAGCCCTCCAGCACCTGTACGCCGTACTTTTCAAATTCATCGATGTAAAATTCCTCCAGATGGGCTCCGCCGGTAAATATGGTCTTCAGCTTGCCGCCGAATACTTTTTCAGCGATCACCTCGGGGGGAGTACCCTCTCCGGAGGCTCGGATCCTCTTATATATGGTCTCTATCATCAGGGGTACCATCAGCATTACATTGGGCTTAAACAGGCTCATATTCCTTACCATATGCAGCAGGGAATCGTTGATGCAGACGACGGCACCCATCATAAAGCCCTGCAGCCAGTCCATGACCAGGCAGAAGGCGTGATGCACCGGGAGCACGCTTAAAAATACCACTCCGGGATCGACCTTATATAGGATGGCTTCAACGTTTGTATAAAGATTTTTCTGCGTCAGCATTACGCCCTTGCTCTTTCCGGTGGTACCTGAGGTAAAAACTATCATGGAAAGGTCGTCTTCCGCGGGAATCGGAACCTCTCCGGCATCTTTGCCGGCTTCCATAAGGGATTCGAGAGTCTCTGTTCCCTCGACCTCTTCCCCCGAAAGCATCCATATTTTTTTGACCTCGGGGCATTTTGCCCTGATCGGAGCCGCCAGAGCGGCGAA
Source organism: Lachnospiraceae bacterium (assembly GCA_017634255.1). The sequence continues at coordinate 17,584 of JAGBNT010000077.1, forward strand.
TTTCGGATCAAGAAATACACCCGTAGAGTGGGAGCGTACTATGAGCCCTATCAGATCGGCAGGAGGCAGCGCCGCATCCAGCGGAACCGCAGTATTCCTTCCGGTGATAACTCCCATATACACACAGACCCACTCAGGAGAGGAGGTACCGAGTAGGGTTAGCTTTGTCTCGGAAAAGCCCTGAGCAAAAAGACCTCTTCTCACCGAGCCCATTTTCTCTCCGAACTGCCGATAGGTATACTCTTCTATTTCCTTTCCGTTGAGCCAGCGAACCGCCACCAGATCTCCGAAGCTCTTCTCACTTGTTTCCCAAAGGCTGTAAATAGTCTTACTCATAAATATTTATCCTCATATCTCTAGTATGTCTATGGTTAACATAAGTAAACGATAATTTTGTTGTTTGCATCTTAAGATGGCTTTTTTGGACTACTTAGTTTACATAATCTTCAAGGAACTCTATGGCGTCTCCCACGGTTTTGATATTACTGAGCTTATGCTCATCTGCCCCGAGATCGAACTCTACATCAAACTCATCCTCAAGATCGCCTAAGAATGTCATAAGGTCGAATGAGCTTAAACCCAGGTCGTCCCTGAAGGTCATATCGTTTGTGATGTCCTCCGCCTTTACAGTGCAGTATCTTGAAATGATCTCCTTAAATTTTTCTTCCATATTGTATGCCTCCTTTATTTTTCAGACCATATCTATGATCTCTCCGACGGTGCGCCGGGGGTCTTCAATGCCTCTGAACATTATCCGCATCATATAATAGTAGAGCAGCTCCATGTTTTTTTCCGTTAACTGTGCGTTCTGATAGTGGTAGGAGAAATTCAGCCCTCCTCCGGTAAGATGCGAAACCGTAAGATACATCTTCTTGGTCGCCGCCCCGTTCGCAAACCATTTTATGTGGGAGGGCAGCTTAAACGACTCGTTGCTCGTGGAAAGCGGCGGCTGGTAGGTGAGATAGCAGCTCACATAGGATGTATCCTTCGGAGTCTTGTATCTTTTCTTCATCTCGTCGCGGATGAGCTCAGGGTCGTAGTTCCCGTACATGTAGACGCGGTTTTGAAAGTCCTGTATCCTTTGTGCAGCCTCAAGGAAGGTGGTATCTGCGGGAATTACGGTACGGCAGGGATAGCACATGGTACGGCTTCCGCCGGAAAAGATCTCGTCGCGGGTGGCTCTTCTGGAAATAAAGTTTTCCACCGTGATATCCTCCTGCCCACCGCATACCTTGGAAAGGTAGGTGCGGATGACCAGCAGGAGCAGGTTTGTGGGCGAGATCACATATTCCCTGCAAAAATCTATCATCCGGGCGGTGCTGTCCGCTTCGAGCACATAGTCAGCCACCAGTACCTGAAGCTGCTTTTTTTCGATGTCCGCGGCTCTCAGGGCAGGATTTTTGTGCTTTTTGCGGGACTGCTCCAAAACCGACACACCCTGTATATCGGAATAGAGCGGCTCCCCGTAGAGATCGAGCTGGCTGTCCCAGAATTTTTTTGCCCGTGCCAGCCTCTTAGGGGAGGCTTCCTTTTCCAGATCCGCTTCCAGTACCTTTTCAAAATCCACCTGATCTTCAGGAAGCGGCATGCCGTACTTATAGTGTCCGTAATAACTCATAATGCCGTTGACCATTATGGCTATTCCGACAGAGTCGCAAAGCCTGTGGTCCATATGTACGAAAAAGCCGTGATAACCCTCGGGGAGATGCACGATGAAAAATTCGCACATCGGGATATCGTCTCCGTCAAAGGTGCGGTAAGCCCATTTCTGCATGGTCTCATCCGCCTGAGCAAAGGACAGGCTCGTAAGATCCTTTTCGTCAAAATCCTGAGCTTCAAAGTCGGCTATATACTGCTTTACCCTTTCTTTGGAATCCGGCGGGGTAAACTGGAGCCTTAGACAGCTGTAGCTCTTTATCTCTTCATTGATGCTTTTTTTCAAAAGCCCGATGTCCATATCCGCCTGAAAAGCCGCCACTATGCTAAGCCCCGAAACCTGCTGTGTTCCGTAGCTCTTTATCCACCGATAGTGCATATTCTGGGCGGCAGTTAGTGCATATTTCTTTGTCATTAAGTTCCTCCAAGTAAGTTTTTTATATCGCGCGAGACTGTCCGAAAACGCTTTGCCCCGAAATCCGGGTTTCTAAGTGAAGCCTTATATAGTAAGCGGCAAATGCTTTAGACGCTTATTACAGATCCACCTTAATATTAAGTACCGTAGGGGTCATTTCTTCGCCGCAGCTTTCCCTGAAATATTTCTTTACCCCGGTTACGAAGGACTCTTCAGCCGGCTCTACATCGGCTATCAGCTCCATTTCGTTGGTCTTTTCGCTGTAGATCATGTAGCTGCTTGCACAGCTGGCTCTTCCTGAGCGCATTAGCGCCTGCTCGACTCCGCCCAGGTTATAGTAGTGCCTGCCGTTATGACCATCGGTAAGAACAGCCCTGCCGCTCTTCTCTAACAGATCCAGCTCTCCGTTTGGCATGATACGGGCAACTATGCCGGTGTCGTACAGCACTCCCTCCTTGTACGGGTTGTCTATCTCATCCTTACAGTTCACCGGCTTTACGCCAAGATAGAGTTCTCCCCAGGCTCCGTAGGGCTTTTTCATGTAGCCGTCGTCTAAAACATAGACCCTTACATCCTCATCCTCCGATACTCCCTCCAGCAGGCTGAAGCCCACTTCTTTATTGATATGACCGGCTTTCATGAAGATATGCTTAGGGATATACTTGTCCGGAATGTGGGTTTTAAGCATCCTCGCGGAGGTCTCCGTCTCCATGGACAGTATTATCGCCTCGTAGCAATCCAGAAATTCCTCCAGAAGGTCTCTGTCGAAACGGCTGCTCCAGAAGCGAAGCTCGGTGTAGAAGCCGCTGTTATCCGACATTACCTGCATGTGGAAGGGAAGGGAATCCAGGCGGGGATGCAGCCTTTTGGCAGGAAGCCCTCCTATCCTGTCGATCTCAATAATGTCGCCCTGATACTGGAAGAACATCTCGCCCTCTCTCGGTACGGAGATCTGGCAGTGCATGGTGTCCATGACCTGTCTTCCTATCCTCTTTAAAAGAGCCAGAGTCGTTTCATGGGGCAGGGTCTGCTGGCGGCAAAGGTAGGTCAGGAAAAGCGGACCCGCAAGCCTTCTCCAGCGCCCGTCAGTTCTTCCGCTGTGGATGCTGCAGGTCATGACATCCTTTTCATCCGAGAATAGACCTACGCAGTAATTAAAGGCAGTAAGGAAAAGAACATTTTCGGATACTCCCTGCTTGCGGCAGAAATATTCTATCTTAAGCTTGGTGAGCTTGCTGAGCCTGCGCCTTATAATGTCCTTATCCTGGCGGTCGAGACCCTCGAGTCCCTTTTTGTTAAGGAGGGATCGGGACATCTTATATCCGTCGAGAAGCCCCTGGTAGTAGTGGGTATTTTTGGCTCTGACACCCATCTCCTCCCTCTTCTTATCGTCGAGGATGTAGTCGTAGAAGGTATAGCGCTCCTTCTCTATGGGCTGCCCGGCGTAGACCTTGTTCACATCCTCCAGCAGGATGTTCATCGTCATGCCGTCGCCCATTATATGCGCCACATCAAAGAGCATATACTTGGATTTTTCCGTCTCATATATATAAATGTGATAGAGCCTGTCGTCCTCAGTATAAGTGAAAGGCACTACAAGATCCTGCTTTTTCTCCTCCCATTCGGCTTCGGAGAGCTTTATTATCGGTATATCCGGCTGAGCCTCATCCTGCCTGTAATAAGCCAGATACTTATTCTCTGCGGGCTTTATTATACCCTTTAAGCCGGGATGCGCATTTAATACCTCCTCTATGGCGGCTTTGAGCTTTAAAAGGTCAATGGAGGGATCCAGCTCAAAGGTGAAGGGCAGGTTGCCAGTTGTATTTCCCCTGATGACGTAGCCGAAGTACATCATCATGTTTGTAAGCGGATAGACGCTTTGGGGCGGATAAACCCCCAGATCCCCGGAGGATGAGTCCAAAAGCTCTGCGATGCTGGCAATAGTATTGTGGCTTGTGAGGTCATTAAAGCTTATGATCTTCTTAAGCTTCTCTTCGATCTCCTCTATCAGCAGAACGGCTCCCATGGAGTCCAGTCCGCAGTCATACAGATTGTCATTGATGCCTATGAGCTCATTTCCCGTTATCCTGACCAGCATGTCGTAAAGGCTCTGCTGGGTCTCGTTTTCGGGCTTTTTGATCTTTGAAGCCTTGTCCTCCCTGGCAGATTTTTCATCGAAATACCTGCTCCTTATGATCTTCTTTGAGGAGGTCTTTTCAAAGGGATCCTTCCTGATGCTTAAGGCAGTTATCCTTGAATAGGTGGGAAGATCGCCGTTATGCTTATCCACAAGCTCCTGCACGGCGGACTTAATATCGGTTATCCCCGTTTTCTGGGCGTATTCATAATTGGGATAGACCTCTGCGGCTATCTTGTCCCCGTCCTGATAGACAAGGATATCCGATACGATAGGGTCGTTGTCGAAATGATCCTCTATGGACTCCGGGCTGATATTCTCGCCGTTGCTTAAAATGATAAGATTCTTTTTTCTGCCGGTAAGGAAGACAAAGCGCTCCTCGTCAATGGTGGCAAGGTCGCCTGTACATAAAAAGCCGTCCTCGGTTATCGCCTCTTTCGTTCTTTCGGGATCTTTATAGTAGCCCATCATCACGGAGGGACTCTTTACCTGCAGCTCTCCGTCTACGATACGCGCCTGTACGCCGCGGACCAGAAAGCCCACAGAACCCCGTTTATCCGGGCGGCCGTAGTGGGGCACGGAAATTTTCGGAGAACATTCCGACATACCGTAGCCCTGTCCCACCTCAATATCGAAGGAGGCAAGGCTATCCGCAAGCTCCCCTGAGAGATATCCGCCTCCGCTTATGAGCTTATGCAGCCTCTTTCCCAGCACCTTTTCACGGGCTGCCTCGCGGCTTAGACCCTCCTGCTTCATTGCCATCTGAAGGTGGCTGTTTACAGCCTTGAGCATCATGGGAACCATTCTTATATAAGTAGGCTGGAAGAACTCTATTGAATGAAACAGCTTTTTAAGGTCGCTGCAAATGGCAAGCTCCGTGCCGTAGCGGAAAAGGGTCAGTACATCGCCGTTTAAGCAGAATACATGGTTTATAGGAAGGACATTCAGTGCGACCTCGTTGTACTGGTCTCCGAGATCGTCGTTGCAGAAGATATTGTCGATACAGTTGGCATGGGAAAGCATTACGCCCTTTGATACACCGGAGGTTCCGGAGGTAAAGATTATAAGGGCGCAGTCTCCGGGAGCCGGCGCACTGCTAAGCTCATGCTCCGCGGGGGTTTCAAGGATGACCGGCACACTGACCCTGCGCCGTATCCTTTGCAGGCAGATGATCCTCTTGATATTCTCGCAGTTTTCTATCAGGAATGAGGCTCTGGGCTCATATTCCCAGTCATAGAAAAGGATATCTATGTCCGCCTTTCTGGCGTTTGCCACGAGGTTGTCCGGTGAAAGCTGTACATCCAAAGGCACAGCCACAGAGCCGGAGGCTGCCACTCCGAGAAGTACGGTTAAATACTCGTAACCGGTCCTTCCCAGCAGTGCGACATGCAGCTTATGACCGTAGACTTCCTCCTGTTCCTCCGTCCAGGCTGCAAGCCTTTCGGTATCGGCGTCTGTCTGGGCGTAGCTCTTTTCATATACAGTGCCGTCCTGCTCCCATTTGAGGAAGGTTTTGTCTCCAAAGGTCTTTCCAGCGTTTCGGACCAGCTCAAGTATAGTGGTCGTATCGTCTGCGTGTAGTTCCGGGTTTCCGCCATTATCATAAACGATATGGTCATTGCTGTAGTCCATGTGCGCCCCTTTCTGCCCGTAAATCATGAGCTGTGCAGGTAACTTTTAAGAATCAGATCCTGGAAGTCACCATTTTTAAAAGTTTAATATACAATTCCTTCTTATTATGCTTGTGCAGCATCCCTCCCTGAGGAAACATATGGTCCCCTCTCATGACGGGACACACATTCCATATTCCTGTTTTTATATCATTTTTATCAAAGGGCTGCGAAGGGGCATTAAGAGGTGCCATTGCGGAAATAGTGTTAACCAGACCGTCATTGTCGCGCCAGCTCTCGTCAATATGAAAGCCGCCCCTTGTATATCCTGAATATGCACCGACCATACATGCCGTCCTCACCAGAAAAGGCTCCGCTCCCCTGGGTCTGTAGGTTCCGTCAGCCTGTCTTTCACAGCAGCTGTAGGGAACGGAAAAATAATACACCTCCGGCAGGGTCTCTATCCTCTTATTGAGCTCCAGTGCGTGGTCTATACGCATTTCATAATCGGCGAAATCGCTTTTTGCCCTGTCTGTTTTTTTATTATGCACCTTTTTAGCGCCAATACGCGCAAGCACCTTGCTCCACCACGGTGTTTTAACCTTTTCACGGTCAAAATCCGGGTCCCTGAGCATGTCATATATGCTTGTTCCGTTCATCGGCGAAGCGAGGGCTATAATGCTGTGAACACGGTGGGACAGACCGCCTTTGAAAAACGGTGACAGCTCCTTTTCTGCCGTCCCTACCCTTTCCTCGGGCGAGCCGTTTTTCAGCATGGAGGCAAAGAGACGGATTGTTGTTCCGCCAAAGGAATGTCCAATAAGGATAAGACGTGTATTGTCATCCCATGAGGGGATAAGGGGACGACCGGTATAATTCTGTCCGAAGCGGCTATGACCGTTCCTTGCGCTGTGAACCTTTCCATAATCTACTCTGAGTCCCGCTATTTGTGCATAAAGCTCGCAGGCACGATCCCAGGCACTCCCGTCCGGGGAAACAGACGCAGCATAGCTTCTAAAGCCGTTTTTACTTAAGAAGCTCATAAGATCCCCGTTTCTCATCCCCCAATAGGGTATCACTCTGTGCTCCTTGTCATAACTGCCCCATCCGGACAGACCGTGTACAAAAACCAGAAATGTTTTTTTCATTATTGATCTACTATAACTTCCTTATGTTGTTTATCAAATATACCATATTACACGGTAAACATCAAAGTAAAGGGATCGTACTTCTGTTGCAGGACATAAGTACGTTGTAGCTGTAGCGGTCGTCTTCAATATCAGGTCGGAAGAGCTCTCCGCTGTCCTTGATTATGATCTCGGGCTCATCTATGAAGCGGAGGACACATTCGCCCAGAACTTTTTTCCCGGTATTCCTCTCTTCTGTTTTCTTAAAGAGGGACAGCAGAAGGGCTTTGAGCTCCTCCGGCTTATTTGCCATTATGCCCTGCTCTTTAAGGCATTCCTTTATCCATGAGACAAGCCGTTCGTATTCCTCCGGCTCGTATTCAAAGGAGCGCATCTTTACCTTTTCAAAGTCCGGGTTATCGAGCATATAGGGAATACTTTCGCCTCCCTTAACAATTAGGACAAAACCGCAGAATACAGCCACAGCGGAAATCTGGGACAGCAGCATCCCCATGCCCATAGCAACGGCTCCGCCGCCTCGGAAGGCCCGTTGATCATCTCATATATCTCCAGCATCGCGCAGAGTACCGTATTGGCTATGAGATAACCGCTTCCCCAAAACAGGAGTATGGCCTTTGTGAACGCGGTGGATACCGCGGACATGCAAAGGCCGGTGGTATTGCTTTTAAGCGAATGCTGCACAAATTTGGAAAGGTCCCTTAAGGAGAAATGGAACCGAAGCTTATAGGTATTGCTCTTTTTAAGAAAATGGACAGACACTACCAGCAGATAGGCGATGTAGCTTGTCATGGTGGCAAGTGAAAGTCCCTTCATTCCAATCACCTTTGACAGGGCAATGGACAGTCCCACATTGACGGCAAAGGAGTAAGATACCCGGCGTAAGAAAGCGTATCATCCCCGTCGGAGGAGACCATCTCATCCATAAAGGTAGCCAGTGCCATAAAGGGAGGCACAAAAATATAAAACTGATAATATTCCCGGGCAAAGGTCTCTATAACCGGGGAACTGGTAAAGTAGCCGAAATAAAGATTTTCCGTGAGATAATACAAAACGGTATGTATTACCCCCAGGGCAATTGTCGTGAAAAAGCCCAGGGTAAAGAGCTCCCTCGCCCTTTTATAATTGCCGTCCCCCTTAGCCCGGGCGCAAAGATTTGAGCAGCCGGAGGTGATGATATTGGAAATGAAGGTGCTTAAGGAGACGAGCGGAAACATAAGGGAAGTCGCCGCCAGCGCGTTCTCTCCGAGGACATGGCCCGAAACAACTCCGTCCACCATCGTAAGGGCAATGGCAAAAAAGATGCCTGCCGAATATTCCAGAGCGCGTTTCCTGTATTCCTTACTGATAAAGGAAAGCTTGAAAATAGAGCGCAGCGCGGCGCCAATACTGCCCTGCTCTTTGAAATGCTTTCTTATTGTGGTACATATCGCCAGAAGGACCGTTCCTATAAGGGCTATGGCGATACAGGACGAAAAAGCATTATCACTCAATGCCTTCATCTCCGTAGCGAAATCGGCGCGGCTCCAGCCTTCCAGTATGAACTCAAAAAACAGAACGGCGGCGGGGGGCGTTGACAGGTATATGACACCCATATTGACCAAGATCTGGATGAAATTAAAGATAGCGATCTCCCGGATACCGAATTTGTCCTCGTCCCTGACCAGCCGGCGGTATATCAAGCCTATGAGAATGATGGCCAGGGTCTCAGACATACTCACGACAATGTATTCAAAGCTATGGTAGGTCAGGTAGTCTGTCAGTGTGCAGCTTATCAGGGCCACCAAGCCTCCGGTGACCGGACCGAAGATAACGGATACTACAGCCTCAATAGACTCTCCAAGCCATATGGAATCGTCCTGTGACAGGCTGAAAACAAGATAATCAAGCGTAATGATCACCAGGGAAATGATAAGGATAAGCAGGGTGCGATTTAAATAAAAACGAAAATTTTTTTTCATTTTCCTTCCCGTAATAATTCGTGTTTTGTCTGAGGAATGATTGGAGCATTGCCCTCAAACATCATCCATTATAAGGACAAGCCGACAGCTTTGTAAAGGTTTACATAATGTATCGTTGCATTCGCTGTCCTATTATGAAAAATGTTATATTATTTTGCTCGGCGGCATTGAACTTGCTTTAATGCCGTTCACCATAATTTTATTCATAATAGAGGTTTTTTATTATGCAAAATGTCAGGAAGGTCCCATTTTTCCCAATATTTTTTATGTGCTGTACCGGGGAGGCTTTGTACATTTTCATGCAGCTATCCTTTCCAGGATCGGCGTAAATGCGCTTCTTTCATGGTTTCTCGGTTCACGAATGGGGCTTCTCGGAATAGGTCTGGCATCTCTGATTTCGCTGCTGGTCGCACTGGTGATCAAGCTCACCTTCCTTTTCACAAAAAAGCACGGACTTAAATTCAGTTGGTATCTCAACGTCCGCGAGGCGTTTGAGATAGCGAAGCTGGGTTTCCCGGAGAGCGCACTCTCGGTCTACATCGTCATACTGGAGCTGGCGGTAAACTCCTTCACTCTTAAGAACTATGCCGCCCAGGGCGTCGCTGCCGTGGCGGTGATCATAAATATCTTCGAATTTACCATCTATTTAAGCGAGGGGATAAGCGAATATGAGATCGTAGCGGTAAATTACAGTATTGGCAAAAACAGCAGTCAAAGCATGGATCACGCGATAAAGATAACCATGCGGGCTGCGGTGATAGAGGGGCTCGTGCTCGTAGGTCTGATACTTGTTGCCTCAACAGTGCTTCCTGAAGCCTTTGATATAGATAATGCCGAGACCGCCAGGCATGCCACCGTAATGCTGCGGATACTGGCGCCGACGGCGATATTTATATGCTTATCTCGTATTACGGCTATTTTCTACCAGTATACGCGGCGGATAAACAGGACGATCATCCTCTTTGGCTTGACTGTAGCGCTTCTGCCGAGCCTCCTTGGAGTGATCTTCGGTCAGATCGCGCTGTACGGCGTAGCTGTAGGGATGGCGTCAGGACCGCCGATAGCCCTGACGCTGATGTATGGGTATGTCTGCCTGATAAAAAAGGAAAAGCTCTTCGATTATTCGCTGATGAAGCTTGCGTCATGACACGAGCACAAAAATTTTGTGCATTTTTGCGGCTGCGACAGCTCCTTTCATATTAGTTTTAATACTTGACGAATTTATTCTATCAGTAGTAAATAAATACTTAGTACATGATAACATTTTGCTTAGAAACAGTGATTGAAAGATGAAACCGCCAATTTCAAAAAGACTTATTAATGCCGCAGCCGCTACTATATTAATAACCTTTTTTTCACTCCTTATAGATATTGTTCCGGCTATTACAAAAGACAATTCTGCCATTTGGCTGGGTGAAGCTATCGAGGTTTCCGGGGCGATCCTGGTAAATCCTTTAGTTGGCTGTTTAGCAGCTTTATTTAAATGCGCAATTCTTGACTACATTATTTACGGCAATTTCGAATATTTGGGTACTGATATTACACAAGCCCTGGCTGTGCTTCTGATTGCTCTTATATACAGAAGGATCTGCCGCAAAAAAAACAAATTTGGCGTAAAGGAGATCATAACCTTTAATTTTGCCCAGATAGTCATCAATATAGGAGTATGCTACTTTCTGACAGTTCCGATTTTTACGTTTTTCTTTAGCGATGTCATTGATTCGTGGTCCCGTGACCAGATGTCTAATGCTCTTTCTTATCTTGTGGCGGATACTTTCACAGCCTGTATATCGACAGCACTTATCGGGACTATTATTATTGCCGTTGCTACCAGCCTGAAAAAGCGCATGAGGCGGTCAAAGGCAATAAATATATCTTCTCATCTTCCTAAAATCACCTACATTTCCTACATATATCGCTCTCGTGCAATAAAATATTTTATCGGAGCCTTTTTGGCTGTCATAGTTACCATTGTTGACAGTATCCTTTCCGGCCATATTCTTGGTCAGGACGCTCTTGCCGCAGTATCGGTCGCTTTTCCGCTGGTTTTCCTTACAGCCTTTCTTTCACCGCTCTGCGTAAATGGCTGCATTGCATTGTGTTCAGAGCTTCATGGTCAAAAGGAATATGAACGCGCCAATAAGCTTTTTACATTGGGGCTTATTGCCACATTAGCGATTGGATTCTTACAGACAGCCCTGTATTGGGGGATTAAAGACTTATATTTCAATTTCTTTATTCCTGATACCTCAATAAGGCTTCTCGCTGAGCAGTATTATTCCGTCCTCATTTTTATTCCTCCGGTGATCGGATTTATGATGTTTTTGGGGGAAGCAGCTGCATCGGATGGAGATGACCGTCTTTCCCGTTCAGGATACATTGTGGCTTTCATATTAAATATAGTATTTTCCTGCATTTTTGTGAGAAGCGCAGGTATTAAGGGACTTGCGATAGGTACTCTTCTTGCATATGCCGGATGTATTTTATTTGAGCTCACACATTTTCTTAAAAAGAGCAATACGTACCGTTTGCGTCCGTATTTTTCATGGGCAGATATAAAAGCTTTTATCACACTGTCCTTTTCAAAGAGCCTTCCAGCATTATGTATGTTTGTGGCTTCTATTGCCTTTACGAAGGGTATCATTACCATATGCGGCAGTGATCATCTTATTGCAAATACGATATTATGTTCCATGTTGGTGGTTTACGAAATGGTGAAGGCGCCTTCTGAGGGCGCTTATGATATAATTGCTGCTTATTTTGACGAAAAAAACTTCAAAGGTCTTAAAGAGATCTTTTCTTATTCAATGTGGGTGTGTATCTTAATTGGCTTTGCTTTTTCAATGCTGATCTTTTCCTTTCCGGGCCTGTTCCTTTATCTTTTTGGTATAGCTGCCTCGCCAATTTATTCTGAGCTTATACAATGTGTAAGATTTTGTGCTATTGGCATTATGGCTGCCTCTTTCACAGGTTTTCTTAATAGTTACTATGGTGCCACGAGGAAGCCTTTTTGGTCTGATTTATTGATATTACTAAGAAGCCTGCTGCTTCCAGCCCCATTCTGTCTTACCTTTTCTGTAAACGAAGGCATTGTGGGAATGGGAAGAGGTATGCTGCTTTCACAGATAATTACTATAGTGATCTTATTCGGCTTTATGCTGGTAGCAAAAGGACTGGCATTTATTCCTTACTTGGTCGATGTTGAGGAATTTCAATTTGTATATTGCCAAAGCTTTGAATTTAATGATGCGGGTCTTGAAAGACTTTCCGATTTTGTAGAAAAAATACTAAGGTTCAATGAAGTACCTGCAGATGTCATCAGTCAGAAAAAAGAAAATGTCAGGCTGCTTTTTGATGAGATCAGAAATCTTCCCGATAACAAGGACGATAAAAAGCTATTGGGAGAATGTGTTATTGCGATGGATGATAAATCCATAATAAAAATAAAGGATACCGGAAAAATATTCACACCCGGGCTGGAAGGGCTGGAATTTGAACATACCGTACTTCTTGAAAATAACTGCAACATATTCAACGTATAGTTAATCCGTCAATCAAGGGGGCTGTAGAGTATAGTAAATATTCAAATGGCTCTGGTCACACTAAGTTCACCGTTCGCCTTGAAGCGGCGCTCATGTCCCTAACACCTCGCTTCGCTCGGCGCACTCAATCGCGCCCGGCGGCTCCGGTTCACTAAGTGTGCCAGGCTAATTATTTGAATATTTACTATCTCTGCAGCCCCCTCTTCATGCGCTGGTTTATCAAGCGCTTAAGGCCTTGCCGGGGCGTATTATTCCCGTTTGCGCAAGTATATCCGTAACCGATGTAACGGGTGTTATTTCTATCTTGTCCTTGACCTCCTGCGCCACATCCTTAAGGTCATGCATGTTTTCCTTAGGGATAAAGACCTTTTCAACTCCGGCGCGCTGTGCCGCCATAAGCTTTTCAGGCAGTCCGCCGATTGGTGTAACTGCGCCTCGAAGCGCCACCTCTCCGGTCATGGCTATGTGAGTATCTACGATCTTTCCGGTAACCAGCGAGGCAAGGGCAGTCGTCAGGGTGACTCCCGCAGAGGGACCGTCCTTGGGAACCGCGCCTGCGGGCACATGAATATGCAGGTCGTTCTTTTTAAAGAGATCTGCCTTTTCGGGGAAGAGCGATTTTACCAGACTTATGGCGATCCGCGCCGATTCCTTCATCACATCCCCGAGCTGCCCGGTGATTATAAGCTCTCCGCGACCCTTGGTGAACATCGTTTCAATGTAGAGGATCTCGCCGCCAACCGGCGTCCAGGCAAGTCCGGTAACGACTCCTGCCCGCGGCTTCGGCAGGACTTCGTTATGCTGTATCGGTCTCGCCTCCATCTTTTCTCTCACCTCGTCGGGGGTAATGAGGTATTTCTTTTCGGGATTCTCCGAAACGTCCACTGCCAGTATCCGGCAAAGGGTGTCGATATGCTTGCGCAAACCCCGCACCCCGGCTTCCATCGTATAGTCGGAAATCAGGGTCTCCAGGGCGGCGTCCTCGACCTCCATCTGCTTATCGGTAATACCCATGCTCTCCATGGATTTAGGGACCAGATGCTCCTTTGCGATATGGAGCTTCTCCAGCGGAGTATAGCCGGTAAACTGTATTACCTCCATACGGTTTAAAAGCGGCTCCGGGATGGTGTCTGTGGTGTTCGCTGTGCAGATAAAGAGTACGTCGGACAGGTCGTAGGGCACATTCATATAGTGGTCGGTAAAGGTATTGTTCTGTTCGGGGTCCAGAACCTCGAGTAGGGCGCTGGCTGGGCTTCCGTGGAAAGAGTCCGTCATCTTGTCCACCTCGTCCAAGACCATTACGGGGTTTGACACCTTGGTCTTTTGTATGCCGTCCATTATCCTGCCAGGCATCGCTCCTATATAGGTCCGGCGATGACCGCGGATATCGGATTCGTCGTGGACGCCGCCGAGGCTTACCCGGACATATTCTCGCCCCAGGGCACGGGCTATGCTCTTGCCGATACTGGTCTTTCCGGTGCCGGGAGCGCCTACAAAGAGCAGGATGGAGCCGGACTGCTGCTTCTTAAGGTTCATTACGGCTATCTGCTGGATGATCCTGTCCTTGACCTTCTTAAGCCCGTAGTGGTCCTCATCCAGGACCTTCCGCGCCTCTTCGAGATTTATATACTCCGGCTCCGCCTTTTTCCAGGACAGTGAAGTGACGAAATCGAGATAGTCATAGAGCATTCCGGATTCCACACTCTCCTTACCCTCGTTTCGCAGGCGGTTTAGGACCTTCTCCGCTTCCTTCCGGGCGGTCTCGTTCATGCCGGCATCCTTTATCTTGTTTTCGAATTTCTGTATATCTGTAACGTTTTCGGGGTGCATCTCGTCGAGCTCCTTCTGCAGGTGCTCGATCTGGCGCTTTATTGCGGACTCCCTGTACATTTTCTGGTATTCCTTCTGCTGGGAGCTGACTGCCTCATTGGTTATCCTTCCCACCTCCAGGAAGTCATAGAGGGCTTTTTCTATGAGCTCGGCGCGTTTTGCATTGCTGTCCTCGGCGAGGATCGCATAACATTCCTCATTCGAAAGCTTGAGCCAGGGAGATATGGAGCAGGCTGCCATGCCTATCGAATTGACCTGATCGAGGTAGTATTCCGCTGAATTTGCCCATTCGAAGCCGGAGGCAAAATCACGCATCTCCTGTTTTAAGTTCTTGAGCTTCTCCGCCTCGACGGCCTTGTCCAGATCGTCAATATCGCTGCGCCTCGAGATTGTCAACTCTACGGTGTGATTGGGGTTGACACTTATGGTCTCAAGGTTTACCCGGTACTGTGTGCCGATGGCGGCATAGCCCTGGGCGTTTATTTCCTTTATAACTCCTGACATTCCTATCGGATAAAAGCTGTCTTCGCTCATATCCTCAACGGTCAAAGGCTTTTTGGCGACGATAAGGACGACCTTCTCTCCCACCGTTATGCCCTTACCGCCGGAGTTGGTGCGGAGTCTGTCCATGGGAAAATACAAAACGGCGTCAGACGCCAGTATCATGCTGTGTACGGGGATTACTAACATATATTAAACCTCCTCTTGATTTCCTGATTGGCACGCTGTCAGGGTCAAAAGCACCTTTTGACCCTGACATCATAGGCGTGTGAGGAGATTATATTATCAGATTGTTAGCACTGTCAAGCGGCGAGTGCTAATTTTTTCAAAAAATTTTTCCGGTTCGCCACAAACCCTGATTTTATGCGGTTTACCGGAAATAAAAATTTTTATATATCGTATGTTATTATTTATTTTTGCCGTTTTACACCATTTTTTTAAAGGTTTACGCAGATAGCTCATCTATCTTTTCCATTTCCTTTATGATTTGCTCCCTGCCCGTAAGATGGTTATAGACCCCCATCGTAATACCGATGTCTGAATGTCCCATTATATATTGCAGAACTTTTGGGTCCATACCTGCTTCAGCCATACG
>JAGBNT010000078.1 GCA_017634255.1 Lachnospiraceae bacterium
ATTAAAAAGAAGGTCCTTAAGGAGGGCGACAAGCTCGATCCCGAGAAGATCGCAAACCACAGCTATTGGAAGGCCTCGGACGAGGAGCTCACCGACGCGGATAAGGTAGAGGCCACGAAGGATGCGGCAAAGGACTATTTCGAGGGCGTCTTAAAGGGAATGCTCGGCGAGGATACCGTGCAGAAGATCAAGGATACCACAAAGCTCATCGAGGACTTTACCGACAATATCAGGGAGACCATGACCTGGGTTTCCCACATAACCAAGACTGCCCAGGTCTATGTCGCGAGCTTTACGGACATCGCAAAGCGTGTCGAGAATTACAGCGCCCTTAAGAAGGGCAAGGAATATGCCGAGAGCGACGACGTAAAGAAGAAGGACAAGGACAAGCTGGAAAACGCGAAGAAGTACCAGACCGAGGAGCAGCAGCAGTTGAACCAGACCACAGTGGCGCATCACCAGGATATGCAGCATATCGCTTCGGACATCGCGAAGAATATCCAGGATATGGAGGTCTCCAAGGACGTTATCAACGTTGCTCTCCAGACCGGAGTTGTCATCGCCAACAGCATGGGAGCCCCCGGAGACGTTACGAAGCTGGTCACCGGCGCGGTAAGGCTCGGAGTGGATTTTGCCCTCTATGCCATAAGGGTCTGCAAGGACAAGAATGTGTTAAGGGATTACTACAGGAATACGGAGCAGGGTAAGGCAGTGGTCAATGGTATACTCGAAAATGCAAAGAGCAGCTTCGGAAATCTTGCTGAGAATAATGAGCATATCAAGAAGGACCACGTACTGAGGCTTGTATCCGCGGGTCAGGGCTATGAAAAGGAAGAGGAGCTGGTAACTGATACGGGCATGAAACTGGCGGCATCCATTGCGTATTCGGCAAGTGATTATAATCCGGTGCTGGAGAATAAGATTATGGCGACGACGGTTTTGACGGTGCTGGGGCTTAAGGGAAGTATCGGCAAGACGGACGGCGCAACGATCAGCGGCATCTTCGACGCGCTGAAGACGGCGTAAAGTAACGAGCGGCGGGCGGTGAGCTGCGTGTGTCCCTATTGTGTCTGTTTTGTGTCCGTTGGAAAGTTAATATATATTGTATTTTGCAATTAAGGAGGAAACAAGATGATGTGGAACAGAGCTGAAGTAAAGGCAACCGGAAAGGAAAATTTCAAGAAAAATTACTGGAAATCGGTGGGGATAGCTATCGTGTACATGATATTCTTTGGGGCCGGCGGCTCGGCCGTAAGCTCAAATTCCCGGCAGATTTCCGAAAAAGTAGACCTCAATGACCCGAAGGTAATGAGCATAGTCATCGCAGTCATTTCAATATTAGGCATAATCGCTACGGTTTCATTTCTGGTACGCATCTTCGTCTTCAATCCTCTGGATGTCGGCTGCAAGCGTTTCTACCTTGTAAACCAGGACACAAACGCAGACCTGGGCGAGCTGGGCTATGGCTTTGCCCATAACTATAAGGGCTCCATCGGAGGACTCTTCTTAAGGGATCTGATCATAGGCATCGGTCTTATGCTCTTATTCATACCCGGCATAATACTGTCCTACGCCTTTAAGCTCGTGCCCTTTATTCTAGCCGACGATCCGCAGTGCGGAGCCATCGAGGCCTTAAAGAGATCCAGCGCCATGATGAAGGGCAACAAGTGGAGATATTTTATATATGATCTTTCCTTCCTCGGCTGGGACATCCTTTCAGTCCTGACCTGTGGAATATTGGCTGTATTCTACGTAAATCCCTATAAGTTCAACGCCGATGCGGCCCTTTACCAGGCTATAAAGGGCGGAGAGAACACAGTTGAGGCTTATTAATAAGGATCATATTGCAACCCGTTGACTGTTTTAAGAAGTACCCCATTAACCTAGGAGAAAAAATTGATATGGCAAATTTAAGTGGCGGTTTAGTTTACACTAATGACGACTGTGTAGGCTGCAACAAGTGTATAAGCGTTTGCAGCTGCATGGGTGCCTGCGTATCCGCGGAGCCCGACGAGAACGGGCAGTCCCGGATCGAGGTGGACGGAGACAGATGTATCGCCTGTGGGGCGTGCTTTGACGCCTGCGAGCACAAGGCGAGAGACTTTGTGGATGACACCGAGAGATTTTTCGAAGATCTTAGGAAAGGGGTCAAGATATCGGTTCTTATCGCCCCTGCTTTCAAGGCAAATTACCCCAGGGAGTATGAAAAGATCCTTGGCGGCTTAAAGAAGCTTGGAGTCAACAGATTTATAAGCGTATCCTTTGGAGCGGATATCACCACCTGGGGATATATCAACTATATTCAAAAGCACAATTACCTGGGAGGTATCTCCCAGCCCTGTCCCGCTGTGGTGGGCTATATTGAAAGGTATTTACCGGAGCTTTTACCGAAGCTTTTCCCTGTTCAGAGCCCGATGATGTGCGCGGCAATATATGCGAGAAAGGAATTAAAAATAACAGATAAGCTGGCGTTTATCAGCCCCTGCATCGCAAAGAAAATGGAGATAGAGGACCCCAACAACAAAGGTTATGTAAACTACAATGTCACCTTTGACCATCTTATGAAGTATGCCCGTGAGCATAAGGTAGAGGGACCGGCGGTTACCGACGAGATCGAGTACGGTCTGGGCTCAGTCTATCCGATGCCCGGCGGCTTGAAAGAAAATGTATTCTGGCTTTTGGGAAGCGATGTCTTTATCCGCCAGATGGAGGGTGAGAAGAGGATGTACCACTTCCTCCAGCAGAATAAGGACAGGATAAAGGGCGGCAAGACACCTTTCCTCTTTATAGATGCCTTAAACTGCGAAAACGGCTGTATCTGCGGAACTGGTACGGATGAAAAGTTAAGCGAGACCGACGATGCCCTGTATAATCTTTTGGAGATACAGGAGAGCGTCAAGAAGAATACGAAGAAGAGCGCATGGTCGAGACCCCTCACTCCGGAAAAGAGGATGGCGGCTTTAAATAAGCAGTTTGCAAACCTTATGCTGGAGGATTATTTAAGGAAGTACACCGACCGCTCAAGCCAGTGTCCTATAAAGATACCTTCCGAGGCGGAGCTTAACAGGATATTTGATGATATGAACAAGACCACGGCGGAGTCCAGGAAGATCAACTGCTCCTGCTGCGGCTACGACACCTGCCGGGATATGGCGACCGCCATTCATAACGGCTTTAATCACAAGGAAAACTGCGTACATTACTTAAAGGATCTGGTTGAAAAGGAAAAGAAAGAGGTACAGGAGCTTGTAGAGCAGGAGCAGGAAAAGCTCGACAACCAGAGGGCGGAAATCCTAAGCACCGTAGAGAGCGTAAACGAGAAGTTCATAATATTAAAGGACTCCATTCAGGGAATGGTGGAGGGCAACAACAGCAACGCCCAGGAGAGCACGGAGCTTTCAAACGAGATAGGAAACGTAGAGAGCTTCTGCGTAAGCCTCGGGGATTCGGTCAAGAATATCACCGAAGCCTTAGATGAGCTCACCTCCAACAACGAAAGGGTCGTAAGCATAGCCGACCAGACGAACCTCTTGGCGTTAAACGCCTCAATAGAAGCAGCCAGAGCCGGAGAGGTAGGAAGAGGCTTTGCGGTAGTTGCGGGCGAGATAAACGAGCTTGCCTCCAATTCCAAGGATACGGCTTCCAAGAGCAGCGATGCGAATAAAAATATTAAGTCAGCGGTGGAGGGTATAGCCGGAGAGACGGATCACCTTATGGAGATTGTTTCGGACGTAAATTCCAGAATACAGAACCTTGCGGCGTCCACCGAGGAGATATCGGCTTCCACGACAATTATTTCAGAGACTATGGAAGCGGTACAGACAGAGCTCAGCGAGCTCGTAGAAAATTAAGGGGTGTGGGGTGAAAAATGGCAGTTTATGATCCAAAGTCCCTTAAGGCAGAGGAATTTATAAACGACGCAGAGATCAGGGAAACCCTGGAATACGCCGAGAAAAATAAGAATAATTTAGAACTGATAGAAAAGCTATTAGAAAAAGCGAGACCGAAAAGAAACGGGAACGGGTGCACCTGCGCGGGGCTTACCCACAGGGAGGCTTCCGTCCTCTTAGCCTGTGAGGACCCGGAGGTTACAAAGAAAATATACGAGATTGCTGCGGAGATAAAGCAGGCATTTTACGGCAACCGGATAGTGATATTCGCTCCCCTCTATCTTTCAAATTACTGTGTGAACGGCTGTTTATACTGCCCGTATCACATGAAGAATAAGCATATTCCAAGGAAGAAGCTTACTCAGGAGGAGGTAAGAGCCGAGGTCATCGCCCTCCAGGACATGGGGCACAAGCGCCTTGCGATCGAGGCGGGAGAGGACCCGGTCAATAACCCGATAGAGTATATCCTGGACTGCATAAAGACAATTTACGGCGTCCACCATAAGAACGGGGATATAAGGCGGGTAAATGTAAATATAGCGGCCACGACGGTTGAGAATTACCATAGGCTGAAGGAGGCC
>JAGBNT010000079.1 GCA_017634255.1 Lachnospiraceae bacterium
ATGGGGCGCTGCATGCCGGTGGCATGCGTTTAGCGCCGACCGAGCCGCAGGCGAGACCTTGAACCTCTGGTTCAGGGTCTCGTGCATCAAAAAAACCCGGCTCATGCCGGGTCCTTTTTGATGCAGGAGATGGGACTTGAACCCACACGACCTTGCGGTCACAGGCACCTGAAGCCTGCGCGTCTGCCAATTCCGCCACTCCTGCGCATCGCGGTACACAAAGCACCGCGAAAGCTATTTTATACTTTTTTCTCGTTTACGTCAATAAAGAACTTTCTTTATTACCTGTTAAGCCGTCTTACTCTTGGCAAGCTCAGCGAGGGTCGTAAACCCAGCGGCGTCATTGACTGCCATTTCTGCGAGCATCTTCCTGTTGATATCCACACCGGCAGCCTTAAGACCGTGCATCATCTGGGAATAAGTAATTCCGTTGATACGTGCAGCGGCATTGATACGAGCGATCCAGAGCTTCCTGAAGTCTCTCTTCTTCTGCTTACGTCCTGCGAAAGCTGAATTTAACGCCCTCATTACAGACTGCTTTGCAACTCTGTACTGCTTTGAACGTGCTCCTCTGTATCCCTTTGCCAGCTTTAAAACTCTGTTATGCTTTTTCCTTGCGTTTAAACCACCTTTTATTCTAGCCATTTTCTAAAATCCCCTTTCAAATTATTTTCTTAAGTCCTTAAATGTACGGCAGTATCTTCTTCATTACCTTCTCGTTGGTAGAGTCAGTAACGACCGCCTGCCTTAAGTTCCTCTTGGTCTTAGGAGATTTCTTTGTAAGAATATGACGCTTGTACGCCTTATTTCTCTTTAACTTTCCGGTTCCTGTCACCTTAAAACGCTTTGCTGCTGATTTGTTTGTTTTCATCTTGGGCATGATATTTTTCCTCCTCTTTATCTATTTTTTTCCTGCGAGCTGCATCGTGATGGTTCTGCCCTCTGTCTTGGCAGGCTTCTCCACTACAGCTATATCACCAAGTAACTCGGCGAAATCATCCAGGATATGTTTACTGGCATTCATGTGCGCCATTTCCCTTCCTCTGAAACGGAGGGTAACCTTAACCCTGTCGCCCCGCTCAAGGAATTTTTTTGCTGCATTTGCCTTAGTATTAAGGTCATTGGTATCAATATTCGGTGAAAGCCGGATCTCCTTTATCTCGATGATCCTCTGCTTTTTCTTCGCCTCCTTACTCTTCCTGGTCTGCTCGTACTTATACTTTCCGTAGTCCACTATCTTACAGACCGGCGGCTTTGCCGTGGGCGCAATCTTTACCAAATCCAGTTCTGCTTCTTCCGCTGCCTGCAACGCTTCTCTGGCAGACATAACTCCCAACTGTTCACCATCGGGACCTATAACACGCACTTCCCTGTCCCGTATCTGTTCATTGATAAATAAATCGCTAATTGCCTTATACCTCCGTTAAACCAAAACAAAATAGAATGTCGCTTGCGACATTCTCGCGCCGAGCGCGGTTGCATTTATGCAACAAATTCCTATCGCGCGAGTGCGCATCCTTAGCGGAGCGTTTTTGTTTAATAGGAAATGCGGAGCAATTTCCTATTAAACAAAAAACGCGTACTGCAAAGCAGCACGCACCAACACATTAATATCCTTAAATATTAACGCCTGAAAGCTGTTTAAATAAAACGCCACAGGGTGAGAGCACCGCTCTGCTTGATAGTCATAGGACTTATATCTCCTATGCACCTAGATACCCTACCACAACTTAAGTCCGGTGTCAACTTAATTTTCAAACAACCGCTACTTAAGGATAAGCCACTCCCTCCGGCAGCGGATCCCACTCCCTAAGTCCGAGTCTCTGCTTGAACTTTGCCTGCTCGAGGGTAAGCCTCTCCGTATCCTCGCTAAGATAGTCCATGAGCTCCGAAACTCCCTCTCCTGTCACATTATTGACCGCAAATATCCTTTCGCAGCCGGCATCATTCATCCACTGCCTTATCATCGGTACATTGGCATAGACAGAATCGGTCTTTGTGATAACTCCTATAAGGGGTCTTTGTATAAAGGTGTGCAGGCTCTGTCCGAAAAGATTGTACGGCTCGTCGGCAGCCTGCACTATCGCCACTACGTCCGCCTCAAAAGAAAAGCATGCCAGACCTAAGCTGAAATACTTGGATTCGGCATACTCTCCCGGAGAATCGATCATATCCTCCGCAATATTCGTAAACTGTGTTTTTTTATAGTGAAGCTGCTCTCCTTTTATCACCTGGGTAAGGGAGGTCTTTCCCGCCTCACTCCTTCCCATAAGAAACATTTTTCTCATACAGCTCCTCAGCTTTTATGGACTTCGCAAACGCTGAAGCCAAGCTCATTTTGAAAAAATCTGACTGTCTCCTCCACCGCGGTTTCAACCTGGGTCCGCTCACCGGTTATTATGAGAGAGCCGCAGAACCTGTCCATAAAGCCTATCTCGACCTGAGCCGATTTTAAAGCTATGTCCGCCGCAGCCACTACGGCTTCCCAGGGCGTAAATCTGATAAGACCTATGGTCTCTCCGCTGTGATCCTCACCCTCATGCACACCGATATTTAGCCCCAGATCCCTGTATACGCTGTCATCCGAGGGCGTAAAAAGATGCGCTAAGGACACCTCCTTGCCGGGTATCCTAAGCCTCGTCATACGAAGCGTCCGCCCCTTTAGGTGCTCGTAATCATCGTGAAAAATCTTTTCAAGTACCGCCTTTGTAGCTTCTGCAGTCATTTCAGGCGCTACCTTTTCGTGATCCTGCTGACCACATAGCCCAGATCATCCCTGAAATAGTTCACGATCTGCGTAAGAGCCGAATTAACATCCTCCAGCTCTCCCGTTATGATCAGAGTTCCCGTAAATCTGTCGGCAAAGCCAAGATAGATATCTCCGCTCTTAATGGCGATATCCGAAGCAATGACAGCCGATTCCGGAGGGGTCATATTCATTATCCCGATCGCGCAGTTGCCGTAGTCCACCTGCGGATTTAATCCCAGCTTCTGGAAGATCACGGGAGCCGGGCTGCCGATTATATGCGCGAAGGTTATCTCCTTGCCGGCAACCGTCTCCTGTACTATTCTTATCTGCTCAGTGTTATCGTTGCTCATAGCTTATTTTCCCGAGGACTTCTCCTCATCCTGCACTTTATCCTCCCGGCGCACGCGGTCAGTGATCTCCTTTGTAATGTCAGCTATAAAGTCATCGACCTTTTTAGCGCCCTCGTCGCCTTCAAATCTGGAGCGGACGGAAACAGTATCATTCTCCGCCTCCTTTGCGCCCACTACGAGCATGTAAGGTATCCTCTCCAGACGCGCCTCCCTTATCTTAAAGCCTATCTTCTCGGAGCGTTCATCCACCTCTGCCCTGACGCCGGCAGCCTTTAACCTGCCCTCTACCTCCCTGGCATAGTCCAGGAACTTATCCGAGATAGGCAGCACTCGAGCCTGCACCGGTGAAAGCCATGTCGGGAATTTTCCGGCATAGTTCTCTATCATAACTCCGATAAATCTCTCCACTGAGCCGAATACGACCCTGTGTATCATTACAGGCATATGCTCCTCTCCGTCGGCACCGACGTAGGAGAGCTCAAAATTCTGCGGAAGCTGGAAATCCAGCTGGCAGGTGGCGCACTGCCAGGTCCTCCCAAGGCAGTCCTCCACGTGGAAGTCTATCTTAGGTCCGTAAAACGCGCCGTCGCCTTCATTGATCTCGTATTCCAGACCCAGCTTTTCAAGAGCCATCTTCAAGCCTTTGGTAGCCTTCTCCCAGTCTTCATCGGAGCCCATATGATCCTCGGGCATCGTGGACAGCTCTACATGATATTTAAATTCTAGCTTTTCATAAACCTCATTTATAACATGGACGATGTGCGCAACCTCGTCCTCTATCTGTTCCATTGCAAGGAACTCATGCGCATCGTCCTGATGGAAGGCGCGAACCCTCATAAGACCGTGGAGCGCACCGCTCTCCTCGTAACGGTGTACCAGTCCGACCTCGGCAAACCTTAAGGGCAGCTCCTTATATGAACGGGGCTGGTTCTTATATACCAGAATGGAGCCGGGGCAGTTCATCGGCTTTATGCAGAAGAGCTGATCGTCCTCTCCCGATGCCACCTGCGCCGTATACATATTGTTCTGGTAGTGATCCCAGTGTCCGCTGGTAACCCATAGCTGCTGGTTCAGCATTACCGGAGTCTCAATCTCCACATAGCCGTTGCGGTAGTGAACCTCTCTCCAGTATTTCATTAGCTCATTTCTTAAGACCATGCCGTTAGGCAGGAAGAACGGAAAGCCCGGTCCCTCCTCAGAGAACATGAAGAGCTTCATCTCCTTGCCTATCTTCCTGTGATCCCTCTTCTTTGCCTCTTCCAGCATGTATAGGTATGCATCCAGATCAGCCTGCTTCGAAAAAGCCGTACCATAGATACGGGTCAGCATCTTATTCTTGGAATCGCCTCTCCAGTATGCTCCTGCAAGCTTCATTATCTTAAATGCCTTTATACCCTTGGTTGACATAATATGAGGACCGGCACAAAGATCGGTAAATTCTCCCTGGCTGTATAAGCTTATAGCCGCATCCTCCGGAAGATCCTCGATAAGCTTGACCTTGTAGGGCTCATTCTTCTCTTCAAAGAATTTTATCGCCTCATCCCGCGGAAGCTCAAAGCGCTCCAGCTTAAGATCCTCCTTAATTATCTTCTTCATCTCGGCTTCTATCTTGTCAAAGTCCTCTGTGGTCAGAACCTCCTCGCTGTCCACGTCATAGTAAAAGCCGTCCTTTGTGGAAGGTCCGATGGCAAGCTGTATGCCGGGGTAAAGCCTCTTTAGAGCCTGCGCCAGAACGTGCGACGCGGTATGCCTTATGGTGGCTATCCCGCCCTCGTCCTTATCCGTAAGGATATTCAAGGTGCTGTCCTCAGAGATAACCGTCCTGAAATCCATCCGCTCACCGTTTACCTCTCCGGCAAGACAGTTTCTTGCAAGTCCCGGACTGATATCTTCGGCTATCTCCATCACCGTCTTAGGAGAATCATATTCCTTTACTGAACCGTCTTTTAATGTAATCTTCATAATCTTTTACTCCTCTTTCAGGTTTACATAACTCCAGCGAACCTTAACCGTTATCCTTATGCCGTCTCCTTATTCATGCAGCAGTTCTTATATTTCTTACCGCTGCCGCAGGGACAGGGATCGTTTCTTCCTATCTTTCTGCCCTCGCGCTTAAAGGTGGTGGAGCGCTTCTGTTCCTTATAATACTGCTCCTTCTCCTCCTCGGTAAAGATATCGTTCCACTCCTCAAGTCCGTAGAGCCAATCGGCCTTTGCACCGACCATGTTCTTATATAAAAGGACCTTGTCGAATTTTAAAGAAACCTCGGTATCCTCCTCCATATTGTCGATATCATTCGGTTCTACAAGAGAATCGTTGATACCGTCCAGAAAGCCCACCATGGTCATAATGTCCAGGCTGTACTTATCTGCGAGCTCCTTCACCGTACCCTTTACCTCTTCGTCCGGATTTTTAAGAAGCTGCCGGTAAACCTCTTTTTCCTGTAAAAAATATTTCTGCCAGAGACGCTGCAGATCGCCCTTATTTGCCGTGGGCGAATACGCCATGTCTCTCCACTGTTCGAGCAATGCCATAACTTAAATTCCTCCAAAAAAATGATAAAGCGTCGAAATACGCTTTTACACGCGGTCATAAGCTTGTGTATATTATCCATGCCTGTGTCCGTCAGCGAATAATTTTATCAACATAAGGGGTTGATGTCAACGAATGTAGAATGTTATAGTAAATGTGATATGAAATTAAAAAGAATCCTTGCAATGGCGGGCGTGATCATTCTGGCAGCCCTCTACATATCCACTCTTGTGCTGGCGTTAATCGGCAGCGAAAAGACCATGCAATTATTGATAGTAGCCGTCTTTTGCACCATTGCCATCCCGGTAATGATCCACCTCTTCCTTATGATGCTGAATGCCCGTCACGGAAGAGGCGTCTATGATGAGCCCTATGACTATAAAAGGAAAAAGGAAGACGACAATTCAGCTCAAAGATAATGCCTTACCCTTATCTCCAGGCTCTCTTCTCCCCGAAACACATTTATCTCAGGTGTGTAGCAGATATTCAGTATCCCGTTCTTTTGGTTTACATAATTTTGAAATTCCTCGGCATCCCCGAAATATTTAAGCTTTATCCTGCCGGTTGTGTCGTCAGCCATGGCGGTATATACGTTCCTGTTCTCCCCCAGTACCCTGCCCTCGCTTAGCCTGACATTCCTTGCAGCAAAAAGAGGAGGGTCGTTCTCTGTCCCCACGGGTTCCATGAGTTCCAGCTCCTCGACCAGCTTCGTACTAAGATGCCTGAACTCAAGAACCATATCTATCCTGACCTTCGATACCAGGTCTTCTTCCTTAAGCAAACATTCTGAGTTGAGCCGTTCCCTAAACTCCCTTAAGTGTTCCTTCCCAAGGGAAAAACCCGCTGCCTGGGAATGACCTCCGTAGTGCAGCAAAATATCTTTAAGGGAATCTATTCCCTCAAACATGTTATATGCTTCAACCGATCTTCCCGATCCCTTAAGACACGGCTTTCCCTCGTCCGTTACGGCATCCGTCAGCACAAGAGACGGTCTTAGGTATTTCTCCCTAAGCTTCCCCGCAACTATTCCCGCGAGGCTCTCATGACAGTCCTTTAAATAGACGACCAATATCCTATCGTTTACATAATCTTCATTTTCTATGAGCTTACACGCCTCTGAAAAGGCTGAATTGGTCATCCCCTTGCGGCTGTCATTAAGCTTTTTTAATTCCTCCGCCCTCTTCATTGCCTCTGCGCTATTAGTTGACATAAGTAATTCAAGGGCAAGCTCAGCCTTTTTAAGCCTCCCCGCCGCATTTATCGTCGGTCCTATGATAAAGCCCGCATGGGTCGTGTTTATCTTCTTTCCGTCCAGAGAATTAAGGTCGATCAGAGCCCTAAGTCCCGGATTTGAGGTATGACTCATTTTCTCAAGACCTATCCGCACAATGGACCTGTTCTCTCCGGTAAGCGGCATTACGTCGCAGACAGTTGCAAGGGCAGCCATCTCAGGCAGCGACCAGCTTTCATCCTCGCTCACACCCATCTTTTTCATAAGCACCTGCGAGACCCGATAGGCTACCGCCGCCCCGCAAAGATTCTTATAAGGGTATTTGCAGCCGTTCCTGTGCGGATTAACCACAGCGTCCGCTTCGGGAAGGTGTTCTGTCCTCTTCCCCTCCAAGGTCTCAAAGTTCACCGCATGGTGGTCGGTTACAAGCACGCTCATCCCGAGGCTCTTTGCCCTGCCTATCTCATCAAAGGCATTTATCCCATTGTCCACGGTTATTATTGTGTCTACCCCGTCGGCTTTAGCTTCCTCGATAAGCCGCATATTAAGACCGTATCCGTCCCTTATCCTGTCGGGAATGACATGATCCGCCTTCGCTCCCAAGGCGTTTAACACCGTCTGCAAAATACAGGTGGAGCATACCCCGTCCACGTCGTAGTCTCCTATTATCCTTATATGCTTTCCGGCACTTATCTTACTGCAAAGTATATCCGTCAAAATATCACAGTCAGCTAAAAGGCTGCCGTCATTTAAGCCCCTCTCCGGTTCCCCCAGAAAGATACGCGCTTCCTCCGGGGTCTCAATCCCGCGGTTTCTCATAAGCCTTGCGACCACCGGAGAAACGCCGAAGCGGCGACCCAGTTCACCGTAGTCGCCGCCTTTGGTTATAACCGTCCACTTTTCACTCATCCGCCATAGCCGCCTTTATCATGATCGCACATTCCACCCGCTTCCTTTCGAGCTCACAGCCGATGGTATAATTCCCGTTTATATTGCCCGTAAAATGATAGGAATTTGCGGCGCACCCTCCCGAACAGTAGAACTTTGCAAAGCAGTCCGCACATTCCGGCTTGGTATAGACATTGCACCGTGCAAAGCTGTCGGCAATCCCCGTATTCTTTATGCCCTCAAAGACATTTCCCAATAGAAACGCTTCCTCACCCACGAACTGATGGCAGGGATACAGGTCTCCCCAGGGAGTTACAGCCAGATACTCTCCACCCGAGCCGCAGCCTGAAAGCCGCTTTGCCACGCAGGGACCTCCCTCAAGGTCTATCATAAAATGAAAGAAATTTATAAATCTCCCTTCCTTCAGCCTCTTTATAATTTCCCGCGCCAGGATGTCGTACTGCTCCAGCAGTACCGGAAGGTCACTCTCCCTTAAGGCATAGTCCTCGGTAAGAGGAGCCACCACGGGCTCTACCGAGATCTGTTCAAAGCCCAGATCGTGAAGATGCAGCACATCCTTTGCAAAATCAGTATTGTAATGAGTGTAGGTTCCCCGAACATAATAATTTGTCTGCTTCCTGCTTTCCGCCGCCTTCTTAAATCTAGGAAGGATGAGCTCATAAGAGCCCTTTCCGTTTGCCGTGGGACGCATGCGGTCATGTATCTCCTGCCTGCCGTCTATTGAAAGCACAAGGTTGGAGCACTCCCTGTTGGCAAATTCGAGAACCTCATCGTTTAAGAGCATCCCGTTTGTCGTAAGGGTGAACCTGAATTTCTTGTTTTTCTCCTTCTCCTTAGAGCGGCCGTATTCTACGAGCTTCTTTACCACGTCATAATTCATCAGCGGTTCCCCGCCGAAAAAATCCACCTCCAGATTTACCCTGCTGCCCGAATGATCCATGAGGTAATTGAGTGCAGCCTTTCCTACTTCAAAGCTCATCATCCCGCGTCTTCCATGGTACTCTCCCTCTTCGGCAAAGCAGTATTTACAGCGAAGATTGCAGTCATGTGCTATATGCAGGCACATTGCCTTGACTACGGGCTCGGCGTGGCGTTTTTCCGCAAATTCCTTTACATAGTTTTCATATGAATCCTCTGTAAACAGAGTGCCGTCCTCCTTAAGCTCCCTGAGCTCAGATGCCGCCTCCCGTATCTCCTCCCCGGAATAGCTTCCGGCAAATTTACTTATGAGCTCCTCGTCGCCTACATCTATGTTTTTCTCCATTTCCGGTACAAGCTCATAGGTCAGATCGTCGACTACATGTATTGCACCCGAATAGATGTCCATTATTATGTTGTATCCGTTGTTTTTATACCTGTGTATCATCTTTTCCACTATACCTATCCAGTGTCGCCGCCACTATTTAATGAAATGAAAACAGAGGCGCTGTGGGCGCCCCTGTAAGAGTCATGCTGCTTTGTTTCTCACTTTTTCTTGTTTTCGCAGGACTGGTTTCCCACAGTACAGGAAGTCTTGCATGCACTCTGGCAGGAGGTCTGGCACTCTCCGCAGCCTCCCGTAACAACACTGTTTTTGTAATCTCTGGTGCTGAGTGTCTTTATATGCTTCATGTCCAATCTCCTTTATCTTAGGTTTAGGTTTAGAGTATAACACAAAATACTCCGCATGAAAAGGCAATTTTAGCTATGATTTCCTCTCCTCTTCCCCTGACCCGGCAAAATTGTCCGCCATCTCCTCCGGCAGCAGGATGTGGACGCTGCTAACCCTGTTCTTGATAACATCGATGACCTCCAGCTCTATACCGTCTTCGGTCTTTAAGGTGTCCCCGTGCTGAGGCACCCTGTCGAGCTTCTCTATAATGAAGCCTCCCAGGGAATCGTATTCCTCGGAAGAGAACGCAGTGCCAATAGCATCGTTTAGATCGTCCAGCTTTACGTTTGCCTGTACTATATATTCCCTCTGACCCACATTTTTAATTATGTCAACCTCATCCTCGTCATATTCATCCCTTATCTCTCCTACGATCTCCTCCACGAGATCCTCCATGGTGATTATCCCCACGGAAGCGCCGTACTCATTGATGACTATTGCAAGGGTGGCATTCTCTGAGCGCATATCCATCATCAGCTCGGAGGTGGGTTTACTTTCATAGGTATAATACCCCTCACGCATAATATCCCGGAGCCTGAAGCCGGCTTCCCCCGCGATAAAGAAATCCTTGATATTTAGGATGCCCACTATATTGTCCTTTTCACCGGCATAGACCGGCAGTCTCGTATAGTGCTCCTCCTTAAATATCTCAAATATCTCCGAATAGGTGGAATTTATATTTATCTCGGTGACATCTATCCTTGGTATCATAATGTCTTTGGCTGTACTGTCTCCAAAATCAAAGACATTATTTATGATCTTTCTCTCGCTGCTTTCGATGATCCCGTCTTCATGACTTACAT
>JAGBNT010000080.1 GCA_017634255.1 Lachnospiraceae bacterium
CAGCCCCATATTTGATCGTTCAGTCCAGCATGGAACCGCAGCTGTCGCAGAGGAAGTAACCCAGGGAGCGATGCAGCCTTCCCTTTTCACAGACAGGACAAAGCTCTCCCTCGCCGAGGATCAGCTGATCCTCCGGTTTGGATGTCCAGTTGTCCATTTCGTTTTCCTCCGCCGCCGGTTTCTCCTCCTGAGCCTTCTTCTCCTCAGCCCTTGATGAGGGCTCAGATTCGTAGAAGATATCGGTTTCCTCAAGCTCGCTTCGATTGGCGGATTTTGCAAGATTTTGCAGCTGCTTGGCGTTAATATATTCATTTATAGGTGGATTTACCGAGATTATCTCGCAGCCGCACCTTACTACCTTTGCATCTATCTGGGTGCAGTGCAGACAGCGCGCCTCTATCTCAAAGCGTTTTCCAAGGTTGACGTCGGTAAAATGGGTATAGATCGTCCTGTGGAAGAGGTTTCTGTTTGCCAGTGCCACATCTATATTTATTCCGATGCCTGTCACCGAAATATCGTTGATGGTACATTTGTAGTTTCCCTCGAGGAGACTTATCTTACATTCTGTTTTCTTGTTTACCGATATACGTATGGCTCTGCGCCGGTTTATCTGGACGCTGTCGTTTTCACATGTAACGACGTAGAGATTTTTCGGAGGCTGTTCGTATCTTATGGTCACGTCGTCCCAGGTGTGTGTTCTTCCGGAGCGCCTGTTAAGATAGCGTATCGTAATGTTCTTAAACTTGCTGTCGACACGCATGATCTTGCCTGAAACAACAATGGGCTCGGTGTATATTGAATTGGCTTCGCGGCATTTGATAGGAATAAGCTCTGTATTAAAATCATAATGTCGTTTTCCGAGGTCGAAGGAAACGACTATTCTGTCGCCTTTTGGTATTTCCCACAGATACATTTTTGTTGTATGCTCCTTGCATTTATAGTAAAATTATACAATAAAAACAGGATAATAGGTATATCTTTTATAAAAAATCATGGTGAAACTTAAGCCGGAGTTTAAAGTTGGTGGAATTGTAACCGCGGCGGGACTGTCAAAGAGGATGGGAGCCTTTAAACCCCTGCTGCCGCTGGGAAGCGCTACAGTAATAGAGAATACTGTAAAGACGCTTTTGGACGCGGGAGTAAAGCAAGTGACAGTGGTAACGGGCTATCGCAAGGATGAAGTGGAAAGCGTACTCAGGAAGACCTTCGGGGAAAGGGCAGCCTTTGTACGTAACGAGCACTACAGGGACACGGATATGCTCTACTCTATAAGGCTGGCGCTGAACGCTCTGCAGGAATGTGATGCCTTTTTCCTGCTGCCGGGGGATATGCCGGCGGTTAAGGCAGCTACATTGGAGCTCCTTAAAACAGCAATGCATAAGGAAGAAGCAAGCATACCGCATGTTATCTTTCCGGAGTATGGCGGAAGACGCGGTCATCCTCCCCTGATACCGGCGGAGCTGATCCCGGATATCATCGCGTTCGACGGAGGAGGTGGACTCAGGGGTTTCTGGCAGAGACACAAAGACAGGATGAGAACAGTTACCGTCATGGATGAAGGGATCATGACGGATCTGGACACATTACAGGATTATGACGAGCTGAAAGACAGGTACACAGGTTCTTAGGAGGAAGGACTAAATGGAGAAGATCAGTAAGAGCGTGGTCAAAAAGGACCATGCATCAAAGGTTTCCGGCCGCAGCATTTATGTTGCCGACTATCCGTCGGAGGGCGTGCTTTGCGGCAAGCTGCTCCACTCAAAGGTTGCCAGGGCAAGGCTCTTAAGCGTGGAGGTGCCCGAGCTACCCGAAGGTTATTTTTACGTGGACGCCCGGGATGTGCCCGGTGACAACAATGTAAATATAGTTCTGGACGATACTCCGGTATTCAGCCGGGATACCGTAGAGTACATCGGAGAGCCGATAGCCATGCTCTGCGGACCGGATGAAAAAGAGGTGATACGGTTAAGGGATGAGTGCAAGGTCAACTATGAGGAACTTAAGCCCGTGCTGGACTTTGCTTCTGCCGGGGAGAAGTTTTTTGATTATCACTTCGGTCACGGGGATGTAGACAAGGCCTTTGCACAGGCGGATAAGACCTATGACGAGGAGTTTGAGACAGGTTATCAGGAGCAGGCATATCTGGAGACACAGGGGATGATGGCTGAGCCTGAAGAGGGCGGCAGGATGTTCGTTCATGGATCTTCGCAGTGCGCCTATTACATTCACGGGGCTGTAATGCGTGCATTGGGATGTGGCCCCTCAGGAGTGCATATTAAGCAGGATGTGACGGGCGGAGGCTTCGGCGGAAAAGAGGCTTTTCCCTCCATTTTAGGCTGTCAGGTGGCAGTGGCAGCCCGCAAATGTAATAAGCCGGTGCGCTGTGTTTTCGACAGGCGCGAGGACATGGAATATACATCCAAAAGACACCCCTCACTTTGCAGGTATAAGGCGGCTGTAAAGGATGGGAAGGTCACTGCTCTGGATATAGAAGTCAGGTTTAACGCGGGAGCTTATTCCACTCTTTCGGCAGTAGTGCTGCAAAGAGGGATAATCGCTGCTCCCGGTGTCTACAATATCCCGAATATCAGGGTTCACGGCTGCGCGGTTAAGACCAATACTTCACCCTGCGGTGCCTACCGTGGTTTCGGAGGTCCCCAGACCTTCTTTGCAGTTGAAATGCTTATGAGCCATATAGCAAGGGATCTGGGCAGGGAGCCGCTGGAATTTAAGAGGGCTCATCTGGCAAAGCAGGGAGATATGACTTCCACCTGCGGCAAATATCATTTTCCGGTTCCCGTTTCGGATATGATCGACGAGGTTTCCGCGGAATGTGACTTTGAAAAGAAGCGCAGGGACTATGCTAAGCCCCAGTCCGGAAGATACAGGAGGGGGATAGGCATGTCGATGTATTTTCATGGAGCGGGCTTTACCGGAGCCGGGGAGAGGGACCTTATCAAGGCGGTTGCAAAGCTGCGTAAATACAAGGACGGCACAGTGGAGATACTTGCATCCAACGGGGATATAGGTCAGGGTGTGAGAACCACCTTCCCGAAGATAGTAGCTCATGAATTAAATATTCCCTTTGAAAAGGTGTTCTACGAGCATCCGGATACTGCAAGGGTTCCGGATTCAGGACCTACCGTTGCGTCCCGGTCCCTGATGATAGTGGGTGAGCTTCTACGCCGCGCAGCCATTAAGCTGCGTGAGCAGTGGAAGGACGGAGAGGAGCAGGAGGTCGAGGAGCGCTACAGGGAGCCTGATTTTATAATACCCTTCCACTTGGATAAGTTTGAGGGAGACGCCTATCCTACCTATGCATGGGCTGTAAATGCGATAGAACTGGAGGTAGACACCCTTACCGGGGTTGCCAGTGTGCTCGGAGCCTATGGCTCCTTCGACGTAGGAACTCCGGTAGACTACAACGTAGTCATGGGACAGATGGAGGGAGGCTTCCTGCAAGGTATAGGCTATGCCTCCATAGAGAAGATGGACTACGACGACAAGGGGCGCATACGCAACAATTCATATTCTGATTACCTTATTCCGACAACCAAGGATGTGCCTAAGCTTAAATGCATGCTGCATGTGGAAAAATACCCCGACGGTCCTTACGGGGCAAAGGGAGCCGGCGAGCTTCCGCTCGTAGGTGCTCCGGCGGCATATCTGGAGGCTATGGAGCAGGCACTGGGCGGGATTAAGTTAAATCACGCACCTTTTACCGCAGAGGATACATTATCTGCAATAAGCAAGGGGGTGGACTAAAATGTCGGACATAAGTTTCAGGTTAAACGGGAAGGAGGTTTCCTACCCGGGAAGCGCGACAGATCGCTTGCTGGAGGTGCTCAGGGAAACTTACCTTTGCACGAGTGTGAAGTGCGGTTGTAAGGAAGGCGAATGTGGAGCCTGTTCGGTCTTGATAGACGGAGTGCTGTTCAATTCATGCTGCGTAGCTATGGGAGCTGTTCAGGGAGCAGATATAGTTACCATGGAGGGCTTTCGCGAGACGAAACGCTTTGAAGTTCTGGACAGAGCCTTCGGAGAGCTTTCGGCTGTGCAGTGCGGCTTTTGTATACCGGGGATGGTGCTTGCTGCCGAGGCGCTGCTTTCTAAAAATGCTCATCCCACCGAGGATGAGATACGGGAAGGTCTTTCGGGAAATCTTTGCCGCTGCACAGGTTATAATGCCATCGTGAACGCAGTGGGGCTGGCTGCAAAGGAGGGAAACGGACTATGGTAAACGGATATGGAGCAGCCTCATTGGACGAGGCATTGTTAATTCGCTCATCAAAAAACGTGGTGCCCTATGCAGGCGGAACAGATCTTATGGTTGAAAACCGTAAGGGTGTGGATTACCTGTTTTTAGGAAAGATACCTGGATTAAGGAATATAACCGAGGATGATGAATATGTAAGGATAGGGGCAGCAGTGACCTTTACGCAGGCTCTTGAGGATGAGAGGATTCCTGCTCTTATGAAGGAGGCTCTGAAAAGGATAGCGGCTCCTGCCATAAGAAACGCCGGGACCTTCGGAGGCAATCTCGGAAACGGTTCGGCAAAGGCGGATTCGGTGCTGATAGAATTTGCAGCTGATGCAAAGCTTAAGCTGGCATCAAAGGATGGGGAACGTATCGTGGATGTAGATAAATTTTATCTGGGAAGAAAGAAGCTGGATCTGGCTCAGGACGAGCTTATAATCGAGGTTCTGCTGCCGCGGTACGGTCTGGATAAATACAGCTATGAGAAGGTAGGGGGCAGGAACGCCCTTGCAATCTCAAGGGTTTCATTCGCCGGCATATTTGACGAGAAGGACAGCAGGATAACTAGGCTTTCAGCAGCCTTCGGAGCTGTGGCGGATACCGTCCTGCGCTATAAGGATATTGAAGAGACGATGATAGGGAAAACGATAGCGGAGGCGAAGGAGCTTAAGGAACAGTATTTAAGCCGCTACGCTGAACGCATGGTACTGACCCGGGGCAGGGTGAGTGCAGAGTACAGAAAAGAGGTCTGTATGAACCTGCTCGGAAACTTTTTAACGAAGTTCGGCATCTGAGGGTTTGCTGCAAAGAGGCGGCGGAAAGGCGTATATGTTTACTGTCAACATAAACGGAAAGGAATATGAATCAGCTCATGATAAGAAGCTGCTTCGCTTTTTGAGGGATGATCTGCATCTTACAGCTGCAAAGGACGGCTGCAGCGAGGGAGTCTGCGGAACCTGTACGGTACTGGTGGACGGAAAGAAGACAAAAAGCTGCGTAGTGCCATTAAGCCGACTGGAGGGAAAGAAGGTACTGACAGTGGAGGGGATTCTTTCTGAAGAGATGAAGGTATATGAGCATTGCTTCGCCGAGGCAGGTGCAGTACAATGCGGCTTTTGCATCCCGGGGATGGTCATATCCGCAAAGAGCCTTCTGGATGTAAATCTAAATCCGACGAGAAGGGATATAAAGGAGGCTATAAAGGGAAACCTTTGCCGCTGCACGGGCTATAAAAAGATAGAAGACGCTGTTTTAATGGCTGCCGAGTATTTTCGTGAAAAGAAGGAGATACCGCCCGCTCCCAGAACCCTTAAGATGAACGAGCATGCAAAGCGCATAGATGCCGCCGAGAAGGTTAACGGGACGGGACTTTTTGCGGATGATCTGGAATTTGACGGTATGCTGTACGCAAAGCCGATATATTCCAAATACCCCAGAGCCAGGATTGACAGCATAGACGTAAAAAGGGCTCTGGAGCATCCCGACTGCGTCGAGGTACTGACTAAGGAGTATGTACCTTTAAACAAGATAGGGCACATAAAGCAGGATTGGGATGTGATGATGGGAGTGGGAGATATAACCCGCTATGAAGGCAATGTTCTGGCGGTCATTGCGACCGATAAGCCGGATAAGCTAGACGAAATAGCGGCTCTTGTAGAGGTCGGCTATACGGAGCTTACACCCCTGACCAGCCCGTATGAGGCTCTTAAGGGGGATGCTCCTTTGATACATCCCGACGGCAATGTTATGAGCCGGGCAAATCTGGTCAGGGGAAATGCCGACGAGGCGATAAAAAATTCAAAATATGTAGTGACGAGAAAGTATAAGACCTCTTGGCAGGAGCATGGCTTTATGGAGCCGGAGTGCGCTGTGGCACTGCCTGAGGGGGAAGACGGTCTCCTGATCTATACAACCAGCCAGTCCATTTATGACGTGCAGAGGGAGTGTTCCACAATGCTGCAGATACCCGCTGAGAAAGTGCACTGTCGTGCTCCTCTGGTAGGCGGAGGCTTCGGCGGTAAAGAGGACATGTCGGTGCAGCAGTACGCGGCGCTCATGGCGTGGATTACAAAGAAGCCGGTAAAGATCAGGTACACCAGGCAGGAATCGTTGAGCTATCATGTAAAACGTCATCCCATGGAGATGGAATTTACCACAGCCTGTGACGAAAACGGTCATCTTACCGCGATGAAGGGGATCATCATAGCGGACACGGGCGCATATGCATCACTTGGCGGACCCGTGCTCCACAGGGCGTGTACCCATGCAGCCGGACCGTATAACTATCAGAATATAGATATCTTCGGAATGTCGGTATATACAAATAACGTGCCATCAGGCGCTTTCAGGGGCTTCGGCGTCACACAGAGCTGTTTTGCCACCGAGATGAATATAAACCTTCTGGCGGAGATGGCAGGGATAGACCCCTGGGAGTTTCGCAGGAGAAATGCCATCAAGCCCGGAGACATACTCCCCAACGGACAGACGGCAGACCCCAACACAAATATGGAGGCATGTCTCGATGCGGTCAAGGAGGCGTTTTACGAAAATAAATACGCCGGTATTGCCTGTGGCTTTAAAAATTCCGGCACCGGAATGGGGAAGAAGGATATAGGCCGTGTTCTGCTTTCAGTGGAAAATGGAAAGATACATATAAGAACCTCTGCTTCCTGCATGGGACAGGGCATAGGTCAGATGGTCCTGACGGAGATATGTCATGTGACGAAGCTCGATCCGGCTCTCTTTGTATTTGAAAATGCCGACACTGAGAGGACACCGGACGCCGGAACTTCTACAGCCTCCCGTCAGACTGTAATGACAGGAGAAGCTGCCCGAAGGGCGGGAGAGAAGCTTGAGGCGGCGCTTAAGGGCAGGACTCTCGAAGAGCTTGAGGGAATGGAATTTTTCGGCGAATTTTCCGCAAAGACAGATCCCCTCGGGGCGATAAAGGAAAATCCGATCAGCCATATTTCCTATTCCTATGGCGCCCAGGTGGTGATCCTGAATGATGAGGGACGGATAGCTAAGGCTGTAGCTGCCTTTGACGTTGGCACACCTGTAAACATACAGTCCGTGGAAGGACAGATAGAGGGCGGGATGCTAATGGGTATAGGCTACGGCGTAACTGAAAAGGTAGAGATAGAAAACGGGCATATGAAGAGCCGCTTTGGAACAGTTGGGTTTATGAGAGCCGATGCAGCTCCGGAGCTTGAGGTTATCCTGTGCGAGCCAAGGGAGGAGGATAAGCTTCCTTTCTCGCTGGGAGCAAAGGGCTGCGGAGAGCTGTGCATGATACCGACGGCGCCGGCATGTGCGCATGCGTACTACCGCTATGACGGCAAATTCAGACAGAGCCTGCCTCTGGAAGATACGCCTTATAGAAAATAGTAAATTGCGTGAAACGGGGCTGCGGCAACAGCACAAAAATTTTGATACTTATTTGCTATTGCGACAGCACCGTCTTACTTATTCCATAAACGCGAACATCTTCATTGCGCCAGTCACGTTTTCACGCATGGCATCACGGCCGCACATGGAAAGTGTCGAGAAGAATACAGGCGTGTCGTCCTTTTTCTCCTCCAGATATTTCACTATGGCAGCCCCGCCTGCCTTATCCATGTAGGTAAAATAATTTATCTTGCGGACGCCCGCCTTTATCGCCTTGTGATAGTCCTCTTTGCTGACGCCGGAACCGCCGTGCATAACAACGGGGATGTTTCCGGTCTTGGCGCGGACATTCTTTACAACGTCGAAATCCAGCCTGGGCTCCGTAAGGTAGATGCCGTGGGTAGTGCCAAAGGAGCAGGCAAGGGCGTCTATGCCCGTGTCCCGGACAAAATCCGCCGCCAGCTCAGGGTCGGTATATATCTTTGTCGCGTCCTCATTTCCGCTGCCGTCTCCGGCGCCGGATTCACGAACTCCCATGCTGCCGAGCTCTGCCTCCACGCCTGCCCCCTTTGTCTTTGCAAGCTCAACTGCCTTTTTGGTGTTACCCAGGTTTTCGTCATATTCCAGGGTCGAGCCATCGTACATTACAGAGGTAAAGCCAAGGTCAAGGGCTTTCTGGACGTATTCTAAAGTTTCACCGTGGTCTAAGTGAATACAGATCGGAACCTTCGCGTTCTTTGCAGCTGTGAGCATTATGGGTCCGATCACATCAATCGGGATCCAGGGCTCATGGCACTGCGCGAATTGAATTATAACCGGAAGCTCCAGCGCCTCTGCGGCTTCTACCTCCGCCGTAAGGCTCTCAAGGTTTGCCGCGTTGAAAGCGCCTATGGCGATCTCCTTTTCCTCGGCGATCTTTAATATTTCTTTCATTGTTACAAGCATGGTATCCTCTCCTTTATTTTAAAATTTTACTCGTTGGTGTATTTTTATCTTAAAGCTCCTGGCTCCAGTACGCCTGATTGTATATATCCGTAAATTTATAGAAGGATTTTACAGGTCTGTCAAGCTTGATATTTCCTATCTCAAAAGGTTCTTCGGTCACAGTCAGAGTCTCTTTGGAGGTATAGCTGCTGTCGTAGACCTCATCGTATGTATAGTAATCATAGATGAACTGTATCTCATCTCCGGGCTTCAATTCCGCTAGACCGCGGGAGGAGGTCTCTGTAAGAGTCTCATCGTAATCCGGGTCCGCTCCCGCGATGAAACCGTCAGGGTGTTCATTGTCAAAGATCAGGATGAGATGCACCCGTTCGCCGTTAAGGTAGGCGGGCACATATCCCGAAATACTGTAATCATCGCCGTCCCTTACCGTTCCGGTATGATAATAGGCTACGACCACCCGCCCTATTGAGAGCCAAGTCTCGTCGGTATCGGCATAGAGCTTTCCATCCTCGGTGATGGTATATAGATTGTCCAGACCCAGATCGACGTAGCCCTCTCCGTCGTCATAGAAGGAATTTAGGTTGACCGAGTTTACCATCTCCCACTGCTCTTGTGGAAGTGAGATATATTTTCCCTCGGCATCCTCATTCCAGGTAAGGGCGCTCCCGTCAAACTGGTTTGCTTCAATATATTCAGCGGTTTCCTTTTCACCTAAAGCCCTGTCGCTCAGGAAAGAAGTATTCGAGCTGTCCAGCCCCTCTATGCCAAGGCTTCTGCCGGAGGACATGGCTGACATCAGATTCATGATAGAGGTCAGTGTCTGAAGCGAAGAGCCCGATACTCCGCCGCCTGTGAGGGAACCGAAGGGAGAGACCGTACCGCCGGTTGAAACCTGCCCGGATATTTCGAGGCTGGCAAATTCCCTTATACAGTCAGAGTACTCCGAATCAATACCTATCTGTGAGTAGGTATTGACTGCCCTATCCACGTTCGAGGCACGCTGATAGGGGAAATAGATGGAGATGCCATATGCATTAGTCATATTTGAGGAGGTACGGTTATACTTTACCGCGCTGAGCAGAGTTTCCGAAAGGGACTCTCCCTCTTTGGTTCCAAGACTCTTTGCAAAATTGACAAGGTCTATCTGGTCTATCTTGGAGGAGGAGGCAAACTCCCTGGAGCTGCTCCGTGCATTGGACACCACCTTGTATTCCTTGTTTTTGATAAGCTCTGTCGTACCCTTTGCAAAGGACTTAAATTCATCTGTTACCGTTTCTCCAAGCTCTGCGAGATCCACTATGGAAAGGGTGGTCTTCTGACCGGGGCAATTCCTGTCACAGACAGTTACAAAGTCATCGATTATATTCTTTCCGATCTCGATGGTCGGCATGGAGGTGTTTTTTGACAGCTCATTCAGCCAGTTCGTGTAGTACCAGCCGACTCCGGGCTCGGTCTCCTCGGATGCGATGGCATAATCCGCATACTGTGACAGCATGAGGTCTGTCTCGACGGTAGCCATAAGGCAGGCGTCGAAGCCCACAAAGTCATACTTTATACCGGCGCCCTTAAGAGCCTTATCTATGCCTGAAAGATCCATGGAGCCGGACTTCGGGTATTTTTCATCATAGCCGTAGCCGGAGATGGAGCCTCCGCCGTGATCCCAGAATATGAGCATGTTCCTGTCGGCAGGGTAGTTGGCATTGCAGTATTTTATAAAATCAGTAAGAGTGGCGGGATCTGTCATGGACTTGGCTCCCAGATCCTTTTCGAGGGCTTTGAGCCCGCCGTTTTCTACCTTATATATCTGATTGGTACGGCTGGAAATAACGTTATTCTGCCACTGGCTGCAGCCTCCGGTGTATACGAGTAGATTTATCTTATCTGACAGGGAGGCATCAGTCATTTCCGTCAGATCCTTTGTAGCCATGGAATGTTTTGATTCCAGATCGGTCCCGCACATATATACCATAAGGGTTATCGTATCTTCGCCGTTGCCCTTGATGGAGGTGAATTTTTCCCGGGCTTCCCCGGCAACATTTTTATCCAGCTTTCCTGTATTGTTTTCTCCATTAAGCCAGCCGGTAGAAGTGGAGGAGACATTGCCGAAAAGGGAAGACAGTCCTCCGAGTCCAGCCAGCGCCGTAGAAGCAGCAGAGCCTCCGGAGGAAGCCGGTGTCTGGGAAGCGGTCGTGCTTTGCGCCGGCTGGGACTGTGTATTTCCTCCCGAGCCGCTGCTTAGAAGACCGCCTAAGCCCCCTCCGCCTCCAAGGAGGACTACAAGTATTCCTATTATTAATGCCAGTTTACTGTTTACCGGACCCCGGGAGGGACCGCCCGAACCGCCAGAACCTCCTCTGCCCCCGCCGAAGGCGCTGCCGCTTCCAACAGGACCTCCGGATGAACGCTTGTCTTTATGGACGCCGGCAGTACCGTCCAGTACATGTTTTTCCCTGCCTCTTAAATCAGCCATATTGATACCCTCACCTATATACCTAATATAATAATTGAAAACCTTACAATCCTTATGATAATATAATATTGATTTTTTAAAAGCAATATTTGTGAATAGAAGTGAATCTAGCAGGGAGAAACGCATATGGATATAGTCTGTTTGGATATGGAAGGAGTGCTGGTACCGGAAATTTGGATAGCCTTTTCGGAGGAGACCGGAATACCGGAGCTTAGACGCACAACCCGTGATGAGCCGGATTACAATAAGCTCATGCACTACAGACTGGATATTTTGAGAGAGCACGGTCTCGGATTAAAGGAGATACAGGAGACCATAGCAAAGATCGATCCCCTTCCGGGAGCAAGAGAATTCCTCGATGAATTAAGAGATATTACCCAGGTCATCGTAATAAGCGATACCTTTACACAGTTCGCGCATCCTCTGATGGTAAAGCTCGGACTTCCCACCCTGTTCTGCAACAGTCTTGTTGTAGCCGGGGACGGGAGTATAGCGGATTTTAAAATGAGGATCGAAGGAGCGAAGCTGGCTACGGTAAAAGCCCTTCAGTCCATCGGCTTTAATACCATAGCGGTAGGTGACAGCTTTAATGATCTGGGCATGATAAAGGCGGGCAGAAACGGCTTCCTGTTTAAGTCCACCCCGCAGATAATAAAGGATAATCCTGAAATACCTGCATATGAAACATTTGAGGAGCTTATGAGTGCAATAAAGGGAGTACTGGAATGATAAAAGAAGGCAAGATATGGCTTGCAAACGATGCTTCGGGCAATAATATATCGCTTTCGCCCAGGATGGCAAACAGGCACGGGCTGATAGCGGGGGCAACCGGTACAGGAAAGACAGTTACCTTAAAGGTTCTGGCGGAAACCTTCAGTGAAATGGGTGTTCCCGTCTTTCTTTCCGATGTAAAGGGCGACATAGCCGGAATGTGTGAAACCGGAATCGACAGCGAGGATATGCGTTCAAGGCTGGAAAGATTTTCCTTAAGGGAAGCCGGCTTTGAATACGGGGCATACCCCGTTAATTTCTGGGATGTGTTCGGTGAAAAGGGCATACAGCTTCGGACTACCATATCCGAAATGGGCTCTGTGCTCTTATCCAGGATACTTAAATTAAACGATCTGCAAAGCGATGTGCTCTCAATAGTCTACAAGATAGCCGACGATGAAGGACTTCTGCTCGTGGACACCAAGGACTTAAAGGCGATGTTAAACCATGTGCAGGAGAACTCCAAGGAGTACGCGGCGGACTACGGGCACATAAGCCCCAACACCATAGGCGCGATAATGAGGGCGCTGGTGGCGCTTGAGTTGGATGGCGGAGACAGATTTTTCGGAGAACCGGCGCTTAATATAAACGATCTTTTGACTACGGACAGCTCAGGACGCGGTACTGTAAATATCCTGGCATCCGACAGCCTTATAAATAATGGAACGCTCTATTCGATGTTTCTGCTCTGGCTTTTAGGAGAGCTCTTTGAGACCCTGCCGGAGGTCGGAGATTTAGACAAGCCTAAGCTCGTATTCTTTTTTGACGAGGCGCATCTTCTCTTCGACGGAGCTTCCAAGAGCCTCATGGACAAGATAGAGCAGGTAGTAAAGCTCATACGCTCCAAGGGCGTGGGAGTATATTTTGTGACCCAAAATCCCCGGGATATTCCCGACGGCGTCCTCGCGCAGCTTGGAAACAAGGTAGAGCATGCCCTGCACGCATATACGCCTGCTGAACAGAAGGCAGTCAGGGCAGCGGCGGACTCCTTTAGAGCCAATCCTGAGTTTGATACTATGGAGACCATAATGTCGCTGGGAACGGGAGAGGCGCTCATTTCATTTCTTGGAGAGGACGGAGTGCCGCAGATGGCGCAGAAGGGTTTCATCCTGCCGCCAAAGAGCAAATTCGGTAGCATAGACGGAGTCCGGCGCGACGGAGTGATAAAGGCTTCCCTCCTTTACGGAAAATATGCTGAAAGCTATGACCCCGATTCAGCTTACGAGTTTATTGAACGTATGGGTCTTGAAAAGGAGGCGGAGGCTGAGAGGCTGAAGCAGGAGGCTGCCGAAGAAAAAGAAAGGCTCAAGCAGGAAGCCGCCGAGGAGACGGAGCGGCTCAAAAAAGATGCCGCCGAGGAAAAAGAAAAAAAGAAGCAGGAAGCGGCAGCAGACAGGGCGACCAAGCGGGCGGCTAAGTCTGTAGGCAGTTCTGTCGCAGGAACCCTGGGAAGAGAGGTGGGAAAGACCGTGGGCTCTTCTTTCGGAAAGTTCGGGAAGACCCTGGGAGGAAACCTCGGAGCGTCTCTGGGGCGCGGAATTTTAAGTACGTTATTTAAATTGTAATGTGAGTGGGGCGAGAAAATGAGCGAGAGTATTTTCAGACAGAAAAGTTTAGACAAGGTATCATCACCCGAGCAGCTTAACGACTATATCAGCGTTACGACTCCGGGAGTGTGGATGCTGATAGTCAGCATAATCCTTATTCTGTTAGGAGTCATAGTCTGGGGCTCGGTGGCTGAGCTCGATACGACGGTGGGGGCGCCTGTAATCGTAAAGGATGAAAGCGCGACCTTCTATGTCCAGGCGGGGGATGCCCTTAAGGTGACGGTAGGGAAGCCTGTCAGGATATCCAAGGTTGAGGGAAAGGTGATAGGCATCGGCATTGACAGTATGAAAGCTGAGGAAGTCCTTGGAGACTTTGCCCTTAATGACGCCGGCTATGACGACGACACCATAGTGTATCCTGTAACGGCGAAGATAAATATAAATGATGGAATATACAGGGGTGAGATAGTCATAGACAGAGTAAGCCCGCTGTCATTCCTTTGGAACGGAGAAAAATAGTCAAATGGCCGCTGAAACACCTAAAAAGCATATTAAACAGCCTGTGCAGAACAAGGTGGCGAAGGTGCCTGTTATTATGCAGATGGAGGCTTTGGAGTGCGGAGCCGCCTGCCTGACAATGGTACTTTCCTACTATGATAAGTGGATACCTCTTGAGCAGGTCCGAGTGGACTGCGGAGTTTCCAGAGACGGCTCCAACGCAAAAAATGTTCTTAAGGCTGCAAGAAATTACGGTCTCGATGCCGCAGGCTACAGGATGGAGCCGGAGGATATAAAGAAGGAAGGCATATTTCCGGCTATAATTCATTGGAATTTCAACCATTTTGTGGTATTGAACGGATTTAAAGGGGATAAGGCCTATTTAAACGACCCCGCCAGAGGCAGTGTTACTGTACCCATGAAGGAATTTGATGAGTCCTTTACCGGTATCTGTCTGATGTTTGAACCGACGGATGCATTTGTGCCCGAGGGCAAACCAAGGAGTATGTTATCTTATGCCAAAGAAAGGCTCAAGGGGACCTCGGTGGCAGTGGCCTTTGTAGTATTTACGTCCATAATCACCTCTCTCCTGGGTGTTATAAATCCCGTTTTTTCA
This sequence comes from Lachnospiraceae bacterium, assembly GCA_017634255.1. Next base: position 14,493 of record JAGBNT010000080.1, read on the forward strand.
AGAATATTCATAGACCGCCTGCTTCCGGGAGTCAATCCCTCCTGGGCTATGCCTTTTCTGACGGCTCTGGCGGGCTTTGCAATCCTGCAGATAGTTACGATGTGGATAAATGCCATATATTCGTTAAAGATCAACGGAAAGCTGGCTATCGTGGGAAGCTCGACCTATATGTGGAAGATACTGCATCTTCCGATGGAGTTCTATTCCCAGAGAATGACGGGAGATCTTCAGATGAGAAAGACCTCCAATGCCGCTATTGCTACTAACCTGGTGCAGACGGTGGCGCCTTTGCTGCTGAATACCGCAATGATGTTTTTCTATCTCTTCATCATGCTGGCAAACAGTCCGCTGCTGACGGCACTGGGACTTTTGAGCATAATCTTCGATATAATCGTGGCGAAGATCATATCGAAAAAGCGTGTCAACATCATGAGAGTGCAGATGAGGGATTCCGGAAAGCTCGCCGGACAGACCGTAGCCGGAATTGAAATGGTGGAGTCCATAAAGGCCAGCGGAGCTGAGAACGGCTTCTTTAAGCGCTGGTCAGGATATCAGGCAAGCGTCAATACACAGACAAACAGATTTACAAAGCTCAATTCCTATTTGGGAATGATCCCTACCATTATTTCAGAGACTATAAACACCCTTATTCTTGTTATAGGTGTGTATATGACCATGCAAGGAAAGTTCACTCTTGGTATGGTCATGGCGTTTGACGGTTTTTTGCAGTCCTTCCTGTCTCCTGCCAGCACCCTCATAAGTGCCGGCCAGACCATACAGGAGATGCGTACCGAGATGGAGCGCATAGAGGACGTCATGAAATATCCTGAAGATGTCAGTTTCAAGACCGAAAGACCCGTTTCTGAGGACGATGAAAACACCACTTATGATAAGCTTAAGGGCAATATTGAAATGAAGAACGTGACCTTCGGCTATTCCCCTCTGGCAGATCCGCTTATTGAAGGCTTCAATCTTAAGATGGAGCCCGGAAGCAGGATAGCCTTTGTGGGCGGCTCAGGCTGCGGAAAGTCCACCCTGTCCAAGCTCATATCGGGGCTCTATGAGCCCTGGAGCGGAGAGATACTCTTTGACGGGAAAAAGAGGTCGGAGATCGACAGAAACGTATTTACAGGCTCAGTGGCAGTAGTGGATCAGGATATTATCATCTTTGAGGACACCATAAGAAATAATATAAAGATGTGGGATGATTCCATAGAGGACTTTGAGATGATAATGGCTGCAAGGGATGCGCAGATCCACGAGGACATCATGCAGCGTGACGGCGGTTACGACTATAAGCTTATCGAGGGCGGACGAAACTTTTCCGGCGGACAGAGGCAGAGGATGGAGATCGCCCGTGTGCTGGCGCAGGATCCCACCATAATAATTCTGGACGAGGCCACGAGCGCCCTCGATGCCAAGACCGAATATGAGGTGGTAAAGGCCATAAAGGACAGGGGAATAACCTGTATTGTCATTGCTCACAGGCTTTCGACGATCCGGGACAGCGACGAGATCATCGTACTGGATCACGGAAAGGTAGTGGAGCGCGGCAAGCATGAAGAATTATATGCAAAAGGCGGTTACTATACAGAACTGGTAACCTCAGAATAAATATTAACTACAGCCCGAAGCTCTTGCTGCTTAGGGCATTAAACATCGGAGTAATATGGGTTGGTTTGACGAACAGATAAGACAACGAAAAATAAGTGACGAGGAAGCCTTCAGGGAAGCCTTTGTAGACATGGCAGGGATAGTTATGGGCGCCAAGGTGAAGGCGGCTATGCACGATTCCTTTGAACAGGCGAAAAACGCGATGGAAGAGGTACTTAAGTACTATCACATCCGTTTGAAGGAGTTTACCAGAGAGTTTGACGACTGGGATGAGGAACTGGATCACCTTATCCATCCCTTCGGTCTTATGAAAAGAAATGTTAATCTTACCGAGGGGTGGTATCTGAATGCAGCAGGACCTATGCTGGGGGTGCTGAAATCCAATGGCACGCCGGTGGCTCTGATGCCGGGTACCTTCGGGGGCTATTCCTTCTTTGACAGTGACAGCGGAAAACGTGTTTTCGTAACCGCCAAGACTGCGGAGCTTTTGGAGGATGAGGCGCTTTGCTTCTACCAGCCCTTCCCGCAAAAAAAGCTTACCGCAAGAGACATAGTTTCCTATATGTTTAAGAGCATATCCGTCTCCGACGTAGTCTTTATTGTGGTGGTCGTAGCGCTTGGAACCCTGATAGGCATGATAATGCCGAGACTTATGTACTGGCTGTATTCGGACGAGCTTGTAAATTCCGGCAGCGTCAATTCCCTTGTAGCTATCGCCATCTTCCTTATCTGCGTACAGGCGAGCTCAACGATGATGAACGTACTGCAGAGCCTTACCATGGCGCGCATACAGGGAAAGCTTAATCTTTCCATAGAAGCGGCTTCCATGATGAGGGTGCTGTCTCTTCCAACGGACTTTTTTAAGAATTACAACTCAGGTGAAGTCGTTCAGAGAATGAATTATATCACGTCACTTTCGACCACCATATCGAGTATAGTATTTTCCACAGGACTCAGCTCCATCTTCTCCCTGGTATATATAACCCAGATATTCAACTATGCTCCCATACTGGTGGCACCGGCAATGACGGTGATATTCGTGACCCTGCTTGTTTCCACACTGACTACTATAGTCCAGATGAGGATAAGCAAGGAGCATATGGAGCATATGGCAGCCGAAAACGGTCTTACCTATTCCCTTATCACGGGCATCCAAAAGATCAAGCTTTCCGGAGCCGAGAAGAGAGCCTTTGCAAAATGGTCCAAAAGCTATACCAATGCTGCGAAGCATCAATACGATCCGCCCATGCTGTTAAAGATCAACGGCGTCTTAAGCACCGCCATAGGTCTTGTCGGAACAGTGGTGATATACTTTTTCGCTATTCAGGGCGGCGTTTCTGTGGCGGAATACACGGCCTTCAACGCTGCTTATGCCATGGTCTTCGGGGCAATAAGATCTATCTTTAGCATAGCCTTTGACATTGCCGGGATAAAGCCCATATTGGAAATGGTAGAACCCATATTCTCGGCGCTTCCCGAGGTTGCAGGGGATAAAAAGGTGGTGGAAAAACTTTCCGGAGGAATAGAGCTTAATAATGTAACATTCCGATATACCGACGACGGACCGGTCATCCTGGACGACCTGTCCCTTAAGATAAGACCGGGACAGTATGTGGCGATTGCAGGAAAGACGGGCTGCGGAAAATCAACTCTTATGAGGATACTCCTGGGCTTTGAAATTCCTCAAAAGGGTGCGGTATATTATGACGGCAAGGATATAAAAAAGCTGGATCTGCAGTCTTTAAGAAGAAATATCGGCTCAGTCATGCAAAACGGCAAGCTTATAATGGGAAGCATCTATGAAAATCTGGTTATTTCCGCCCCGTCGCTGACTATGGAGGAAGCCTGGGCGGCAGCCGAGACCGCGGGAATAGCGAACGATATCCGCGAGATGCCCATGGGGATGCAGACTGTCATCGGTGAGGGCAGCGGAGGCATATCCGGTGGACAGAGACAGAGACTCCTTATAGCCAGAGCTATTGCGCCCAAGCCGAAGATACTTATGTTTGACGAGGCTACCAGTGCACTGGACAATATGACCCAGAGAGAGGTTTCAGAAGCTCTGGACGGCCTTAAATGCACGAGGCTGGTAATAGCCCACAGGCTTTCTACTATTAAAAATGCAGACAGGATAATCGTCCTTGACAAGGGAAAGATCATCGAGGACGGCAACTATGAGGAGCTTATAGCCAACAACGGATATTTTGCGGATCTTGTCGAGAGGCAGAGACTGGATAAATAAAAATATTTCAGAAATTTTAAAATTAATTTTTCATTTTTTCTGCCACAAGGGAAAAGTGGTGCGTATACATATACAAACAAACAAAAATAAATTCCATTTTGAAAGGAGCTAGGATAATGAAGGATATGAACGGTAAGATAAACGATGAGAAGCTTGAGGAAGTTAATGGCGGTGCAGGTATAATAGACGCTCTGTTCGATAAGAGAAAAAATAATCCCAAGCTTGATCAGGCGATCAAGGATGACAATACCATGGTGCAGAGCAGGCTTCTGGCAGGAGAGGCCAGCAGGACGGAGAAGGATCCTCTGGGCTCCGGCATAGACGGCGGTATAAGTAACGGCATAGCAAGGAACACTGAGGATTTCGGAAACAATTTTGGAGCAGGCAGCGGTCTTGCATAAGAAGCTACAAGCAGGAAGGAGGATAAAGGATGGATCTCAAAGCTAATAAAATGAATAATGATGAATTAGAGAAGGTAAGCGGCGGTTCCGAGCTTGAAGGAAGCTTTTCAGATATTTCCCAGTGCCCTCCCGGTACTATCGATATGAAGGGACAAATTCCCGACAGAAAGGGCAATCAGAAGGTGTGTCCTTACTGCGAATCAAAGAATATAAGTGATACCACCATCTTTGTTTCCACATGGGGAAGCGTAGTCAATGGTCAGATATGCGATGACTGCAAGGAGGTATGGCAGTAGATCACCGGGTCGGAGAAGAAATATTTATTCGGATATTGAGAGAGTTTTATAAATATGAATAAATATATGAAGCTTGCCGACGATCTGGCAAGGGATAATCTTAAAACAAATGCAGGCGGCCCTTTTGGAGCCTGCATTGTTATGGACGGAAAAATAATAGGTAAGGGCTCAAACCATGTGCTTGCCAATAATGACCCTACGGCGCATGCAGAGATCATGGCAATAAGGGACGCAAGCAGAAACCTAGGCAGCTATGACTTAAGCGGGTGTGAGCTCTATACCTCGTGCTTTCCATGTCCCATGTGTCTCTCTGCGTCAATATGGGCGAATATAGACAAGGTATATTACGGGAATACCAAAGAGGACGCAGACAGTATCGGCTTCAGGGATGATATGATCTACGACTTTATCAATAAGCTCGCGGAGGGCATGGATACCGACGATATCCTGGAATTAAAGGAGCTGGACAGGGATGAGACGATATTGACCTTTAAAGCTTTTGGTGATAAAACAGATAAGACGATATATTAGGAACTGTTTTCAGCGAAAGTTTAAGGTCGGTTATGAAGCTTATAAAAACAGAGGATGCGGCGGGGCAGGTATTGTGCCATGACGTAACCCGGATAATAAAGGATGTTCAAAAGGGTCCCGCCTTTAAGAAAGGGCACGTGATTACTAAGGAGGATATACCGGTCCTCCTTAATATGGGTAAGGAGAACATCTATATATGGGAAATAAATGAGGATATGCTGCATGAAAACGATGCAGCATTGATTTTATATGGGCTCTGTAAAAGCGAAAATATGCATCCCTCAGATATCAGTGAGGGGAAGATAGAGATTATCGCGGATATAGACGGTCTTCTCAAGGTCGATTCAGCCAAGCTAAACGCTGTAAATTCCCTGGGGGAGATGATGATAGCTTCCCGTCATGGAAATTTTGCAGTAAAAAAGGGTGAAAAAATTGCGGGTACGAGGATAATCCCGCTCGTAATAGAAAAGGAAAAGATGGAGCAGGCTAAGGAAGCGGCTCTAGGAGGGCGGATATTTAAGCTGCTGCCTTTCCGGAAAAGAAGGGCGGGGATCGTTACTACAGGCAGTGAGGTTTTTTACCACAGGATAGAGGATACCTTTACACCTGTGATAAAAGATAAGCTCAGCGAATTTGACGTAGAGATCGTAGGACAGGAATACAGTCCGGACGACCCGGAGGTTACGATAAGGGGGATAGAAAGCCTTATTCAAAGGGGCGCAGATATGGTAATCTGTACCGGAGGAATGAGCGTGGATCCTGACGACAGAACTCCTCTTGCCATACGGAGTGCAGCCGACCCCGACAGAGTAGTCACATACGGGGCGCCGGTATTGCCGGGCGCAATGTTTATGCTGGCATACAGGAACGAAATTCCCATAATGGGACTCCCCGGCTGTGTTATGTTTTCTAAACGGACTATCTTTGACCTCATCCTTCCGCGGATCATGGCGGGAGAAATTCTCAAAAAAGAAGATTTTGATATACTCGGGGAAGGCGGACTTTGCTTAAATTGTGAAAAGTGCACCTTCCCTAATTGCGGCTTTGGAAAGTAAGGGTAGTGACTATGCCGGGATCAGCGTATTCTAAGATAGCGGAGCTGACCTTGAAGGGTAACGCAGGGCGGATATGGCTTCTTACCCTGCTTGAGGGGAAAGACGCAGGGGAAAAGGCTCTTTACTCTGACGGCAGACTCATACAGACCTTTAAGAGGGCGGGCTTTTTTGAAGCAATGGCAAAGAAGCTTCCGGATATCAGTCAGTCAAAATGCTATGAAGCCGGGGGGCGGACATTTTACGCGGAACTGCTGGGACGCCCGGAAAGGCTGGTGATCTGTGGGGCAGGTCACGTTTCCATACCTATTATCAAGCTGGGGAAGATGATAGGATGTCATATCACCTGTATTGACGACAGGGAGGAATTTACCGGAAAAGCCGCCGAGGCGGGTGCGGACAGGGTTATCTGCGGCAGGTTTGAGGAGGTTCTTGCCGGTCTTAGTGGAAGCAGCGATACGTATTACATCGTAGTAACGAGAATGCACCGCTATGACACCGAATGTATAAGAGCGATAGCCGGAAAAGAGCATGCCTATATAGGACTTATGGGTTCGAGGAGAAGGACGGCAGTGGTAAAGGAGAAGCTCCTGGAGGCAGGTGTCCCGCAGGAGCTGGTGTCTTCCATCCATACACCCATAGGTATCGATATAGGTTCGGAGACTCCCGAAGAAATAGCTGTATCTATAATAGCCCAGATCATAAAGATAAAAAATCAGTTTAAGAAAAACAGCGGCTTTTCGAAGGAAATGCTGGAAAAGCTCGTAAGTATCGAGGGGAGCAGAAGGGCAGCGCTGGCGACTATCGTAAAGCGGACGGGCTCGGCTCCAAGAGATACAGGCAGTAAGATGCTGATTGAGGCTGACGGGCGGATTACGGGGACAATAGGAGGGGGCTGTACGGAAGCTTTTGTGATAGAGCAGGGAGAAAAGATGCTTAAGGGAGAGGCTCCGGCGTCTTCGCTTCATAAGCTGAGCCTTGCCGACGAATGGTATGTGGAGAGCGAAACCGTATGCGGAGGTGCCATAGAGGTATTTCTGGAAACGGTATGAGAAATGAAAGACAGATTTAATCGTGAAATAGAATATATGCGTCTGTCCATAACCGAGGTCTGCAATTTAAGCTGCATATACTGTAATCCCGAAGGTTCCTGCTGTAAGACCGGAGAAGAAGGGCGGTATTTTTCACCATCTGAATTTGGTGAAATCTGCGCTGCAGCCTGTGACTGCGGGATACATTCCTTTAAGATAACCGGAGGGGAGCCGCTTTTAAGGGATGACTGCGAAGAGATAGTAAGGACGGTCAGAAGTATCGAGGGAGTAAGAGGCGTAACCCTTACCACCAACGGGAGGCTGCTCGATGAGGCGAGGCTTTCAGGGCTTGTTAAAGCAGGGCTTGACGGGATAAATTTTAGTCTCGATTCCCTAAATCCAGAAACAGACAGCTATATAAGCGGCTTAAGGGGGTCGGAGAGGTCGCTTGAGGCTCTCCGTCTGGCAGCCGGTATCGGAACGCTAAGGGTCAAGCTCAATGCGGTTCCTATTAAGGGGGTCAATGATTCTCATGAAGAGATAGCCGCTCTCGCCGGTCTTGCAGAAAAGCAGAATATAGACGTAAGATTTATAGAGCTAATGCCGTTGGGGTATGGAAATAAATATACCGGAGTAAGTGGAATAGAGGTCTTAAGGCTCCTTAAAAGTAAATTCCCAAAGATGGCGAGGGAGCTGTCAAAAAGGGGAAACGGACCGGCGAAATATTTCAGGATAGATGGCTTTAAGGGCAGGATAGGCTTTATAAGCGCCATCGGGGATAAGTTTTGCGCAGGCTGTAACCGCATACGTCTTACGGCGGGGGGAGAGCTTAAGCCCTGCCTTTGCTATGCGGGTACGGAGAATATAAGAAGTATTTTTGACGAGGAGGATCCTGTATTGCGTAAGGTCAGGCTGCGGCAGGCTATTGAAAGGGCTGTGGCATCAAAGCCCGAGGGGCATTGTTTTGAGCATAGGGACAGGATCAGTGAACGAAACAGCATGGTTAATATCGGCGGATGAGCTATGGAAGGAATATTAAGGGCGATCTGTATAAGTGAACGCAAGGGCGAGGTAAAGCATCGGGTACCCTCCGCGGTTTTAAGGGAAGGTCACGGGCTCGAGGGAGACGCCCATGCCGGGAACTGGCACAGGCAGGTAAGTATATTAAGCCTGAGCTCTATAGAGGGCATAAGAAACAAGGGCATTGAGGCGGATTTCGGTGCTTTCGGAGAGAATCTGGTCTTTGAGGGCGCGAAGCTGGATGGGGTAGATGTAGGAAGCAGGATAGAGCTTGGAGGGTGCGAGCTTAAGGTGACCCAGCTCGGGAAAGCCTGCCACAGCCACTGCGCTATCTATGAGCAGACCGGCGAGTGCATCATGCCGAAGGAGGGTATTTTTGCCGTGGTCACTGCGGGCGGAAGGATTGATGAGGGCATACCGTTTAAGATTTATCCCCCGGAGCCGGACAGACCATTCAGCGCAGCCGTTATAACCCTGTCGGACAGGTGTTACAGAGGGGAGAACGAGGATAAGAGCGGCCCTCTCATTACCGAAATGCTTAAGGACAGCGGTTATGAGGTAATGGACAATATGCTCCTGCCGGACGGCAGGGAAAAGCTGGAAGCAGAGCTTATAAATTATGCCGACAGGAGACGGGCGGATGTGATCTTTACCACCGGGGGAACCGGTTTTTCGGAAAGAGACGTAACACCCGAGGCGACAGAGGCGGTTTGCGACCGCATGGCTCCAGGAATAGGAGAGGGGCTTCGAAACTACTCCTTTTCCATTACTCCAAAGGCAATGTTTAGCAGGCAGACGGCAGGGATAAGGAAGAGGACGCTTATCATCAACCTTCCGGGGAGCCCAAAGGCATGCCGGGAGGAACTGGAATATCTGCTGCCGGTTCTGCCTCATGCATTGGAGATACTAAGAGGTACGGTACAGGAATAGCGAGGCAAGGTATGAAAAAGCGGATTTTAACGGCAATTTTTACAACAGCGCTCCTCTTTGCCCTGACAGCCTGCGGGGCATCGTCTTATGGGACTTCGGCGTCCGAAGACGGCAGCGGGACACAGATACAGGTTTTTATCGCAGCGTCCCTGAGCAAAGTTATGGAGGAGGTTGCAGCAAAATACAACGAAGGGCATCCCGATGTAGAAATAATCTTTAACGCGGACAGCTCCGGCACCCTCTTAACCCAGATAGAGGAAGGGTATGAGTGTGACGTATTTTTCTCTGCGGCAGAGAAGCAGATGAATACGCTTGAGAAGGACGATGGTCTCCTTGAGGAGGGAACCAGGCACAATGTGGTAAATAACCAGGTGGTGGTCGTAAGCCGTAAAGACAGCAATACTGCGGTCACAGGGCTTAAGGATATTGAAAAGGCATCCAGCATAGCCCTGGCGGACGGGTCAGTCCCTGTGGGAAGATATACCCGGGTGGCGCTGATGAATTTAGGTCTCCTGCCTGAGACCGAGGACCCTTCAGCATATACCACCAAAGAGGTTTCGGAGGCTCTCGGCGGAGTAGAGATTTCCGAGCAGGGGAATGTCTCCAAGGTGCTTGCGGCTGTAGTGGAGGAAGCCTGTGAGGTGGGAACGACTTATTATTCCGATACCTATGGATATGAGGACGAGCTTAATATTCTGGAACGTGTCAGCTACGACCTGACAGGGGATGTGATCTACCCCATAGCCCAGGTTAAAAATGACGAGGCGGATGAGGTGCAGAAGGCGGCTGCCAGGGACTTTGTAGAGTTTGTAGCCTCGGACGAGGCAAAAGAGATCTTTAAAAAGTATTATTTTGATACAGAGGTGGAATGAAGGATTTGATGGAAATTTTTGAAGGACTGGACTGGAGCCCCCTGTGGATATCCCTGAAAACAGGTGTGGCTGCCACGATCCTCTCCTTCTTTTTGGGAATATTTCTTGCAAGGCAGGTCATTAAGATGAGGTCGCCCCTAAGAGCCATAATAGACGGGATCCTTACCCTGCCTCTCGTTCTGCCCCCCACCGTAGCCGGTTTTTTCCTGCTCATTATCTTCAGCAAAAGAAGACCTGTGGGAATGTTCTTATATGAAAATTTTGATATAAAGGTGATTCAGTCCTGGCTGGGCTGTGTTATCGCCGCGATGGTCATAGCCATGCCGCTTATGTACAGAAATGCCCGGGGAGCCTTTGAGCTCATAGATACCGACCTGGTTCATGCGGCGCGAACCCTGGGTATGTCTGAGATAAAGATATTCTGGAAGGTTATAGTCCCTACGGCGGGACCGGGAATAGCAGCGGGAACGGTGCTGACCTTTGCCCGGGCTTTAGGAGAATACGGAGCCACGTCGATGCTCGCGGGAAATATCCCCGGAAAGACTGCAACGATATCGCAGCGTATCGCGATGGTGATACAGGATCAGGACTATGTGACTGCCGGCATATGGGTGGCGATAGTGCTGGTCATCGCCTTTCTTGCCATAGTTCTTTTAAATCTTTTTTATTCAGGCAACGGAAAAAATTCAAGATATTGACAGTAAGGATCTGTTCATTTTATTCCGGGACTGCCGTTTCCACAGTACTCTTGCCTCCGGCCTTGCTGACTAAGTGAATGTCCTCTATCCTCATCGCCCTGTCGATGGCTTTGCACATATCGTAGACGGTGAGCAGGGCAGTGCTGACTCCCGTAAGGGCTTCCATCTCTACCCCTGTCTTTCCGTCGCAGCTTACAGTGCAGACCGCTTTAATGCTACAGCTGTCCTCGTCGGTTTCAAATTCCAGGGATACGTTATTGAGGTTTAAGATATGGCATAAGGGTATGAGGTCAGGAGTGCGCTTTGCCCCCATTATGCCTGCAACGGTGGCTACTCCCAGGACATCCCCTTTTTTCACCTTCCTGCCTAAAACCGCAGCCATGGCGTCCCGGGAAAGAATGATACGTCCCTCGGCGACGGCGGTCCGTCGGGTTATCTCCTTACCTCCTACGTCCACCATAACGGCGTTTCCCTTTTCGTCAAAATGCGTAAATTCATTTTCTGATCCTGCTGACATTTTTTCTCCTCCGAACCTGCCGCCGGACAGGTTTCCTGTTAGAAGGGCGGCGGTTCCTGAATATGGATTACTGAAGATTTTTTTTATATCGCCCTTTTCCACCACCTGTCCCTTATCGATAACTATTAGTTCTTCGCTAAAGCTCTCAAGCTCCCTTGCATCATGGGAAACCATTATGCTCATACCCTCATAGTCGGACAAAAGCTCTTTTAGCTCTTCCAGCAGCTTAGCTCTAAGATAAGAATCTAAAGAGGACAAGGGTTCATCCAGAAGTATGATCTCAGGGGAATATGCCATGATGCGGGCAAGGGCAGTTCGCTGCTGTTGTCCCCCGGAAAGCTCCCCCGGCAGGCGTTTCTCCAGACCTTCCAGACGGAATTTCTTTATCATGCGGCTGGTGGTCTCCCGTATAAATTCTCTGTTTCCCTTAAGCCCGGCTGCTATATTTTCCTCCACATTCATGGTCGGGAAAAGCGCATAGCTTTGAAAAAGATAGCCTATGTTCCTCTTTTGGGGCTTAAGGTTTATTTTTTTTTCGGAGTCAAACAGTACTCTGTCCCCCAGCTGTATAAAACCGGAATCCGGGCGCTCTATGCCGGCAAGGCATTTTAAGGTCATGCTTTTTCCGGCTCCCGAAGGTCCGAGTATGCCCGTTCTCCTGCAGCTGGTTTCAAAGCCAATATTTAGCAGGAAATCCCCTGCTTTTTTCTGTATACGGAGTTTTAACTGCATAACATCCTCTGAATAGTAGATATATTGTTACTGTTCACAGGCGAACTGCGCATTTACTGCGCAGTTACGCCCCAATGTGTTGTGGTTTAAATGGGTTTTGCCCCATCGCCGAAGGCGATTTAATTGGCAAAACCCGTTACATTCGCAGCCTGAAAGGCTGTGAATAGTAACGATATATTAAGATTCTAGGTTTATGCAATTCTTTTGTCAATGTGGAGCAGATATGATAAAATCGTGGTCGGATATCCGTTAATGTTTTAAGTTTCAGGGCGCTTTTAAGCACCTCACAAAATAAGGAGAATAAGATTATGAACAAAGCATTACATACCGACAAGGCACCGGCAGCCATAGGTCCTTACTCACAGGCAATAGCGGCAGGAGATACCGTTTATGTTTCGGGTCAGATCCCGATAGATCCTTCTACGGGCAATTTTGCAGGGGAGGACATCGCTTCCCAGACGAGGCAGAGTCTCACGAACATAAAGAACATCCTTGAAGCCGGAGGTCTTAGCATGAAGGATGTGGTAAAGACCACGGTGCTTCTTGCAAATATAGGTGATTTTGCCGCCATGAATGAAGTATATGCCGAGTTTTTTGAAGAGCCCTATCCGGCGAGAGCAGCCTTTCAGGTTGCAGCTATCCCAAAGGGAGCGTTGGTTGAGATAGAGGCAGTGGCACATAAGAACTGAGTTGATATAAATAATTCTTATGACAGGCTCAAACATTCTAAGATTTTACTTGAAGCTAAGATTTGTAGTATAATCACTCCCGACCGATAGTTCTATAGTGAACGACATAAAAACTTGTCGTTTACTATAATTAAGTTTATTGTACGGGGGGTGGATAATTATGAAAAAAGAGAGTGGGTTAAGTACTTTTGCGGTAGTCAGGGCGGCGGTCTTTGCTGCCCTGACCTTTGTAGCGACCTTCGCGGTAAAGATACAGACGCCGACCTTTGGCTATATTCATATGGGAGACTGCTTTGTACTGCTTAGCGGTCTTATTCTCGGGAAGACATCGGGAGCCCTTGCAGCAGCCGTAGGCTCTGCGCTTTCGGATCTGCTGGCAGGCTACGTCATATGGGTTCCGGGTACCTTTATCATAAAATTTTTTGTAGCGCTGGCTGCATGGCGGACTTTCCATTCATTGAGCAGGATTTTTTCAGCCGGAGAGATAAATACTGCCCCTCATTTAAAACACGAAAAAAAGTTCCCCGCCGGACTCCTTATGATTTCGGGTCTTGCGGGGGAACTTATAATGATCGCCGGTTATTTTTTCTATAATGTAATTATTATCTCTCTCACAGCGGGTGAGCTGTCCGCAGCTGCCTTTGCCGCCGCCATAACCGAATCCGCTGCCGAGATACCGTTTAACATTGCTCAGGGAGGTGCGGGGATTTTTCTCTCCACTGTTCTCTATCCCCTCGTCAGGAGGGGAGCCAGTACGCTGACCCCTGGAGTCTGAAAGCTGAATACAAGCTCCTGGATCTACTCACCGGAATTGAGTATATCCAGCATCTCACGTATCATTTCCTCGTCTGTCAGACGGAAGAGAAACTCTACCCTTCGGGAGGCATCCTTATCGATATTTCCGGTACTGTCATAGACCGGACTGCTGTAGGAACGCCCCGTAGCGGAAACCAGATCCCTTAAGGCATCACGCTCTCTCGTGGTGAGGATGTCGCTGTTTTCATCCAGACAGAACTCTGCGACCGAGTAAGCCCTCTTTTGGGAGAGCTCCAGATTGAAGAGATAGTCTCCATCGGTGTCGGTATGTCCCTCTATAAGTATCTCGGAAATATAGCTCTTGTATTTGGGATTTAAAAGCACCTTTGCATATCTGGGAAGGAAGTCTGCGAGAAACTCCTTGCCGGATGCCTTAAGCTCGGTCTTATTGTAGTCAAAGAGGATGCTGGAATCGAAGGTGATGGCTCCGGTCTTTTGATCCACAGAAATCTTAAGTGAGGAATTGTCGAACTCCTCCTTCAGGGCTTCTACAAGCTCGCTTCTGACACCTATGATATTGTCCAGCTTTTCCTGCTGCTCGCTCATGACCGCCTGGAGCTTATTCAAAAGCTCGTGCTGCTCTAAGAGCGTCTTCTCCTGTATGGCTATCTTCTCGCCCTGCTCTGCGAGAGCCTGCTCCTGAGCATTGAGCATTTCCTTCTGCTCGTCCAGCTTGAGCTTCTGCGAGGCTACCGTTGCCCGTTCCTCCTCCAGCTCATCCGCCTGTATGGAAAGCTCCTGCTCCTTGCCGAGAAGCTGCGTTTCCTTTTCATCGAACTGCATTTTGGAATGAAGCATCGTAAAGGAAATTATCAGCACGAAGGTAAGCAGCAGCCCTGCCATCATATCGGAATATGACAGCCAGTAGGTGGTTTCCTCATCCTGTTTTCTTCTAAGTCTGTATCTCATATTGCTATTCCTGTCATTTTTCAGGGCGCTTGCTGCCAGGGATTGCCGGGACAGCGCTCCTTCGCCCGTTTATTTACGGAAGAAATGTCTGTCCAGTGACTCCACTGAATTACTCAGCTTTTCAACCGCCATATCCGCCTTGCGGAAGCTCCTTTCCAGTCCGAGGTATGAGTAGTCTACGGCCTCGGGAATGTGCTCCACCGTATCCCTTACCTTTTCAATGGTGTCATTTAACTGGTTTTGGGCATACTGCAGATTATCATTTATCATCCTAATTGTGTCCCCAACGCTTTGCGGCATGGTCTGAAGCGTGTTCTGGAGCTGGGACAGCAGAGCCGCCTGAACCCCTAGCTGCTCCTCCAGCATCTTAAATGTCCTTTCGAGGTCGGAATCCATAGCAGTTTTCAGCTCTCTTACATCGCTTGCGTAGGTTCCAAGAGCAGAAGCCGTCCTGCCTGTCTGGCGGGTGATCTCGTTGACATTCTCCGCCAGCTCAGCCGATCTGGAACAGAGCTTCTCCATCTGTTCCTTATTTTCATTCTGCAGAACCATAGTTGAATCGACAGTATCGGACAGCCTTTGGAAGGAGGCATTTAATTCCTTATCCATCTCCTTTAAGAAAGCCTGAACCACCGTCGAAAGTGCATCCAGCTGATTTTTGGTAGCCATATTTGCAAAGTCGCTGATCGTGGCATCGAAGCCGTCGAACCGGGGCTTCAGCGTCTTCTCAAGACCTTCGGAGGTGTAATAGGACAGGGTATCGGAAATATCCTTTGTGTTCCTCGCCTGCTGCATCTGAAGCTGAACCATCTTGTTGTAGCCGTCCAGAGATGTATCCGGCATAACGTGTTTCTTGTGAGCCACTACAAAGCTTCTGACCGCACCTTCCGCATCCTCCAGCTCTCTTTTATATACATAGTTAAATATCAGCGAAAGGACCATACCGTAGATGGAGGTCTGAAACGCGACCTTTATACCGTCCATAAGAGGCTCTATGCTGTTGGCTATCTCCGCTGTGGTCCCCGTGTTAAAGCTTTGAAGACCCAGTGAAAGACCGATGAAGGTTCCCAGGATACCGAGACCCGTCATGGCACCGGGAACCTGGTTGAGCAGATTCCTGTGTATTACGGTATCTATCAGGTCATAGTTTATATATTCCTCTATGTCGCACTTATAGAAGGTTTTATCAGAGATATCTATCCTGTCCAGCTCATACTGGTAATCGTAATACTGCTCTTTAAGCACAGGATTTGTGAAGAGCTCCTCCTTTTCCTCCTTATACCTTTCCCAGAGAAATCTCCGTTCATGCATGGCGTCGAGCTTTATCTTTTCCGTTACCTTAGTGAGCTCCTCACCTATTTTTTCCGTGGGGTTAAAGCTTTTCCTTTCACACGACAGCAATATCCAGCCGGTAATGACGAACATCGCTCCGTTTACTATCAGATTGGATAATCCCTGCCGCTGTCCGCCGAAAATATTGAGTCCGATGAAAAACAGCAGCAGACCCACATATGCGATAACCAGAAGCAGTTTGTAGTTTCTTGAAACCTTCATAAACCGTGTCCCGTCTTTCTATGAAATCAAGTAATAAGATACTGTAATGGTACAGTTAAATCCTATTATAACACGGCTTGACAGTGACATACAAAAAAATTACTCTAAACATAAAGAAAAAAGGCAGGTATATAAATGGAAAAGATCAAATGGTGCAGAAATAAAATGCCTAAGGACGGGGACGAAAGGCTGTCCGTCATGAGCCTTGAAAATGTAAGAAAGGCTCGGGATTTTCACCGCAGCTTCCCGCAGTACAGTGTTACCCCTTTGGCGAGCCTTAAGGGTATGGCGGCGAGGCTGGGAGTGAATAACATCCTTGTCAAGGACGAGAGCTATCGCTTCGGGCTCAATGCCTTTAAGGTTCTGGGGGGTTCCTTTGCAATGGCAAAATATATTGCGGGAGAATTGGGTAAGGATGTATCTGAACTGGATTACGAATACCTTACCGGCGATGCCTTAAAAAAAGACTTCGGGCAGGCTGTCTTTTTTACCGCGACCGACGGAAACCACGGACGGGGAGTAGCCTGGGCTGCAAAACGCCTGGGTCAGAAGGCGGTAGTCCATATGCCCAAGGGCAGTACAAAAATGCGCTTTGACAATATCGCGGCGGAAGGCGCAGAGGTCACTATAGAGGAAGTAAATTATGATGAATGTGTTCGCATAGCCGCAAGGGAGGCGGCAGAAACAGAGCACGGAGTTATCGTTCAGGACACCGCATGGGAGGGCTACGAAGACATTCCCTCATGGATAATGCAGGGCTACGGAACAATGGCAGGGGAAGCTGCCGAACAGCTCCGCTCCGTAAAGGTGAACCGTCCCACCCACGTCTTTGTCCAGGCTGGCGTGGGTTCCCTTGCCGGTGCAGTAGTCGGATATTTTACCAATCTTTACCCGGACGATCCGCCTAAATTCATCATAATGGAGGCGCAGGCTGCTGACTGTCTGTACAGGGGAGCAGAGGCAGGAGACGGAAACATAAGGACGGTCGGCGGAGACTTAAATACGATAATGGCGGGACTGGCATGCGGAGAGCCCAATACCATAGGCTGGAGCATCCTTAAAGACCATGCCGATGTCTTTCTTTCCTGTCCGGACTGGACAGCTGCAAGAGGTATGCGTATGCTCTCAAGCCCGGTCAAGGGCGACCCGAGAGTTATTTCGGGAGAATCGGGAGCTGTAGGTATGGGTGTTCTCGCTGCAATAATGGAGGATAAAGCCTATACAGAGTTGAAAGACGCGCTTGGATTAAATAAATTTTCAGATGTATTGATGTTCTCGACAGAGGGAGATACAGACCCCGAAAGATACGAAAAAATAGTATGGAAAGGAGAGTATTGATATGAGACTTGACTTCGAAGCGATAAAAGCGGCAGCACAAGCCAAAAGGGATGACATGAGCGCCTTCCTTCGCGCCATGATAAAATGTCCGTCGGAAAGCTGCGAAGAAAAAGAGGTTGTGGAGTGCATCAAAGCCGAAATGGAGAAGCTAAGCTTCGACAAGGTGGAGATCGACGGGCTCGGCAACATCATAGGCTGGATGGGTGAGGGCGATAAGGTGATCGCCATCGATTCCCATGTGGATACTGTGGGAATTGGCAACAGGGATAACTGGGAGCATGACCCCTACGAGGGCTACGAGACCGACGATATAATCTACGGCCGCGGAGGCTCGGATCAGGAGGGTGGTCTTGCCAGCGCCATATATGCAGCCCGGATAATGAAGGATATGGACCTCATACCCAAGGGCTATAGGCTTATGATAGTCGGCTCTGTTCAGGAGGAGGACTGCGATGGAATGTGCTGGCAGTACATTGTAAATAAGGACAAGATCCGTCCTGAATTTGTAATCTCCACTGAACCGACGGACGGGGGCATATACCGGGGACAGAGGGGCAGGATGGAGATACGCGTGGACGTAAAAGGCATCTCCTGTCATGGCTCGGCGCCCGAGCGCGGAGATAACGCGATCTATAAGATGGCGGATATAATAAGCGATATCCGCGCCCTGAACAACAACGGCTGCGACGACAGCACGCAGATACGGGGACTGGTCAAAATGCTGGACCCGAAATATAATCCCGACCACTATGAGGATGCACGTTTCCTGGGTCGCGGGACCTGTACGGTTTCCCAGATATACTTTACTTCTCCCAGCAGATGCGCCGTTGCGGACTCCTGTTCGATCTCGGTTGACAGGCGCATGACGGCAGGGGAGACCTTTGAAAGCTGTCTGGAGGAAGTGCGCGACCTTCCGAGTGTAAAAAAATACGGCGAGGATGTAGAGGTCTCCATGTATATGTATGACAGACCCTCATGGACAGGGGAGGTATACGAGACCGAAAGCTATTTCCCCACCTGGATAAATAAGGAAGAGGATGCACACGTCAGGGCACTTGTGGAGGCTCATAAGGCGCTTTTCGGCGAGAAGAGGATAGGCTCGCCCTCGGCGATGCACCTTCGCGAGGGGCGTCCCCTTACGGATAAATGGACCTTCTCGACGAACGGCGTGGCTATTCAGGGCCGCTTCGGTATTCCCTGCGTAGGCTTCGGACCGGGAGCAGAGAGCCAGGCCCACGCACCGAACGAGATAACCTGGAAACAGGATCTTGTCACCTGCGCGGCGGTCTATGTAGCAGCACTGAATCTCTATGACCCCTCCGCTATGACCGAGTGTCCCTGAAGCGGAACTCGTATATTTCACGGAGGTCTTTACGGAAAGGAAAATAACAATGGCAGAAAATTTACAATATTATATTGATAAGCTTAACAAACTGAATTTCAAGGATATGTACGAGGGAAACTTCTTTTTGACCTGGGAAAAGACCGACGACGAGCTCACTGCCGTCTTCACCCTCGCCGACGCCTTAAGATACCTTCGCTCCAACAACATCTCTACAAAAATCTTCGAATCCGGTCTCGGAGTATCCCTTTTCAGGGACAACTCCACCCGGACCCGCTTCTCTTTCGCCTCCGCCTGCAACCTCTTAGGCCTCGAAGTACAGGACCTGGACGAGGGCAAGAGCCAGATCGCCCATGGCGAGACTGTCCGCGAGACAGCCAACATGATCTCCTTCATGGCGGATGTCATCGGGATCCGCGACGATATGTACATAGGAAAGGGCAATGCCTATATGCATACCGTGGTGGACGCGGTCACGGAAGGGTATAAGGAGGGCGTGCTCGAGCAGAAGCCCACCC
This sequence comes from Lachnospiraceae bacterium, assembly GCA_017634255.1. The sequence continues at coordinate 33,595 of JAGBNT010000080.1, forward strand.
TCGTAAATCTGCAGTGCGATATAGACCACCCCACACAGTGTATGGCGGATATGGCGCATATCATCCATACCTTCGGCGGAGTGGAAAAGCTTAAGGGAAAGAAGATAGCCATGAGCTGGGCCTACTCACCCAGCTACGGCAAGCCCCTGTCAGTTCCGCAGGGAGTCATTGGCCTTATGACCCGTTTCGGAATGGACGTGGTCCTGGCCCACCCAGAGG